>DATKIY010000099.1:0-18946 GCA_035543875.1 Actinomycetes bacterium | reverse complement strand
TCGATAATCATCAGGGTGCGCTCGAACTGACCCATGTTCTCGGTGTTGATGCGGAAGTACGCCTGAAGTGGAATCTCGACGTTGACGCCCTTCGGGACGTAGATGAACGAGCCACCTGACCAGACTGCGGTATTGAGCGCGGCGAACTTGTTGTCACCAGGGGGAATCACCGTGCCGAAGTACTCCTTGAACAGTTCCTCGTGCTCGCGCAGCGCAGTGTCGGTGTCAAGGAACAGGACGCCCTGCTCCTCAAGGTCTTCGCGGATCTTGTGGTAGACGACTTCGCTCTCGTACTGCGCAGCAACACCAGCGACCAGACGCTGCTTCTCGGCTTCAGGGATGCCCAGGCGGTCGTAGGTGTTCTTAATGTCCTCTGGGAGGTCCTCCCACGACTCCGCCTGCTTCTCGGTGGAACGCACGAAGTACTTGATCGTGTCGAAGTGGATCCCGGACAGATCGGAGCCCCACGTAGGCATGGGCTTCTTGCCGAAGAGTCGCAGCCCTTTCAACCGCATGTCGAGCATCCACTTCGGCTCGTTCTTTTTCGCCGAGATATCGCGGACCACCTCTTCGCTCAACCCTCGACGCGCGTTGGTGCCAGCGGTGTCTGAATCGCTCCAGCCGTACTCGTAGCTACCAATGCCATCGAGTTCTGGGTGTGCGGTCGTGCTCATGCGGGGGTCCTTTCGGAAGCAGTGAGCGGAACAACAGTGGTGCAGACACCATCGCCGTGCGCGATGGTGGCCAGTCGTTGCACGTGGTGGCCGAGGACCCGAGCGAAGGCTTCGGTTTCGGCTTCACACAGTTGCGGGAACTGCTCAGCCACGTGCGAGACCGGGCAGTGATGCTGACAAATCTGTGCGCCAGAGGGAGCTGGCTCGGTGCTTGCCGCGAAGCCAAGGTCACTCAGCGCGTCGGCGAGTCCGGAAAGCTTTTCGGTGGTGGGGACGCTCGCCCAACCGTCGCCGAGACGTTGCCGAAGACTCTGTTCGAGCTGAGCCGCACGTTGCTCGGCGAACGCATGGACAGCAGCATCGCCACCCGTGCTTGCCACAAAAGCGAGCGCATGCGATGCGAGCGAGTCGTAGTCCGACGGGAACTGGGAGCGCCCGGCATCGCTGATGGCGAAGACCCGAGGGGGTCGACCTCTTCCGCGCGCCGGCGACGGGCCATAAGGCGGACGATCGTCGAACTCCACCAAACCGTCTGCCAGGAGCGCATCGAGATGACGGCGAATCGCCGTGGTACTGATGCCCAGCCGCTCGGCCAGGGCCGCAGCGGTGGCCGGTCCGGCCGTCACCAAGGCAGCAGCGACCCGATCGCGCCCTTCCGCCTCAGGAGCCGGTGAATCCCGGTTGGTCAATTTCACAACCCCATTGTTGCGTAAAAGGCTCCCGCGTGCACGCTGGGGGGGCCATCCACCTAGCCTGACGGTCGTGTCTGCCCGCCCTGAACCCCGAAACCCGGCATCGCGCGTGGCTCGATGACTCGCCAAGTAACCGAAAACGGGCGCGCCCCTGGAGATCTTGCGGTCAGCGTCTCCGGGTTGATCAAGAGCTACGCAGGGCGAGCCGTCGTTAACGATCTCTCGTTCCAGGCTGTCAGTGGCGCCGTCACCGCGGTACTCGGACCCAATGGCGCTGGCAAAACCACGACTTTGGAGATCTGTGAAGGGTTTCGACGCGCCGACGCCGGATCGGTCAGGGTTCTGGGTCTTGACCCGCAGGAACAGGCAGCTGCGCTCCACCCACGCGTCGGGGTCATGCTGCAGGAGGGCGGCGTCTATGGGTCTGTCAGCCCGTTGGCGGCGCTGACGCACGCCGCGGCGCTCTATGCCCGGCCGCAGTCCGTGGCGGCCCTCATCGACCGCATGGGTCTGCAAGCCGTTGCCGGGTCCCCGTACAAACGATTGTCCGGCGGACAACAACAGCGGCTCGGCGTTGCACTAGCGGTCATCGGCCGACCAGAGGTCGTGTTCCTGGACGAACCAACCGCGGGGTTGGATCCGCAGTCGCGCCATGCCACATGGGAGTTGATCGCTGACCTACGTTCGGCCAGGGTGGGAGTGCTCCTCACTACCCACTACCTCGAGGAGGCGGAGCAGCTGGCCGACCACGTCGTCATCGTTGACCACGGGTCGGTGGTTGCTGCTGGGTCGCCAACCGAGCTCACCGCGGCCGCGGGTGGTGAAGTCGTGCGGTTCACCGCAACCGCACGACTGGACCTGTCGAAGCTACGCGAGCTGCTCGGTATCGGCGCGGTCGCCTTGGAGGAGTCTCCCGGCAACTATCGGGTGACGGGACGAAGCGCAGCTGACCTGCTGACAGCCCTGACGGGCTGGTGTGCAGCCGAAGCGATCGTGACGACAAGTATCGCTACCGATCGTCGGAGCCTGCAGGATGTCTTCCTCGAAATCACTGGCCGGGAGCTACGCCCATGACCCAGCTCGACGTTTCGCCGCTCCCCGGCGTCGCACGCACGTCGTCGCGTGTGCTGGCGCATACGCGACTCGAGCTGGCCATGATGCTTCGCAACGGCGAACAGCTGTTGTTGACGTTGGTGCTTCCCCTCGGACTGCTTATCGGACTGAGCCTCACGACGGTTGTAGACGTTGGCACCGGGCCTGCTCGAACCGACCGACTTGCTGTCATCGTCCCTGGGATCCTGGCACTGGCCGTGCTGTCAACTGCGTTCACTGGGTTAGCGATCCAGACCGGTTTTGAACGGCGCTATGGCGTTCTCAAGCGACTGTCTGCCACTCCCCTGTCGAGGAACGACCTGCTGGCCGGCAAATCCTGCGCTGTGCTTGCCGTCGAACTTGGCCAAGTCATCCTGCTCGCAGGCACTGGCCTTGCACTTGGCTGGCAGCCTTCTGTCACGGGCTTGGTGCTGTGTCTTCCCATACTTGTCCTTGGGACAGCTGCGTTCGCTTCACTGGGCCTATTGCTGGCAGGAACGCTGCGCGCCGAGGCCACCTTGGCAGGGGCGAACGTCGTCTATCTGTTGCTCTTGGCAGCTGGCGGGATTGTCATCCCGCTGTCGGAGCTGCCGTCGGCAGCGCGACCCTGGGTTGAGCTACTGCCGTCCGCCGCACTTGCCGAGGCGCTTCGCACCGCAACCGAACACGGCTCGGTCGCTGTCATCGACTGTTTGGTGCTACTTGTTTGGCTGGCTGCAGGTTCAGCGGCAACCGCTCGCTGGTTCCACTGGGAGTAACATCAGCGCGGCTTAGATGGTCGTCCGGTGACCAGCGCCTCGATAGTCGCAACCGGGTCGAACGCCACCTGCTCAAGGTTGCTCAACACCTCTACCGTCGCTGAACATGGACTTCCGTGCAATCGATGGCCGGCCGCAACATCAGTGACCTTCAATTTTGATTGACCGCTCCGGTTGACCTCCACGGATTCGCGAGTGCATCCCGGCTTACGCTGGACCCGTGATGCATGACCTTGCTGACAACGCCACCGCGAGTGAACCCGGCATCGCAACGCCCATTGGTCCGACCGCCCGGTTGATCCTGCTGACCAACCTCGTTGCCGAAGTCGGCATCATCTTGACTGGCGGTCTGGTTCGCCTCACGGGTTCCGGCCTCGGTTGCCCGACCTGGCCAGACTGCACTGACGGAAACCTGGTGCCTGTGACCGGCCAACCCGAGGGCCTTCACTCACTGATCGAGTTCGGGAACCGACTCCTGACGTCGGTAGTGCTGATCGCCGCAGTAGCTGCGCTGCTGGCGGTGCTGCGTCCTTCGCTGGCCCGTCGCTTTGGTCGACCGTGGGGAACCCCGGGAACCGCGCGCAAAAGCCTGGTCGGCTTTGCGTCGTTGGTCTTGGTTGGCATCTTCTGTCAGGCGCTCCTCGGCGGGTTGACGGTCCTCCTCGACCTCAACCCCGTCACCGTTGCAGCGCACTTTCTGTTGTCGATCGCCATGGTCGCCGCTGCTTTCAACCTGTACCGACGTGCAGGCGACCCCGGCGACCAACCGATGACGATTGTCGTAAGACCAGAGCTTAGGGTGCTCTCCATCGTTCTCGTGGTTGTTGCCTTGCTCGTGCTTGCGCTCGGCACCGTCGTTACCGGGACTGGTCCACACTCCGGCGACGCCGAGAAGGCCGCCCGGTTCGCCCTCGACCCACGCACCATCAGCTGGCTGCACTCTGACGTCGTGTTGTTGTTCATTGGACTTGTCCTGACCTTTACCTTCGCGGCCAAACTCACGGAGGCACCGCGAGCCGCGTTTCGCGCAGGAGTTCTCCTTGTTGCCGCATGCGCGACACAAGCCTTTATCGGGTATCTCCAGTACTTCACGGGCGTGCCGGAAGGGCTGGTCGCGTTCCATCTCCTGGGTGCCTGCTTGGTCTGGCTGGCAACTCTCAACGTGTTGCTCAGCTGTCGCACGCGCGGCGTACCGACAGTGGCCTAGTCCGGGTCTCGCTGTGCCTCAGTCCCGTCATCGCCGCCGCCGTCGTTTTCTCGTACCTCTTGCGAGCCGATCGGGAGACCACCCGTGCAGTGCACCTCAAGTCGCACCTCAAGTGATGAACTGACAAACCTGATCTCCACCTCGCGCGCGGGACCACGAGTAACTTCGTCGACGCGGAACCCGCTGCTAGGGCTCCACGACCGGAGATAGGCCTGGTCACCTTGGCACTCGGCGATGGCCGTCCCACCTCGAGAGCTAACCGCTCGCGTACGGGTGGGATCGGTTTTGGCAGGTTTGGACGAATGGCCGGGCTTTCCAGTGTGGTTAGCGGTTGCCGTCGGCGTCGGGGAGCTCGTCGGCTGCGCGGTGACACTGTCAGTCGAGTGACTGGAACCAGTGTGCTCGGGATCGGGACTGCTGTGATCGCCGCCGTTGTTGGACGGCTCGCCAGTTGGACCGCTCGAACCAGTAACCCCCGATGTCTGGGCATGCAGCTGTTCGGTGACGGCTGCGGCCGAAAGCACCGGGCCAGTGCTTTCGCTGACGGCCCTCCCGACGAGCGCGACCGCGGCAAGACCAGACGCCACTGCGACAACCGTAAAGACGAGCCACAGGCCAGCAGGACCCCAACCTTTCATTACCGAAGCCTCTCCTATCCAGACCCTGACAAAGGTCAAGGCACCCCTAAGGCGAACCTAAAATCTTTGGTACCAGCGAGGTTTAGCGCCAGAACGCCGAGCGACGATCGCCAGAAACCAGCCCTGCTGGCTACGCTCCGGCACGTGGTCCAAGTGCTGGTCGTTGAAGACGATGCTTCGATTCGTGCCGCGCTCGTCCGCGCGCTCGGCGAACGTGGACACGCGGTGTCGTCGGCTAACGATGCACTTTCGGGGCTGCGATCGGCCGTCGACGACCGACCCGACCTCGTGCTGCTCGACCTTGGCCTGCCCGATCTCGACGGGGCCGAAGTCCTACGCATGCTGCGTGCAGTAAGCGCTGTGCCAGTCATCGTGGCCACCGCCCGAGACGACGATGCATCGATCGTCCGAGCACTCGATGCCGGGGCCGATGACTACCTGACCAAGCCATTTAGTGCTGAGCAGCTGGACGCGCGGATTCGCGCTGTACTTCGGCGCAGCAGTGACACAACCGCGACAACGGAGTTGCGGGTAGGGCAGCTGATGGTGGATACGGGCTCACGAGAAGCCTCCTTGAACGGAGCCTCGATCGAGCTGAGCCCGAAGGAGTTCGACCTGCTGGCATACCTCATGGCTCGCGTTGGAAATGTCGTGAGCAAACGGGAGCTCCTCACCGAGGTGTGGCGCTTGCCATACGGCGGCGCTGATAAGACCGTTGACGTTCATCTGTCCTGGCTGCGTCGCAAACTGGGTGAGACCGCGCAGGAACCTCGCTTCCTGGTGAGCGTGCGCGGTGTGGGCATCAAAGTCGTCGACCCCACCGCCAACTAGGTCGACCGGCCGATGCGACGTCGCATTCTGATCACCATTGCCGCCAGCACCGCTCTTGTCCTGTTGGCATTCCTGTTGCCCCTGGCGGTTTTGGTGCAGACCGTCGCGGAGAGTCGTGCAACCACCTCTGCCACGTTGCGCATCCAACCGTTCGCCGGCCTGGTCGCGACCGTCCCGCGGGACAAGCTGGAGGTTGCCGTCGACCAGGTCAATGCCGACGGCGGCTACCCCGTGACCATCTACCTACCGAATGGTTCGACGCTCGGGGCTGCCAGCCCGGAAACTGACGCTGTACGTCTGGCGCAGAGTGGAACCACGTTGACCGCTGACGGCCCCGACGGACGCGAGATTGCGGTAGCCGTGATCGACCCGCCAAAACCGCCGACGGTGATCCGGGTCTTGGTGCCTCCTGACGAGCTCGACGCAGGGGTTACCCGCGCGCGACTGTCGCTGCTTGGGCTTGCAGTCGTCCTCCTCCTGTTGGCTCTGGCCGTGGGAGACGCGCTAGCTCGCTCGTTCGTCAAGCCAGCTGAAGAGCTCGCGGAGACTGCTGAGTCTTTGGCCAAAGGCGACCTTGCTGCCCGCGTCGAGCCGTCGGGGCCGAGAGAAACGAAGTTAGTCGGCACCGCGTTGAACCGCCTAGCGCACCGAGTTGGCGACTTGTTGGTTGCCGAACGAGAGGCGGTGGCCGACCTGTCGCACCGCCTTCGGACGCCGGTGACAGCGCTGCGGCTCGACGCCGAGTCACTTGCCGACGAGGCCGAGCGCAACCGGATCACTGATGACGTTGAACAGCTATCGCGGACCGTTGACGCCGTCATCAACGAAGCGCGACGCCCGGTGCGCGAAGGTGTTCAGGCTCGGTGCGACGCCGAACAGGTTCTGCGGGAACGCGCACGATTCTGGTCCGCCCTTGCTGAGGACGAAGGACGGGAAGCAACGATCAGCATCCCGGCGCAGCCAGCCTGGGTCCGGTGCAGTGCCGCCGACCTTGCCGCAGCCTTCGACGCCGTGCTGGGAAATGTGTTTGCCCACACGCCGGAGGGCACTGGATTTCAGATCACCCTTTCGGCGCCAGCGGCTGGCGGTGTGGACGTCCTCATCACCGACCAGGGTCCGGGCTGGCCACTAGGCAGCGATATCGGTGCCCGAGGTGTCTCTGGCGCCGGGTCGACCGGACTAGGACTCGACATTGCGGCACGAACGGCGCACGCGAGTGGCGGCGGTTTGACGACGCTGTCCGGCCCCGAAGGCGGCGCTGGCGTTCTGCTGCACCTATCAGCGCCAGCGGACTAGCTTGCCAACGAACCTTGTCAGTAGGGGTCAGCTGAACAGTGGCAGGTGCCGGAAGGGTTAGAACGGCAAGAGCGCGTCGATGCCGACGGCGGCGAACAGCAGGGTCAGGTAGGTGATGGACCAGTGGAACAGCCGCATCGGTCGCAGCCGTTCGATGCTTAGGCCGCTTCGAACTCGCGAGCGGAGTGCATACGTCTCGTACAGGAAGGCAGCACCCAATCCGACCGCAACCACTCCGTAGGCAACAGTCATCCCGCCGACCGGCCACAGCAGGAGTGAGGCACCAACCATCGCCCAGGAATGCCCCAACATCCGACGCACGACGACCGCCGGCTCCGCCACTACTGGGAGCATCGGTATGCCCGCCGCTGCGTAGTCATCCTTAAAGCGCATGGCCAACGCCCAAAAGTGCGGAGGCGTCCACCAGAAAACAACAAGGAACAACAAAAGCGCGGCCCACGACAGTGAGTTGGTAACTGCCGCCCATCCAATGAGAACAGGCATGCAGCCAGCGATGCCGCCCCAGACAATGTTTGATGGCGTGCGTCGCTTCAGCGCGAGCGTGTACACGAGCACGTAGAAAGCAATCGCGGCGAACGTCAGCGCCGTCGCGAGCGGGTTCACCCAGGCGAGCATCGTTGCCATCGACGCTGCACCCAGCGCAAGCCCAAACAACAGCGCTTCGCGGGGTGTGACTTCGGCCGTAGCCAGCGGGCGATGTCCGGTGCGGCTCATGATCTGGTCTATGTCGCGGTCGACATAGCAGTTCAGGCTGTTCGCAGACCCGGCAGCCAGCGTCCCACCTATCAGCGTTGCCACGACCAACGAGAGATTGGGCACGCCACCAGCCGCTAGGAACATCGTCGGCACGGTCGTCACCAACAGCAGTTCAATGATCCGCGGCTTCGTGAGCGCTACGTACGCCCGCAGCGTGTCACGCCAAGACCTGCGACGGACGGTCGTGGCGAGAACCACGGTCCCGGCATCGACGACGGTCACAGGTACCTCATGAATGACTCATGGCCGCGTGATCGCTGCCGGCTGATGGACGGATAGTTTGGTGGGTTGAAACTTGTGGAACCGCGTCCAACCGGGCGCGTTTCGCGCTCACTCTAGCCGGGTAGGCTCGGGACAACCCGCCGCACCCATCCAGAGTGAGCCGCCAGTGAGCACGCCCCACATCGGTCAATCCGGCAGCCCCCAAAAAGGCAACTCCCCGGTGCCTTGGACCGACGATGATCGACGCGCAGTCGACACCTGTCGCGTCCTCGCCATGGATGCCGTGCAGAAGGTGGGCAACGGACATCCAGGCACGGCCATGAGCCTCGCGCCAGCCGCCTACCTGCTGTTCCAGCGGCACCTGCGCCACGACCCGGCCGCTCCCGACTGGCTGGGACGTGACCGCTTCGTCCTGTCCATGGGCCACTCCAGCCTCACGCTTTACCTGCAGCTCTACCTGTCCGGCTACGGGCTTGAACTCGACGACCTCAAAGCCCTGCGCACCTGGGGCAGCCTGACGCCCGGGCACCCCGAACACGGCCACACGCGTGGCGTGGAAACGACCACCGGTCCCCTTGGTCAGGGCCTGTCCAACGGCGTGGGCATGGCTATGGCCGGGCGTCGGGTTCGGGGACTGCTCGATCCGGAAACCGCCCAGGGTGAGAGCCCCTTCGACTGGACTGTGTGGGTGTTCGCCAGCGATGGCGACCTACAAGAAGGCGTAAGTGCTGAAGCTTCGTCGTTTGCGGGAACACAGCGGCTCGGCAACCTCGTCGTGGTTTGGGATGACAATCACATCTCCATCGAGGACAACACAAACATCGCGTTCACTGAGGACGTCGCGGAGCGGTATCGCGCGTACGGCTGGCATGTCCAGGAGCTGGAGCCGAAGTCGAACGGCGATATCGATGTCGAGCAGCTCAATGCAGCTTTCACGAACGCGCGCGAGCAACGGGACCAGCCGAGTTTCATCCGGCTGCGAACTCATATTGCGTGGCCCGCACCAAACGCGCAGGACACCGGCAAGGCGCATGGCTCCGCACTGGGAGCCGAGGAGGTCGCCGCTACCAAGCAGGTTCTGGGCTTCGACCCGACCAAGTCGTTCGACGTTGACGCTTCGGTCCTGCGACATGCCAGAGAAATAGGAGTTCGCGGCGCCAAGCTCCGCGCGGCGTGGCAAGACCGATACGACGCGTGGGCAGCAAAGGAACCAGAGCGTGCCTTGCTACAACAACGGCTGCAGTCAGGCAAGCTGCCGACTGATTGGGACGACGACTTGCCCATGTTCGTCACTGGAGACAACGTGGCGACTCGAGCCGCCTCTGGGAAGGCACTTGCAGCTCTTGGTGCTCGGTTGCCTGAGCTTTGGGGCGGCTCAGCCGACCTCGCTGGCTCGAACAACACCACGATCCCCGGGTCGCCTTCTGCGCTGCCCGAGGATCGACAGACAGCCATGTGGCAGGGAGGTCCGTTCGGGCGAACCCTTCACTTCGGGGTGCGCGAGCACGCTATGGGTGCGATTGCGAACGGCATCGCGTTGGAGGGTCACACCCGACCGTACGTCGGAACCTTCCTGGTGTTCAGTGACTACATGCGGCCATCGGTTCGCATGGCAGCGATCATGGGTATTCCGACGATCTACGTGTGGACGCATGACTCGATCGGCGTTGGCGAAGACGGACCGACCCATCAGCCCATTGAGCACCTGGCTGCGCTACGCGCGATCCCCAACCTGTCCGTGGTGCGACCTGGCGACGCGAACGAAACGACCGCTGCGTGGCGTGCCACGATCGAACACCGAACCGGGCCGGTCGCCTTGGCATTATCCAGGCAGAACCTGCCCGTGTTGTCCGGCACCGACCAGCGCGGAATGGACGGTGTAGCCAAAGGCGGCTACATCCTGGTCGATGGCAGCCGCCCCACGGTGGACGCGATCATCATGGCCACCGGCTCAGAGCTGCAGCTGGCAGTAGCCGCGGCGGTCGCACTCGAGCAAGACGGGACAAGCACGCGCGTCGTCTCCATGCCCTGCATGGAGTGGTTTGCAGCGCAACCAGAAAGCTACCGAGAGACTGTGCTGCCCTCCAGGGTTCGGGCCAGGGTTGCCGTCGAGGCGGGGTCACCCCTTTCCTGGTGGCGACTTGTCGGTGACTCGGGCTGCGTGGTTGGCATCGACCACTTCGGCGCGTCGGCCGACGCCGCCACGCTGTTTGAGAAGTTTGGGTTCACCTCCGAAGCGGTGTCTGACGCCGTGCGCGCGTCCATTCAACTCACAGGTCTCCGCACAGAAGGGGAGAGCTCACGATGACCACGCCGACCGATGCGTTGTCGGCACTTGCTGACGCGGGAGTTTCGATTTGGCTGGACGATCTCGGGCGACACCGGCTGACGTCGGGCGAGCTTGCGAGTCTTGTCCAGCACCAGCACGTAGTGGGCGTTACCACCAATCCGTCGATCTTCGCAGCGGCCGTCGGTGACGGAGCTGACTACGTCGACCAGATTTCTGCACTCAGCAAAGCTGGAGCAAGCCTGGACGAGGCGGTTCGTGCACTCACGGTCGACGACGTCCAAGCCGCATGCGACGTTTTCAGCGACGTCTACCTGGCCACCCATCGGATCGACGGCCGCGTGTCGCTGGAGGTCGATCCGCGACTTGCCGGCGATACCGAGTCGACGGTGTCCGAGGCGTCGCAGTTGTGGACTCGGGTCGACCGACCCAACCTCATGATCAAGATTCCCGGGACCAGCGCAGGACTTCCCGCAATTACGGCTTCGCTCGCCGCCGGCATCAGTATCAATGTCACCCTCATCTTCGGGCTTCCCCGCTACCGCGAAGTCACCGACGCCTGGCTGCTCGGTCTGGAGAAGGCGGCGGCCAACGGACACGACTTGGCCACCATCGGGTCAGTGGCCTCCTTCTTCATCAGTCGTTTTGATACCGCGGTCGACCGTCAGCTCGATGCCTCATCAGCTCCGGCGGCCGCTGCCTTGCGGGGCCGCACTGCGATTGCCAACGCCCGCCTTGCGTATGCCCACTTTGAAGAGGTACTCGCCAGCCACCGCTGGTTGGCGTTGGCCGATCAGGGAGCGCAGCCGCAACGTCCGCTCTGGGCTTCGACCAGCACCAAAGACCCCTCATACGAAGACACGCGTTACGTCGTCGAGCTGGTCGCGCCTAAGACGGTCAACACGATGCCGCCAGCTACCCTGCGCGCCGTCGAGGACCACGGCCAGCTGCGTGGCCGAACGATTAGCAGCGACTACTCCGCAGACCTAGCGGTTCTCGACCAGCTCGCAGCCGCGGGGGTCGACTACGACTCTGTCGTCGAGCAACTGGAGCGCGAGGGCGTCGCTTCCTTCGAAAAGTCCTGGCAACAGCTGCGCGACTCGGTTCAACAGGCAATGGAACGGTCCGGGTCGTGACAGCTTGCTCCGACCGCGTTCGACCATGACGACGCCCGAAGTCTTCGTGGTCCGCGATCGCGAGCTGTTGCTTGAGGCAGTGGCAGCTCGACTCGTCACAGTCCTGGTTGACCGCGTGGCAGCCAGCGGCACAGCCCGCCTCCTGCTCGCCGATGACACGCTGGTGACCGATGTACTGACGCTGGTCAGCCAACAACGGGTGCGCGACGCAGTCGACTGGAGTCGGATCGAAGTGTGGTGGGCCAACGCCACCTGGCAGTCGCCAGTTGGAGCATCACGATCGGTGACCGCCGCTGCACGATCGCTGTTAGATCTCGGCGTACCAGACGATCGCATTCACCCCATGGTTTCGGACACGACATCGTCTTCTGCGACAGAACGCACCTCGGCAGATCAGAACCCCGAAGATTCGGCGCAGCGTTACGCGCAGGCGCTGTCAGCCGCCCGAAGCCCATCGGAACATGGTCAGGTCCCGGCGTTCACCCTGGCCCTGTTGACTGTGGGTGCCGACGGCGGGGTCGCCGGGTTGCACCCCGAACGTCCATCGGCGTACGCCAACGAGTCGGTCACGGTAGACCGGACCACCTCGCAGCTGAGTCTTTCGGCGCAGGCGCTGAGCACAGCCGACCAGGTGTGGCTGCTGGGCGAAGGCGACGAGGTAGCCGCCGGAGTCCACTTGGCCGCCTCAGGCGCTGGACCGCTTCAAGTCCCAGCGGCAGGGGTCAGGGGCACGGCGCGAACGTTGATGCTGGTGGATGAGTCGGCCGCGGCGCGGCTGCCGCATGCGCTGCGTCGCATCGCTTCGCCCTAGTTCATCGCCTGGAGACGTGCCCTGGTTCATGAGCCTGGGACGCGCGGGCGAGCGTCGGCTTGACCTCTAGCGGGAGTCGGCTCGAAGCTTGGCCAGTGCCTCGGCCAGGATGGCTTCGCCATCAGCGTCCGAGCGACGCTCCTTCACATACGCCAAGTGCGTCTTGTAAGGCTCGTTCTTCGGCGCGTCGGGTGGGGTTTGACGGTCCTGTCCGGCTGGCAAGCCGCAACGTGGACAGTCCCACACCTCGGGGGGATCAGCTTCGTCGGCGAAACTCGGCCGCGACTCGTGGCCTTGCGCGCACCAGTAAGAAATGCGTTGCCGCGGCGCTGGTTCTCCACGTTCGGCTTCTCCCATGGGACCTGCACCGACCCGGCTCCCACGAATCGCGCTACCACTGGCCATCAGTTCGTGCTCCTGTCCGTCCGAACAACGATCACATCAAGAACCTAAGACTCACGCGAGCTAGGTACCGAGCAGCAGGCCGAGGCCAACAATGCAGGCGAACCAGATCAATCCGAAAGCGACGGTCATCCGGTCAAGGTTTCGCTCGACCACGTTGGAACCACCGAGCGTGGAGCTAAAACCCCCACCGAACATGTCAGACAACCCACCACCCTTGCCCTTGTGCAACAGGACCAAAGCGATCAGCGCCAGGCTGGTGATGTCAACGATCACCACGAGGGTGATCTCGATGGCATTCACGGGGTTGTACTCCTCTGGGGGCGGGGCAACCACGTAAGGATACGCATGGTGGCGCCCCTGGCGCCTAGGGGCGCTCCAAGTCGTTGATTCGCGTCCCTAGCCCTGTCCGTAAACCCTTCCGTAAACCTGTCCCCAATCACGTCCTGACTCATGCGTGGGAGCCAACCGATTCCGCTGGCTCAGCCTGGCCAGCTCGGAACCGAACGATCCCCACAAACTCCTCTGCCGACAGGCTGGCTCCACCCACCAGGGCACCGTCAATATCCGGCTCCGCCATGATCCCAGGAGCGCTGTCCGACTTCACCGAGCCGCCGTAGAGCACACGCAGCTCGGCGGCCACATCGGTTCCGTGGCTGGCTCCGACACTGGCTCGTAGCGCCGCGCAGACCTCCTGCGCGTCCTCTGGGGTAGCCACCTCGCCGGTCCCAATCGCCCAGACTGGTTCGTATGCGACAACCACGTTGCGGAGGTCTGACAGACCGGCAAGCGAGGCTTCGAGCTGACTCACCACAAACGAGACGTGGTCCCCCGCCTGCCGGATATCCAGTGACTCGCCCACGCAGACGATGGGCTTGAGCGAGTGACGCAGAGCGGCCACCGCCTTGGCCGCGACCAGCTCGTCGGTTTCCTGGTGGTGCTGTCTGCGCTCAGAATGCCCGGCCAATACGTACTCACAGCCGAGCTTGGCCAACATCGCTCCAGAGACCTCGCCGGTGAAGGCGCCCGAGTCATGCACCGACAGATCCTGCGCGCCGTAGGCGATCGTCAGGTGGTCGGCATCGATCAAGGTCTGCACCGAGCGAAGGTCTGTGAAGGGGGGGATAACTACGACGTCGACCTCGTCGAAGTCCTTGTCGAGGAGTCGAAAAGCTAGGTCCTGCACCAGATGCATCGCCTCAAAATGGTTGAGGTTCATCTTCCAGTTGCCAGCCATCAACGGCTTTCTGGTGGTTGCCATTCAGTCCTCCAGGACAGCTATTCCGGGCAGCGTTTTGCCCTCGAGGTACTCCAGGCTGGCGCCACCGCCAGTGGAGATATGACCGAAGTCGGTGTCAGCAAAACCGAGCGTCCGAACCGCTGCCGCCGAGTCTCCCCCTCCGACAACAGTCAAGCCTGCAACCTTCGTCAACGCGGCTGCAACCGCACGCGTGCCAGCAGCAAAGGCGGGGAATTCGAATACTCCCATAGGGCCGTTCCAGAACACCGTTCCACTGTCGGCCAGTCGTTCGGAGAACAACGTTGCCGATGCTGGCCCAATGTCCAGCCCCATTTGGTCATCTGGGATCTGATCGCAGGCGACGACAGTCGCCGTGGCGTCTGGCGCAAACCGATCTGCGACTACTACGTCACTGGGTAGGACCAGCTCTACGCCCAGCTGCTCAGCCTGCGCAATCAAGTCCCGCACCGTGTCGACCTGGTCCGCCTCGAGCAAAGAGGTACCCGTCGACCGACCACTAGCTGCTAGAAACGTGTAGACCATTCCCCCACCGATGAACAGTCGATCGACGCGCTTGAGCAGGTTTGCGATAACTCCCAGCTTGTCGCTGACTTTGGCGCCGCCCAAAACGACGGAATACGGCCGAGTCGGTTCGTCCGTAAGCCGCCGTAACACGTCAATCTCGCTCTCGACCAAGCGCCCAGCTGCATGCGGCAGCAGCTCCGCAAGTTCACAAACGCTTGCTTGTTTGCGATGAACGACCCCAAACCCGTCACTGACGAACGCATCTGCGAGCTCGGCATATGCGGACGCGAGGTCAACGCGTTCAGCATCAGACTTGCTCGTTTCTCTCGCGTCGAAGCGGACGTTTTCAAGCAACGCGATTTCACCATCGGCCAACGCGTTTACCGCCGCTTGAGCGGGACGACCGACGGTGTCGTGAACAAACGTGACAGGCCGGTGGAGTAGCTCTGCTAGTCGCGTGGCGACTGGTTCAAGCGACAGCTCGGGACGAACCTGTCCCTTCGGACGACCCAAATGGGACAGGACCACAACCCTTGCGCGCCGGTCCAGCAACTGCTCGATTGACGGCAGACTCGCACGAACTCTCCCGTCATCGGTGATGGTCCCGTTGTCCAGTGGCACGTTGAGATCGGAACGAATCAGCACCCGATGCCCGGCGACGTCTAAGTCGTCGAGAGTTTGCAAGAGTTCGTCGCCTACAGCGAGTTGCCGACGAACGTCACGAGGTCGACAAGCCGGTTGGAGTATCCCCACTCGTTGTCGTACCAGCCCAGAACTTTGACCAGGTCCCCCGATGCGTTGGTCATTCCCGAGTCGAATACGCATGACGCCGGGTCGGTCACGATGTCTGTGGACACAATCGGGTCTTCGGTATAGCTGAGGTAGCCGGCCAGCGATCCGGCTGCGGCCGCCTTCATCGCTGCATTGACCTCGTCACGAGTTACTTCCCGCGACAGCTGCACAGTGAGGTCGGTGGCCGAGCCGGTGGGAATCGGCACGCGCATCGAGTAGCCGTCGAGCCTGCCCTTGAGCGTTGGCAGGACGAGCCCAATCGCTTTCGCCGCACCCGTCGAGGTCGGAATCATGTTGATCGCAGCAGCCCGGGCTCGACGCAGGTCGGAGTGTGGGAAGTCCAGGATGCGTTGATCATTGGTGTACGCATGGATCGTGGTCATCAGACCCTTTTCGATGCCAAACTCGTCCAACAGCACCTTGGCCATTGGCGCAAGGCAGTTCGTCGTACACGACGCGTTCGAGATGATCGTGTGAGCGGCGGGGTCGTACGTTTCGTGATTGACGCCCATGACCACGGTGACGTCTTCGCCCTTGGCCGGGGCCGAGATGATGACCTTCTTGGCGCCAGCGCTGAGGTGAGCCTTCGCCTTGGCCGCATCAGTGAAGTGACCGGTCGACTCAACAACGATGTCGGCGCCGAGCTTGGCCCACGGGAGGTCGGCCGGGTTGGTTTCCTTCGATACGGGAACACGAGTGCCGTCAATGAACACGGCGTCGTCCTCGGCAGTGACCTCAGCGCCAAACCGCCCCAGCACGCTGTCGTACTTGAGCAGGTGAGCGAGGGTCTTGGTGTCCGTGAGGTCGTTGAAGCCCACAATCTCGAAGTCGGCGCCGGCAGCCCGCGCGGCCCGGTAGAAGTTACGACCGATCCGGCCGAAGCCGTTGATCCCGACCCGGATGCTCACGTGCTCTCCTCGAGGTGTCTGCTTGCCACTGTCCGGAAACCCTATCGACCCCTGCGCTATCGACCCCTGAGCGCCTGTCGGCGGGACGTTCGATCACGCACTGCTACATCGGCATCATGTCTGCGGTGAGGTTGGCATCGGTGCCCTCAATCCCGAGGTCGCTCGCGCGCTTGTCTGCCATGGCAAGCAGGCGCCGGATCCGCCCTGCGATCGCATCTTTGGTCATCGGCGGATCGGCTAGCGCGCCTAGCTCTTCCAAACTTGCCTGCTTGTGCTCGACTCGAAGGTGTCCGGCCACGGCCAGATGATCGGGCACGTCGTCACCGAGGATTTCGAGCGCGCGCTCGACTCGGGCGCCCGCGGCGACTGCCGCCCTGGCTGATCGGCGCAGGTTCGCGTCGTCGAAGTTGGCGAGGCGGTTGGCGGTTGCCCGCACCTCGCGGCGCATCCGCCGGTCTTCCCAGGCGAGGAAGGTGTCGTGCGCGCCAAGGCGGGTCAGCATGGCTCCGATCGCGTCCCCGTCGCGGATTACGACTCGGTCAACACCCCTTACCTCTCGCGCCTTCGCGCCGATCCCGAGTCGGCGAGCAGCTCCGACGAGAGCAAGCGCGGCCTCAGGTCCGGGACAGGTGATTTCCAGCGCGGATGAGCGTCCCGGCTCGGTGAGCGAGCCGTGGGCTAAGAAGGCACCCCGCCAGGCTGACTCGGCATCGCATACCGCCCCGGACACCACCTGTGGCGGCAATCCTCGTACCGGGCGACCGCGGCCATCAACGAGTCCGGTCTGCCGCGCCAACGCACCACCATCTCGTACGACGCGAACGACGTAGCGGGTTCCCTTGCGGAGGCCACCCGCGGCCAGGACCGCTAGCTCACTGCTGTGCCCGTAGACCTCGGAGATGTCCTTGCGAAGTCGGCGGGCCGCAGCGCCGGTGTCCAGCTCCGACTCGAGCACGATGTGCCCACTCACCAGGTGCAGCCCACCTGCAAAACGCAAGATCGCCGAAACCTCTGCCTTACGGCAGCACGGCTTGGTGATCGACAGTCGAGCTAGCTCATCCTTGACCGCTCCCGTCATGGCCATGGCTGTGATCCTCTCACTGTTGGTTTTGCACGTGTCATTCAGTCTTGGAATCTGTCTTGGAATCAGTCTTGGGAATCAACCCTGGAAGGCAGTCCGAAATGCCGCCGACAGACGTTTGGGGCAGTGCCGTGCATCACCGGAGTCATCGCGCAGCGGAGCGAGCACAAGATCAGCCCCAAGCTGACGCGCGGCGGCCCGGAGCGACCCACCGTCACCTGCCGCGCCCGAGTCGGCGATCACCACATCGACCGAAAGTTCGGGCGCATGTGCATGGAGCACCTTGAGGTGCTCCTCTGGCGCGAATCCGGCTGTCTCGCCGGCCTGTGGTTCCAGGTTGACGACCACGCAGCAGCGCGCCGAGGTGTCAAAGACCGCCCGAGCCAGGTCGGGGACCATCAGATGCGGAATGACGCTCGTGAACCACGACCCCGGTCCGAAGACCAGCCAGTCGGCGTCATGAATCGCGGCGATTGCCTGTGGGCACGCGGGTGGCGGAGCCGGGTCGAGCTGGACGTCGAGAATACGTCCGGTCGTGCTTGCTACCGCGACCTGACCGCTCACCTGCGACACCTCGTGGGGGCGAGCTGGGTCAACGCCTTCCACCTGAGCGCGAATGTTCAGCGGAACTGTCGACATCGGCAGGACGGTGCCCTGAGCCTTGAGCAGTTTTGCCACCCACGCCAGCCCCGCTACGGGGTCAGCATCCACGATCTCCCACAAGGCAACGATGAGCAGGTTGCCGACGCTGTGGCCGTGCAACTCCCCAGCACCTTGGAACCGGTGTTGAACCACCTGGCTCCAGGTGCCGCCCCACTCGTCGTCGCAGCACAGTGCGGCCAACGCCATCCGCAGGTCACCAGGAGGCAGCACCCCAAGGTCGCGTCGGAGCCGACCGCTCGAGCCGCCATCGTCAGCCACGGTCACTACGGCGGTTAGATCGCGCGTGATCTGGCGGAGTGCCGCCAAGCTTGCTGCCAGTCCATGGCCACCGCCCAAGGCGACCACGGCCGGGGGGCGCTCATCGGTTTCAACAAGCGGCGCAGGACTACTCACGAATCCTCACGATCACTCACGCCCCAAGTCGCGGTGAACGACCCGCACTGCAACATCTGGGGATTCGATTCGACGGGCGATCTCCTCTGACATCGCCACGCTTCGATGCTTACCGCCGGTACAGCCGACGGCCACCGTCGCGTATCGCTTGTTCTCCTCTGCGTACCCCTTAAGCACGATCTGGAGGGCGGGGACGTACGACTGCAGGAACGGCTCGCTGGCCGGTTGACCAAGGACGAAGTCCGACACAGCCGAATCGCGTCCCGTGAGTGGCCGCAGGTCGAGATCCCAGTACGGGTTAGGAAGAAATCGACAGTCGACGACCAGATCGGCGTCGACAGGTAGCCCGTACTTGAAGCCGAACGACATCACGGTGATCTGGACGCCTTCAGTGTCTGCGTCTTTGAACACTTCGTCAATTCGGTGATGAAGCTGGTGCACGTTGAGGTTGCTGGTGTCGATCAGTAGGTCAGCGCGACCGCGAAGCTCAGCGAGCTGCTGTCGTTCGCGCGCAATGCCGT
>DATKIY010000098.1:0-6369 GCA_035543875.1 Actinomycetes bacterium | reverse complement strand
CAGCCGATCAAGATCAAATACTTACTGCTTCGAGTACACCACCTGTCCTGAACAAATGGTCAGTTCAACACTTGCCTCGGCGATTGGATCGGCATTGTCGTTGAAGAAGTTCTGGTCGACAACGGCCAAATCTGCGCGCATCCCCTGCTGAATCCGGCCAGATTCCTGCTCATCATGGTTGATGTACGCAGTTCCAGACGTGAAGGCCGCTATGGCGGCGTCGAGCGGAACTCGCTGCTCAGGCAGGAACGGCGCGTTGTGTCGATTCTCCGGATCGATCCGGTTGACCATCACCTCGATCTCCTCGAGCGGGTTCGCCGTCGTCACTGACCAGTCGCTGCCACCCGCAAGCCGTGCGCCGCTTCGCATCAGGTCTCCGAACGGGTACTGCAGGTCTGAGCGCTCCCGACCAAGGAACGGCAGGGTGAGCTCCTCCATCTGAGGCTCCATCTGCGCCCAATATGGCTGGCAGTTCGCAATAACGCCCAACTCAGCAAATCGCGGCACATCTTCCGGCTGCACGATTTGGATGTGTGCAATGTGGTGACGGAGGTCGTTCATGCCGTTTGCGGATCGTGCGGCGGCCACGGCGTCTAGTGCATTGCGCACGGCTCGATCCCCGATTGCGTGCATGTGAACCTGGAAACCGTGACGATCCAGCTCCGTGACCGCAGCAGCAAGTAGGTCACGTTCGACGTAGGAGAGTCCGTGATTGTCGGTGTGGCCGCCGCAACCATCGCAGTACGGCTCAAGCAGCGCTCCCGTGAAGTTCTCCAAGACACCGTCAGTCATGATTTTGATGCTGGTGGCATTGAAGTTTCCGACGACGCCAGACTCTCGCTGCGCCAAGAACTCGGGAATCTGCTCCAGCTCCTGGTGACGGTCCCACCACAGCGCACCGACCACTCGAGCTGTCAGCGTGCCCGACTCCGCGAGTGACCGGTAGGCACTATGTGTGCCCGGTGTGAGCCACGCGTCCTGCCAAGCCGTGATCCCCAGGGAATGAAGGTGCTCCTGGGCGTTCAGGATTGCCGCTTCCCACTCCTCGCGACTCGGCGCCGGAATTACCGTGTCGTTCAGGGTGTACGCGGGTCCTTCGTGGAGCATCCCGGTCGGCTCGCCCGTCTGCGGATCGCGCTCGATCCGGCCATCGAACGGATCAACCGTGTCCTTGGTAATCCCCGCCAACTCCAACGCCTTGGAGTTCACCCACGCCCCATGAACATCACGGTTGAACAAGAACACCGGTCGGTCGGGGACGATCGCATCGAGGTCCTCTTTGACGGGAAGACCCCCCGGGAAGTACTCCATAGCCCAGCCACCACCGACGATCCACGGTTCGTCAGGATTCGCTGCGGCATACGTGGCGATCGCATCCAAGTAGCTGTGTCGACCCTCAAGGTCGTTCAGAAAGATGCGTAGCCGGTTTCGTCCAGCAAATGGCGCATGAATGTGAGCGTCCTGAAACCCCGGAATGATGAGTCGGCCGGGCATCGACAACACCTCGGTGGCTGAGCCGATGCGATCCTTCAGATCTGTGGGGTCCGCGACGACTTGCTGAATTCGGCCGTCCTTGATCGCGAGACCACGCGCCCAGCCGCGTGGTTGGTCGTTCAGATAGATGTCCGCGTCGGTAATGACCAGATCTGCTAGACCGTCGCCGGTGGCCGCATGGGAGTGACAGCTTGACTCGTCGAGAGGAGACATGACCGGCATCATCGACGTCCACCACTCATTGAGCAAGGACCTGTCCCCGCTGAGTGCTTCAATCTTGGTGTGGCGGAGCTGACAAGAGTTTGCTTGGAGCTCGGCAAGACCTGGGTGTTCGCGAGCGCCTTGGACTGGCCGGGATGGTGTCGCCGTGGCAAGGGCGAGGAGGCCGCGATCGACGAGCTCCTCGAGTACCGGCAGCGATACGCTGTCGTGGCCGGGCGAGGTTTCAAACCCGGCGAAATATCGGTTGTCGGACGCACACCAGGTACCTCAACAACCGACTTTGGAGCTCCAGACGTCTCAGGGGAATGGGACGACCAGCCATTGTCGAAGCCTGAGGCGCGACGGCTCACCTCACTGCTTGAGGCATCGTGGAGCTACTTCGATGAGGTGGTGGAGTCGGCTCCCGAGCAACTGCGCAAGGGTCCACGCGGAGGTGGCCGCGACCGCGACGCCGTCGTCGCGCACGTTCAGGAGGCTGAACGAAGCTACGGTCGAAAGGTCGGGGTACGCGTGCCCCCGCGCACTCCGTGGCCGGAGCAGCGCCAGGCCATAGCCGCCAGTCTCCGAACTGGGTCATCCGACGGTGCCTGGCCCGCTCGCTACGCGATTCGGCGACTGGGCTGGCACGTGCTCGACCACGCGTGGGAGATCGAGGACAAAGGCGACTGAAGCCTTGACCTGAGCTCGCTGGCCGCGTGGCTCCTTTATTCCGAGCAGCCTGTCGGGGAGGGATGAAAGACTGCAATTCATGACAACGCAACTGCTGGGTCTGCGGACCGTCATCTATCCGGTCGACGATCTCGATGCTGCCACCGGGTGGTGGAGCGGGTTACTCGGGATCGAGCCCTACTTCCGCGAACCCTTCTACGTCGGTTTCGAGGTGGCCGGATACGAGCTAGGGCTGCTGCCCGACGCCAACCCGAGCGACGGAGCTCTCACCTACTGGGGGGTCGACAACGTCGAGCGAGCCATGGCTGATGCGCTTGCCACTGGGGGCCAGGTCCACACCGAGGCCTCAGCGGTCGGCGACGAAATCGTCACGGGAACTGTTCGAACAACTGACGGCAGCATCGTCGGCTTCATCTACAACCCTCATTTCGAAGCGCGCTAGCCGAAGATGCCAGTGATCGAGGTTGACGACCTCAAGCGAAGCTACCGAGCCAAGACTGGTATCCGCCGACGTTCTACGCGCGACGTCGAAGCTGTCAAGGGAATCAGTTTCACGGTTGAACATGGGGAGCTATTTGGTCTGCTTGGCCCAAATGGTGCAGGTAAAACCACCACCATCAAGATGCTCATCACGCTGCTCCTGCCCAGCGCGGGCAAGGCGACGGTTCTCGGATACGACGTTGTTCGTGACGCCCGCGACGTCCGACGTCGGGTTGGCTACGTGTTCGGTGGCGACCGCGGCCTCTATGACCGACTGTCTGGGCTCGACAACCTCCGTTACTTCGCTGAGCTGTATGCCATCCCCGCTCGCGAGCAGCGGCAGCGTATTGGCGAACTCCTTGAATTGGTTGGCCTCACTGGCCGCGAGGGCGAGCGAGTCGAAGGCTACTCACGCGGCATGCGGCAGCGCCTTCACATCGCGCGTGGTCTCCTCCACAAACCCGAGGTGCTGTTCCTCGACGAGCCCAGCATCGGAATCGACCCGGTGGGTGCGCGCGAACTCCGGCAGACCGTCGCCCGCCTGGTTGAAGAGGGCACCACCGTTCTCTTGACGACGCACTACATGTTCGAAGCTGACGAGCTGTGCGATCGACTCGCAGTAATCGCGGGCGGCTTAATCGTTGCCAGCGGCACCCCCGCCGAGCTCAAGCAGGGGGTGTCAGCCGGGCACGTGCTAGAGGTGGAGGTGTTCGGCTCGGCTGACAACGCCACCGGGAGCATCGAAAAGCTTGACGGAGTCGAAGCTGTTTCAGTGGAGGAACGCGACCAGGCTCAACTGCTGGTCGTCCGAACGGGCGCAGGTGTCGACATCACGCCATCAGTCCTTGCCTGTCTCGATGGAATTCGGCTGGGACGCGTGGCAACCCGTGAGCCAACCCTTGAGGATGCCTACGTCGAGCTGGTATCGGACAGCCAATGACTGCAGCGGGCACATTGAGGTTATTGGGCGTTGGGTGGTGGCTGCAGCTCAAGATTCACAGTCGCTCGGCCTTCGACGGAATCCTGGGGATTTTCTATCCCCTGTTCTTTGCAACCTCGATCTTTTTTATCTACGGCCAAGGCGCTGACGAGGTCCAGTTGGTATCAGCCGCCGTCGGAGCCGCCGCCATGGGTGTGTGGTCGGCGGTGAGCACCAGTGCAGCGATCTCGCTTCAACGCGAACGCAACCAAGGCACGCTCGAGCTCCTGGTCGCAGCGCCGACGCCCTTCCCGCTGCTGGTCGTGCCGATCACACTCTCCATGGCAACGATCGGTCTCTACAGCTTCGTGGCCACGTTGCTTTGGGGACGGTTTGCGTTCGGAATCCAGCTCTCGCTCGATCAGCCCCTTGCATTCGTCGCTGGCTGTCTCGCCACCGCAGTAGCCATCGGGCTGATGGGTTTCCTGCTTGCCATCTCAGCGATTCGCTATCGCTCGTCCTGGGCTCTAGGCGCGGCACTCGAGATGCCCATCTGGCTCATTTGCGGGTTCATCGTCCCGCTCGCATTACTACCCGACTGGGTTCGACCCATCGCGTGGGTGCTACCGCCAACGTGGGGGGTCGCCGCCGTCAAAGATGCCGCGCTGGGAGGGTCCCCTTGGCCAGACATCGTGCTGTGCCTGGGGATCGCCAGCATCTACGCCGCGATTGGGACTCTCCTTGCTCACCGTCTCGTCGACTCAGCGCGCACTCACGCGACGCTGTCGCTGAGCTGACGAAAGCTGAGACGAAATGTCACTTCGGATCTTCTTCGTCGGTGGGTGGATGAGCTACCGCGCGCTCTTCGGCTGGCTCACGCCATGGATCTTGATCCCGACGTTCCTTATCGAGCCCATCCTCCAGATCATCTTCTTTGCCTACGTCGGACGATCGGTCGGCGTGGAAAACGACGAGTTTTTTCTCATCGGCAATGCCGTGGTCGCAGCCGCTATTCCTTGCTTGTTTGCCACGGGCAACACGATCGAGGGTGAGCGCCAGTTTCAAACGCTTGGATTGTTATTGGCCAGTCCCGCCAAGCGCGTACCGCTGTTCTTGGGACGGGCCCTACCAGTCATTGTTAACGGGTTTCTCGTGGCGATGTTTGCGTTGGTTGTCGGAGCATTGGTGCTTCGCGTGGCCATTCCAGTGTCAACCCTGCCGTTATTGGCGGTGGTCATTGCCGTCTCAGCCTTTTCTTGCACGGGGCTCGGCCTCGTCACTGCGTCCATAGCTCTGCGTGTGCGCGAAAGCGCGGTACTCTCCAATCTTGTGCTAGGTGTGCTCCTCGTCTTTTGCGGCGTCAACGTCGCCCTAGTCGACCTCCCAGCATGGATGGCGGCCACGGCCGAGTGGCTACCTCTAACTCATGGCATCGAGGCAGCCCGAGAGCTGGCTGCAGGTGCGCCGTGGAGTGAAGTCTCTGGATCGGTGATCCTAGAAGCGGCCGTAGGACTGCTGTACGTCGGAATCGGCTTGGTCATGCTCAAGTTCTTCGAACTCGAAAGCCGACGTACAGCCAGCCTTGACCGCCTCTAACAGGCTCCCCTCGTGTTTGACAGCGAAGCGGAGCCAGCTGAGGCAGCCATGCTGCCTACAGAGACCGCTGTCATTAGAGATTCGACGATGAGTTTCGCCAACACCAGCGAAGTCTTGGACAGGTTCGGGCGCATAAATGTTGGACCCTTCTATCAATGATCGGCCCGAAATTAGCACGACCGGGATGATTCAATAACGGATGAGCACTGCGACCCGGTGGCTAGCCGTCGTGCTCACCGTGTGTGGGCTCGGCGTCGGTGCGGTGGTCTGGACCATGGCTGAAGAGTCCCGTGCGTTGAGTCCGGTTCCGATATCGGTGTGGCAACCAATCAGCGGAGTCCAAGTTACGAGCACTGTTGCCCACCCAGGTACCGACTGCTGCGAAAGTCGTTCTGCCGACCGTGAGTTATGGCTTGCGGTTGCAGGCGCGCAAGGACAAGAGGCATTGCACCTCGTGAGCAGCGGGATGGTTGCGCACGGTTGGCAGCCGACCGAGTGCCTCCCAAAATTCCATGAAGTGTGCCTAGCTCGGGACGGCTACTTTGCAAAAGTTCATGATGCGGGGACTTCCGACAAAGACCGCGCGAACGTCTTAGTCACTATCGAACGCCAGCCGTAGCCGACCTATCACCCTTCACCGCACCGGGCACGAAACGAATGCTAATCGGGTAGCGGAACCATCGCCCGGCGGCGGTCCTCACGATCGCGAGGATTGTGAACGCAAAGGCCGCCAAAAAAGAGCCGACCCCGGCGAACACGGCGACGAAGAACCAGCCGGGTGGCTGCCCATCGTTGGAGGAGCTCAACCAACCCACCAAGGCTGCTAATCCGGTGGTTAGGTAGACGACCTGATAGACGATGTGGAAATTGAGGGCTTCGGTGCTGTTATGTCGCGTGAACTCGTCTGACTTATCGCCCAATACGCGGATGAGAATCGGTCCGATCAGTGGCAGGACGAAGAACGATGCATGTGAAAGAGTGGCCAAAGT
>DATKIY010000097.1:0-25748 GCA_035543875.1 Actinomycetes bacterium | reverse complement strand
TCGGCAAGCGCTCGTAAGCGTGCCGCAGCCAAGCGGTCGCGCAAACGATCCAGTCACCCTCTCCTTACTCTGGCCCAGGCGTTGGGCGGTTTGGCGCGATCGCTTTGGTTGGGCATCGCCCACGTCTGCGGTGCCATCGCGCGACGGATTGGCACCTCAGCACGCGAAATTGACCCCGAGCATCGCCGAGACGGTGTCGGCCTGATGCTGATTGCCGCAGCCATCGTGGTGGCAGCCAGCGAATGGTGGTCACTTCGCGGTGTCGCTGGCGGGAGCGTGCATGCGTTCGTTGCCGGAGCTACTGGATCCTTGGCATGGACCATTCCGCTGCTGCTTGTGGTGTTGGCCTGGTGGGTGCTTCGGCATCCGGCCGGTCATGCGCCGACAGGACGCATCATCATCGGATGGACGGCCTTTCTGGGCGGAGTTCTGGGAATCGTCCATGCGCTGGCCGGGACGCCGCAGCCACCTGAAGGTAAGGAGGCCATGCGCGCAGGTGGTGGCCTGATTGGCTTCATGTTCTCTGCTCCCTTGGTGTCTGCCGTCACCGTCTGGGTCGCAGTTCCACTGCTGGTGTTGCTTGCTGGCTTCGGGTTGCTGGTTCTTACCGCAACGCCCGTGCACCAGATTCCTGAACGAATCAGTGGCCTCCGCAATCGGTTGGGCCGCCTGGTCGGATGGTCGCATCAGCCGCTCGACGAGTCAGTCGAAGATGAGCCCAGCCAGCATGACTTGGTTGCAGAAGGCGAACACGACCTCCAGCCACTGCGCAGGCGCCGCCCTCGACGACGCGTCGGTTCTTTTGCCGACGATGGGATGGACGCAACAAGCGAAGCTGGCAACGCACTGGGAGCAGAGCCCTACGACTCACCGGTGATCGCAGTTCCGGCAGACGCGATCGGCGCCGATTCATCCGATGGCCCAACGACTGACTCGCAGCTGGCTGTCGCCACAACCGACACGGAAATCGAGCTTCCGCCGTCGACACCGCTTCCGCAACGCGTCGAACAGCTGCTGCTTGCTGGCGAAGTCACTTACACATTGCCAGACCCCGCCATCTTGCGTCAGGGGTCACCACACAAGACGCACAGCAAAGCCAATGACCACGTGGTCGCAGCGCTGACCGAAGTGCTGGACCAGTTCGGCATTGACGCGTCAGTGACCGGATTCTCGCGCGGTCCAACCGTCACTCGGTACGAGGTCGAGCTTGGCCCCGCCGTCAAAGTCGAACGAGTGACTGCGCTCAGCAAGAACATTGCATACGCCGTCGCCAGCGCTGACGTGCGGATCCTGTCGCCGATCCCAGGCAAGTCTGCGATCGGGATTGAGATTCCCAACAGCGATCGAGAGGTGGTGAGCCTCGGGGACGTGCTGCGATCGGCTACGGCCAGAAATGATCATCATCCGATGGTTGTGGGGCTAGGAAAGGACGTTGAGGGCGGGTATATCTCGGCCAATCTGGCCAAAATGCCTCACTTGCTCGTCGCCGGTGCGACGGGTGCCGGTAAGTCCGGCTGTATGAACACCTTGATTACCAGTGTCCTGTTGCGCGCGACTCCCGACGAAGTGCGCATGGTGCTTGTCGACCCGAAGCGGGTGGAGCTCACCGTCTACGAGGGCATTCCGCATTTGATTACTCCCATCATTACGAACCCCAAGAAAGCAGCAGAGGCACTGCAGTGGGTCGTGCGTGAAATGGAGATGCGATACGACGACTTGGCCGCGTACGGATTTCGGCATGTCGATGACTTCAACAAGGCGCTGCGCGCGGGGAAGGTAACACCACCGGCCGGAAGCGAACGCGTCTTGCAGCCTTACCCATATCTGCTCGTTGTGGTCGACGAGCTTGCCGACCTGATGATGGTCGCTCCGCGCGATGTCGAGGACTCGATTGTTCGGATCACACAACTTGCTCGTGCGGCGGGTATTCACCTCGTCCTGGCTACCCAGCGTCCCAGTGTCGACGTCGTCACTGGACTCATCAAAGCCAACGTCCCGAGTCGGTTGGCATTCGCGACGTCGTCCTTGGCGGACAGCCGTGTCATTTTGGACCAACCGGGCGCGGAGAAACTCGTTGGACAAGGGGACGCTCTCTTCTTGCCGATGGGAGCGAGCAAACCGGTCCGGGTCCAGGGTTCATGGGTCACCGAGCAAGAGGTGGCTGCGGTTGTCGCCCACGTGAAAGAACAGCTACGGCCTACCTACCGCGACGACGTCACACAGGTGCAACGTCGCAAAGAGATCGACGAGGACATCGGCGACGATCTGGACGTCCTGCTTCAGGCGGTGGAGCTGGTTGTCTCCACCCAGTTCGGCTCGACGTCGATGTTGCAGCGCAAGCTCCGGGTGGGTTTTGCGAAGGCCGGACGTCTGATGGATCTGATGGAAAGTCGCGGCATCGTCGGCCCGTCCGAAGGTTCGAAAGCTCGCGACGTGCTTGTCAAACCGGATGAGATTGCAGAAGTCCTCGCCGGTCTTTCGGGTCAGTGACCCAAGGCGCTGCTGGTCTGTAGTCGTGCCAATGTCGGACTTTTGTCCGCGGCGCGCATGGCGCTTAGACTGGTAGCGAATCTTAGATTCGACTGCGCGAGACAAAGCAGACGGTCAGACTAGTAATCAGTGTCGAGGAGGTCACGCGTGTCCCTGGGTGAGTCGATCCGAGCCGCCAGAGAGTCGGCCGGCCTCTCGATTGCCCAGGTGAGCGAGCGCACTCGAATCCGGGGCGCTGTGGTCAGCGCGATTGAACAGGACTCGTTCGAGCTGTGTGGAGGCGATGTCTACGCCCGAGGTCACATTCGGTCGATCGCGGCGGTAATCGGGCTCGATCCTGAACCGCTGGTAGCCGAGTACGACGCAGCTCATGCGGTCACTGCGCCGACTGCTACCGAGGTATTCGACGCCGAGACGAGCACCACCAAGGAAAGGCGTGGGGCGAACTGGAGTGCCGTAATGGCGACTGCGTTGGTGATCGCGGTGGGGCTGGTTGCTTTCCAGGTATTCCGTTCCGACAGCGACGGCAGCCGTGGAACCACCACGGTTGCCAATCCAGAGCCGACCGTTACCGCTCCCGAAACGACAGCTTCACCTGACCCCGAAGAAACCAAGACGCAAGTTGCGCAAGCGCCCGACGAAGTGGTTTTGAAAGTCTCTGCGTTTCCTAATGCTGTGAGCTGGTTGCAGGTCACCAATTCGAGTGGCGCAGTTTTGTTCTCAGACAACTTGTCGCAAGGTCAGTCAAAAACTTTCCGGGATGACAAAGCACTCAAGGTGGTCGTTGGAAATGCAGCGGGAGTCTCGCTAGTTGTCAACGGCACTAACGTCGGGTCTCCCGGTGCGGCTGGTCAGGTCGCTCATCTGACCTTCACGCCAAACGATCCCGAAGGCTCCGCTGGCTGACGTGACCACTCGCATTTCGCTTGTCACCCTTGGCTGTGCACGCAACGACGTAGACTCGCAGGAGTTGGCTGCGCGGTTTGAGTTGGCGGGCATGGAACTGGTCGACGAACCAGAGCTCGCAGATGCGGTGATCGTCAACACGTGTGGGTTCGTCGAAGCCGCCAAGAAAGACTCGGTCGACACGCTCCTGGCAGCGGCTGACCTCAAGGTCGCTGCCGCTCCGCAGGATCAGCCTCAGACCGAACCCCAGGGCAGGCCCCCGCACGACGCGGGTGGCGGCCCCTCGGCCGTCATTGCGGTGGGGTGCCTGGCCGAACGCTATGGCGGGGAGCTGGCCGCTTCCCTGCCAGAGGCAGACGCCGTGCTCGGGTTCGACGACTATCCCGACATCGCAGCCAAGGTGCGGGCGGTTCTGGCTGGCGATCGCCCCGCGCCGCCCGTGCCTCGGGACCGGCGGTTGCTGTTGCCGATGGCTCCGACTGATCGTGCGGGCTCCGCGGTCACGACGCCTGGACACGATCTACTTCCCGAAGGCGTTGGCCCGGCGTCCGGACCGCGCGCAGTAAGACGTCGACTCGACGGTCGTCCAGTCGCACCGTTGAAGATTGCGTCGGGCTGCGACCGCCGATGCTCCTTCTGTGCGATCCCAACATTTCGGGGTGCCTTCATCTCTCGGTTGCCCGACGATGTGCTGACTGAGGCGAAGTGGCTCGCCGAGCAAGGCGTGAGTGAGTTGTTCTTGGTCAGCGAGAACTCAACGTCTTATGGCAAGGACCTTGGCGACCTGCGGTTGCTTGAGCGCCTTCTGCCGTCGCTCGCTGAGATTGACGGCATCGAACGAGTTCGAGTGAGCTACTTGCAACCGGCGGAGACGCGTCCCGGACTCGTTGAAGTCATGACGAGTACTCCGAAGGTTGCCGCATACTTCGACCTCTCCTTTCAGCACGCAAGCGGGCCAGTGCTTCGTCGAATGCGTCGTTTCGGAGATGCCGATCGGTTTCTAGATCTCATTTCGCAAATCAGAAGCCGCAGTGCGCACGCGGGTATCCGATCGAACGTCATTGTTGGGTTTCCTGGGGAGACCGAGCAAGATCGAGCTGAGCTCGAGCGTTTTCTCGTCGAGGCAAGGCTCGATGCAGTCGGCGTTTTCGGCTACTCCAATGAAGATGGCACTGAGGCGGAACTTTTCGAAGCGCAGCTAGACGCAGTCGAAATCGCTGACCACGTCGAACGCTTCGTGCGCCTGACCGAACAGCTCACCGCCCAGCGAGCGGAAGACCGCGTTGGCGAGTCCGTCCGACTGCTCGTAGAGGAGTCATCTCCGGAAGGCGCGGTGGCACGTGCCGAGCACCAAGGCCCCGACGTGGACGGCACTACTTTGGTTTTGGGTTCGGCTAGGGATTCGGCGGAGGAATCGGCTAGGGAATCGGCTAGGGAAGCCCATCTTCCGATCGGCACCTGGTTAGATGCCCGCGTGGTGGCCAGTGAGGGAGTTGACCTCATCGCCACAGCGAGGTTGTGATGCAACCCCGTCAGACTGACCACATGGCTGACCCTGTCGGGTCGGCGTCTGCTTGGAACCTCGCGAACGCCCTCACAGTTCTACGCCTGGCGTTGGTTCCAGTGTTCGTGCTCGTCGCCGTTCCGGGGTTTTCGGGCGACGACGACCAGTTGTTGGCGATCGCCACTGCTGTCTTTCTCGGCGCCGCGTTCACCGACCTGATCGACGGCGAGATCGCACGGCGGCGTCATCTGATCACCACGTTCGGCAAGGTCGCCGATCCCATCGCCGACAAGGCACTCACCGGTGCTGCGTTGATCGTGTTGTCGGCCTTCGACCAACTGCCCTGGTGGGTAACAGTGGTCATCATCGGCCGGGAGGTGCTGGTCACCGTTCTTCGCCTGTGGGTGATTCAGCACGGTGTGATCCCGGCCAGTCGAGGTGGGAAGCTCAAGACGGCGCTCCAGATCACCGCAATATCTCTCTACTTGCTGCCGCTTCCAGCAGATGCCGATGTCCTGCCGATCACAGTCATGGCATTAGCGGTCCTCGTGACCGTTGTCACGGGCTTCGACTACGTGGCACGCGCGCTCCGACTGCGCCGAGCTGCGCTCGCTGTCCAAGCATGACCGACGTCACCGCACTGATCAACCGACTCGCCAGCGCCGGGCAGACGGTGGCGGCTGCCGAATCGTTGACGGGCGGGTTATTTCTTGCGGCCCTCACCGAAGTGCCCGGCGCGTCGCAGGTGGTTCGGGGAGGGATGGTCGTTTATGCCACCGATGCAAAGCATCTATTGGCTGGGGTTCCGACCCAACTGCTCCTAGCTAGGGGTCCGGTGGACTCGGAGGTGGCGCGAGCCCTTGCCATGGGTGCCAGAGACCGGCTGGGCGCTACGTACGGCGTAGGAATTACCGGGGTGGCTGGCCCGACGAAACAGGATGATCATCCAGTTGGCGAGGTTCATTGCGCGGTGGTTGGTCCGATGGGTCAAACCTTGGTTAGTCACGACTTTGCGGCCTTGGGGAACAGACCAGAGATTCGACGGGCTGCTTGTGAAGCCGCCGTGGCGCTGCTCGACGCCGTGAGCCGGGAATCGACTAGTTGATTACATAGTTACACTAGGCAGTCAGCGGACCAGACCCGTCGCTGTTGCCCCAGGTGCGGGTCGAGGGTCCGGTCGGACGTTGGTCGGAAGGCTGGGGGTGGCGACCGCTAGGGTCGTCACCACACCGTGAGGAGAATTCATGATCGTGCTGCGTCAGCACCTGGGTGACGAACTGCGAAGGCAGCGGCAACACCAGGGACTCACGCTGCGCCAAGTTTCCGCCTCGGCCCGCGTCTCCCTCGGGTATCTGTCGGAGGTCGAGCGCGGCCAGAAGGAGGCGAGCAGTGAGTTGCTCGCCGCGATCTGCGGCGCCCTCGACCTTCCTCTCTCGCAGCTGTTGCGCCAGGTCAGTGACGATATTTCGTTGGCAGAACTCGCTGCCGAGCCGATCGTTCCACCGTTGGCGGGGACAGATCAACGCCCCTCGCAAACCACCGGCAGCGCGTCTGGATCAAGCGACGATCCGACCGCTACCCCGGCTGGCGTGGGTGCTGCTGCCTGAGCGAGCCGAGCAAGCTGGCGCGGGCGGGCATTTTGCAAGGTGCACGCACCACGATCGTCGATGGCGGTATTCGTCGGATGACCATGTCGGAAGTCGCCGAACGCGGCGGGGTCGCGAAGGCAACGATCTACAACCACTTTCGAAGTCGCGGCGAGTTACTTGACGGCGTGCTGGCCGAAGAACTTCGCGTGCTCAACCTTGCTGCCGACCAAGCGATGCCGGACAAGACCGGGGGAGTTGGCCCACAACTTGCAGTAGCGGCACAACTCATCGCCACTAACCCGCTACTGGCTGCTATGCGACAACATGAACCGGAGTTGCTGGCGGATTTGGCGGGATTCACGGCGGGTGAACTTGACGGACGGTGGCTGGTCGTCGTCGACTCAGTGCGCGCCCGCTTGTTGCGTTCCGGCTGCCGCGCCGACAACCCAGCAGTCAACGTCGTGCTGCGTTGGTTGATCTCAGTGGCGGTTGCCCCGACCCATGAAGATGAGTTAAGCCAGGAGGCGTCGCTCATGGCCGCCGCAGTTTCAGAACCGCGGGACGTGTCATGACTCGTCACGCGGCGTAGGGACCTCGCTACCCCTAGCGGAAGTTTCAGCATTTCCCGTCGGAGACCAGCGACCTCTTCTAGGCTGCAGTTGGTGGTTGGCGCTCGGCGCCGGCTCGTCCGAGGGGTCAGAATGCGATTCAGGCGAGCCATTTCTGTTGCGGCAGCACCGGCAATTCCGGCAGCCAGTCGTACCCGAACCGAGGTCAAGTGAACAACTCAACTCGAGGATTCAGTCTGCGGACGACCTCATTGGTAACAGTGCTCGTGATCGTCCTCGGCACGGCGGTGTTTGCGAGCGTCGCTAGCCGCAACTCTGTTGCGGCTGCTGATCCGGTGCCAGCCGGAAACTACTCGTTGAGCTTGGTTGCGAGCGGGGTTCGGGAACCCGACACGCTTCGCACGGCGCCAGACGGACGTATCTTCTTGCTTCAGCAGTCTGGCCGGGTTCGCATCATTGCCCATGGCAAGCTCAAGACAAAAGCTGCCCTAAAGATCCCAGACAGTCAGATCATCGCCCTCAACAACTCTTCAGGACTCCTCAGCATTGCCTTCCCGCCAGGTTTTCGCTCCGCAGCAACGCAGTACGTCTACCTGCTGTATACGCACCCACCAATGGCTGGTTACAACTACCGACACAATGTGGTGAGCCGTTGGCAAATCAACGGTGACGTGATCGACCCATCGAGCGAACAGATTCTGGTCCACCTTGACCCGCTCGTGAACTCGACGGGTGGCTTCGCGACGAGCCACTACGGCGGTGATATGGAGTTCGGACCAGACGGCAAGCTCTATGTCACAACTGGTGACCTCTACAACGCAACAAACGGACAGTTGCTCAGCAACCGACTTGGGAAAGTGCTGCGCTACAACCCGGACGGGTCGATCCCGACCAGCAATCCCTTCTACAACTCGACTACGGGCGAAAACCGCGCCATTTGGACCTACGGTTTCCGCAATCCCTTCAAACTGGCAAAGGACACGCGGACCGGCGATCTGGTTCTGGGTGACGTCGGGAGCAGCAAGTTTGAAGAAGTTAACGTGCTCAGTCCGGATGCGGGTGGATCCAACTATGGCTGGTCGCTTGCTGAGGGTTACACAACCGACCCCCGCTTTATCAGTCCTATCTATGCATACCCACACTCGGGAACCGGTTCAGAAGTCTATGGCTGCGCCGTCATAGGCGGTGATATCTACCGACCGAGAACCAAGACCTTCCCGGGGATTGCTGGAGACTTCATCTTCGCCGACCACTGCCAAGGTTGGCTGCGCACGATCGACCCTGCAACGGGGCAGCTTGGGCCAATTCTGGTTACCGGTCTCAGTCTGCCGGTCGACTCGGCCGTGGCTCGAAATGGATCGATTTACATTATTGAGCGGAATGTGGCGGACGGCGTGCCTGGCGCGATCCTTCGGCTGGACTACGCCGGAACCGCCTCCACCCCGGTCATTAACTCGCAGCCGGAGCCTGTGACCACGGCCATTGGCGGCTCAGCCACGTTTACGGTGTACGCCTCAGGTGCCGCGCCGATGAACTTCCAGTGGTACCGCAACGGTGGTGCGATTAGCGGCGCAACGTCGTCGAGCTACACGCTCGCCAGTGCAGCATCGAGCGATGATGGCGCCAGTTTCACCGTACGAGTGAGCAACTCGTCGGGATCAGTAATGTCCGATGGTGCCATGCTTGATGTGATTGCTGACTCGGCTCCGCTGCCGACGATTACCTCCCCTCTCGCGGGTGCGACCTTCGCCGCCGGAGATGTTTTGCACATCAGTGGCGTTGCCACGGACGCCGAGGACGGCGCCCTACCCGCCAGCGCCTTCTCCTGGGATGTCGACCTTCACCACAACACCCACGTACACGATGTGGTTGGACCCATCACTGGTGTCAAGTCGCTCGACGTTGCACTGTCGCGCACCGATGAAACCGATCCGGACGTCTTCTACCGCGTTCTACTGACGGTCACGGACAGCTCCGGCTTCAGTACCACGACGGTACGAGACGTGGCACCACAGCTCTCGACATTCACGGTGGCTTCGCTGCCGTCGCCGCTGGCGGTCGACCTCGACGGTGTCTCAACGGCGACGCCAACCACTGTCACTGGCGTTGTGGGTACAACCAGGACGCTGAACGCATCCGCGGTATCCAAAGGCGGAACCACCTGGGTGTTCGACTCGTGGCTTGGCGGCGTGACGAATGAGTTCCGTTCGTTCAATACGGATGCAAATCCACAGACCTATACCGCGGTCTTTCGTCCCTCGGGAGGAAGCGTAGGGACAGGCACTGGCTTGAGTGCCACCTACTACTCGCAGCCGAACTTCACCTCGCCCGTTCTCAGTCGGATCGATCGCATCATCCACTTTGACTGGCCGACTGAACCAGTACCTGGTGCGCCCAAAGACAATTTCTCGGTTCGCTGGACGGGACAGGTTCAGGCACAGTTCAGTGGCACGTACACCTACTCGGCGCACATAGACCGCGACGAAACGCTCACGATCACTGTCGGCGGGCAGACCATCATCGACGCTTCGGGTCAGGCGGGAACGTTCACCGGCACACGCCAGGCTACGGCCGGACAGAAATATCCCATCGAAATCTCGTACTCGGACGGTCACGGTGGTGCAGGTCTCGAACTTTCGTATGGCCTAACGTCTGCCACGATGGCGCCGATTCCAGGGAGCCAGCTCTACCCGCAGTGAGTCACGCTGGTGACAGTCGAAGACCGCGTGGGGTTAGCCGAAATCCTGCACTTTGCAGGACTGCGGCGACATCGGACTGGTGTGCTGGGGTGCCATCGATCCGCTCGACATTGAGCTTGCCCAACTGGCCGCTGCGCACGACCCGAACAAGTGCGTCAGCTGCCAGTCCGAGAAGTTCGTCTGACGGCCAACTCAGAACGGTCCGGCCACCGCGTTCGACGTAAAAGACCAGTTTGCCCTTGACGATGACGACTGCTGCACCCGCCTTTCGGCCGGGTTGGTGAGCAGTGGCTGCCTCGGGTCGGTCCGGCCACTGGATGGCTGCGCCGAAGGGGTTTGCAGGATCTGTTGCGGCCAAAACGATGCCGCCTGTTTTGACCGACTTCGTGGGGGTGCGGAGCTGATCGACAGCTGACAGCGATCCAAACTGTGCTGCCCCGAGTCCCTCAACGAAGTATCCCCGCCTAGTGTGACCGACCTCCTCGATGGCCGACAGGACCGGATAGACGGCAGCAAACCCACCCGGCCGGTGCTCTGCCATCACTGATCCGCGCGTCACAACCCCATAGCGATCGAGCAAGCTGGCTGCCACCGCGTGTGCTCGGCTGGTTGGTGATGGGTCGCGTTCGGTTACCAAGCTCCATCTGCCCTGTGTGCCCGCGACGGCGATGCGGGGGGCAGCTTCGCTTCGGAGCGCTGACGGGCGCGCATACCTTGGACGCCGAACTGGCATGGATCGCTTGCGGCCAACGAGTGGGGTCAAGTGGGTCCGGACTGGAGCGAGGGTGTCGTTGGTGAGGTGACCGGACCACACCAAATCCCACATTGACTGGGCGAGGACAGTTTCCTCAATACCCAGCAGGTCCGCGAGAGCTGGAAAGAACATCGCGCCACCACTGGTCAGCGCCTCGATCACCTGCCGGTGGTGATCCGACGCGAGTACGTCGTCGTCGGCGTCCGGCAGGAGCAAAGGTGTCTGGTCGGCAAGGGTGAGGGTAAGCCATCCGTCGTGAGCTGCGATAGCGCCTCGACCCGACCAGTGCACCTCTCCCGCCGCTGTGAGTTCGTCGAGAAAGCTAGGCGAGTAGTCGACGACGCGACTGGCGAGGACGAGTGACTCGAGAGTTGATGCCGGGACGTAGCAGCCCTGAAGTTGCTCGACGACGCGAAGCAGACCCTCCGGGCCGCGCAGGCCGCCACCAACGTTCTGCCAGCTCGGTAGGAATCCTGCGTACGCGTCGGGAGAGACCGGCTCGACCTCGTGACGCAGGAGCGCCAAACTTCGTCGCCGAACCTGTCGAAGCACATCTGCATCGCACCATTCGACACCGCTGCCGCCAGGACGGAATTCGCCGGAGCTGACACGGCCGGACTTCGCCAGACTTCGCAGTGCGCCCTCGATCACGGCGACGCCGACACCGAGTTCTGCGGCTAGGTCGATGACCCGGAACGGACCGTGGGTCCGTGCATAACGCGAGACCAAGTCACCGATCGGATCGGCGACAGCCTCAAGAAACGCAGTCGCGACTCCGACCGGTGGCGGAACGCCGACGGCGTCGCGCAATCGAGCGACATCTTCGACTGCTGCCCAACGATGCCTTCCCTGGATTCGGACTTCAACAATGCGTCGCCGCTCACCTAGTTCGCTGAGCCAGCTGGGATCGATACCACGATGCTGTGCCGCCTCGGTACTGAGCGGGCCAAGGATGCGCAGGAAGTCGGCTGCATCCTCAGCGTCGCGAGCTCGGCGGTCGGGAGTTAGCCGCTGCAGTTCATTCTCAACCTGCTGCAGCGCTCGCGGGTCCAGCAGCTCTCGAAGCTCTGCCTGACCGAGAAGTTCGGCGAGCAGCGTGCTGTCCAACGCGAGCGCCTGAGCACGTCGTTCAGCAAGCGGTGCGTCGCCTTCGTACAAGAATGCGCCGATGTAGGAGAACAGGAGCGATCGCGCGAAGGGTGAGGGACCGGAGGTCTCAACCTCGACAACGCGAATGTTTCCGAGCGCAATGCCATTCATGAGCTCGCGTAGCCCTGGGACGTCGAAGACATCTTGTAGGCACTCGCGCATGGTCTCTAGGACGATCGGAAACTGGCTGTGCTCGCTGGCGACGCTCAACAGCTGCGCAGACCGCTGGCGTTGCTGCCACAGGGGGGTACGACGATCTGGACTTCGCCGCGGGAGCAGGAGGGCTCGTCCGGCGCACTCGCGAAACCGTGCAGCGAAAAGTGCCGAGCCGGACAGCGCATGGGTGACGGCCGGCTCTACGGCATCAGCGTCCATGACGACGTAGCTCGCTGCCGATGGTGGTTCGTCGACGGTTGAATCGATGTCGGGCAACCGCATGACAATGCCGTCGTCGGACGGCATTACCTGTACGTCAACTCCTAGGTCGTCGCGCATCCGCGCGGCTACGGCCAGAGACCATGGGGTGTTGACGCGTCCTCCGAACGGCGAATGGATGACCAGTCGCCAGTCGCCAATCTCGTCGCGAAACCGCTCGATCACGATGGTCCGGTCGTCCGGTAGGTGCTGACAGGTTTCGCGCTGCTCGCCCAGGTAGCGGAGAAGGTTGTCGGCGGCCCACGTGTCGAGACCGCACTCGACGAGTCGAGTGCGAGCCTGCTCATCGCTTTGCCCAGATAGTTCGCGGGTAAACGCTCCGATGGCCTTGCCGAGCTCTGCCGGTCTGCCCACGGCGTCCCCGTGCCAGAACGGTAGTCGACCTGGTTGGCCGGGTGCCGGCGAGACAAGTACTTGGTCGTGCGTGATGTCTTCGATCCGCCATGACGTCGCGCCGAGGGCAAAAACATCGCCAACCCGAGATTCATAGACCATTTCTTCGTCGAGTTCGCCGACTCTTCGACCGCCGCGGTTGTCGTCGCTACTGCCGACGAGGAACACTCCGTAAAGACCGCGATCTGGAATGGTCCCTCCGCTGGTGACGGCGAGTCGGTGCGCGCCCCTTCGAGCGGTCAGGGTGTCGGTGTCTCGATCCCAGACCAGGCGGGGGCGCAGCTCGGCGAATGCGTCGGATGGATAGCGTCCAGCGAGCATGTCGAGTACTGCTTCAAGCGCTGAGGCTGGTAGCGCTTGGAAAGGAGCAGCGCGACCGATGAGCTGGGATAGCTCGGCTACTGTCCACTCGTCCATGGCGACCATGGCGACGATCTGCTGCGCAAGTACGTCGAGTGGGTTTCGTGGAACCGACAACGACTCGATGTCGCCCGTACGCATGCGTTGCACGGTGACCGCGGTGGGCAGCAAGTCGCCCCGATGTTTGGGGAATATCACGCCTCGTGAAACACCATCGACTCGATGCTCTGCCCGTCCAACGCGTTGGAGTCCGCTCGCGACGGACGGCGGAGACTCGACCTGGATGACGAGGTCGACGGCACCCATATCGATTCCCAGCTCAAGACTGCTGGTTGCGACGACCGCGGGAAGCAACCCCTGCTTGAGGTCTTCCTCGATTCGTTGACGCTGCTCGCGCGAGACTGACCCGTGGTGAGCCCGCGCTATCTCAGTGGTGGGATCGTGACCTCGGGTTGCCCCAGACGCTGCCATGACAGCGGCCGGCGCGACATCGCCTGCGGCAGGCAGTGACTCACCGCTAGAGCGTTCAAACCATTCTTCGTTCAGGCGGGCCGAGAGTCGTTCGGCGAGACGCCGAGAGTTTGCGAAGACGATGGTCGACCGATGTTCGGCAACGAGGTCGACAATGCGAGATTCGACGTGTGGCCACACCGAGGTACTTGGTCGCGACTGCTGACTCAGATCACTTTCCGGTTGGTCGTCAGGAAGGGCCGCGAGGTCCTCGACGGGAACCACGACTCGTAGGTCGATCGACTTGGGGTTATTCGGCTGCACGATCTGGACCGGGTGCTCTCCGCCGAGAAAATGTGCAACGGTCTCGACTGGACGAACGGTGGCCGACAAGCCAATGCGTTGTGCCGGAGAGGCCAACAGCACGTCGAGTCGCTCAAGCGTGACCGCCAAGTGCGCGCCTCGTTTGGTCCCTGCCACCGCATGGACCTCGTCGACGATCACCGTCTCAACGGACGTAAGTACCTCTCGCGCCCTGGAGGTGAGCAAGAGATACAGGGACTCAGGCGTGGTGATCAGGATGTCGCTGGGCGCTCGTAGGAAACGCTGGCGGTCCTTGGCTGGTGTATCGCCGGACCTCACGGCGACCGTGACCTCGGGAAGCTGCTCGCTTAGGCGCCCGGCGATTGCTTGAATGCCGCTCAGTGGCGCTCGCAGGTTGCGCTCGATGTCTACAGCCAGCGCCTTCATCGGGGAGACGTACAACACGCGGGTGCGGGTGAGTGGGTCTGGAGGGTTGGGGGCTCGCATCAGCGAGTCGATCGCCCACAAGAAGGCGGCGAGCGTCTTGCCGGAGCCGGTCGGGGCAACCACCAACGTGTTATGGCCTTGGCTAATGGCCCGCCATGCCTGCTCCTGGGCGCTGGTTGGGGCGGCGAAGACCTCGTTGAACCAGTCGCGAGTAGCGGGGGAGAACTGCTCAAGACCGGTGGCCATGCCCCCATCCTGCTCGCTGACTCTGACACCCGGTACCCGCCGTATACATTCGACGGATGCGGCACACCGAGTTTTGGGCGCGGATGAATCACCACCTGGGTGAGGCTTATGCCGCAAGTTATGCCCACGACCAGGTGCTGGCGCAACTGGATGGCCGAACCGTCGAACAGGCGCTCCTGGCAGGTGACGACGTGAAGCAGATTTGGCGTGCGGTAGTCGTAGCTTTGGAACTGCCTGTCACCGAGCGCTGACATGTCGACCGGGGTTCAGCGAAGGACGATCCGGACCCTGTCAGTCGTACAGATCCTCACTGGCGTTGGAGTGGCCAGCGGCGTGGCAGCTGGCAGCCTGCTGGTCGCAGCGGTCAGTGGCTCAGAGTTTCTGGCTGGCCTGGCTCAGACGAGTGGTGTAATCGGGGCAGCTCTTGCGGCCGTGCCGTTGGCGCGACTTTCGTCGAGACGAGGACGACGAGCCGGGTTGATATCTGGCCTGGTAGCCGCGACTGCTGGCGCCCTTGTAGTCATTACCGGAGCCATCGTCGACCAGGTCGTCATCATCTTGCTTGGCACGCTCTTGGTTGGCGTTGCAACCGCAGTCGGACTTCAGGTGCGTTACGCGGCAACGGACCTTGCCACGCCGGTTCGGATCGCTCGTGATTTGTCGGTTGTAGTTTGGGCGACGACGATCGGTGCGGTGCTTGGTCCGAACCTGCTACAGCCGGCCGCGGACGTTGCGGACGGGTTAGGTTTGCCCCCGCTGAGTGGTCCCTATCTGGTGACGGGAGCTGCACTCGCGTTGGCAGCTGTGGTTATTGCCGCCGCACTTCGTCCAGACCCGCTATTGACAGCGCGCGTAAACCGAGGCGAAACGAAGCAGCCGCCACACGTGAACTTCAAAGTCGCGTTGCGCATTGTCCGAGCGTCATTTGACGCGACATACGGCGTGCTCGCTTTAGCGATTGGTCACTGCGTCATGGTGATGGTGATGGTGATGACACCGGTGCACATGCAACATGTGGACGTAACGCTAACCGTGATTGGGCTCGTCATCAGCGTGCATATTCTCGGCATGTATGCGTTCTCGCCCTTGGTAGGGATGGTGACGGACCGCGCCGGCCCTCGCCGGGTGATTCCAGTGGGGGCCGGCATCCTGCTGACATCGACTGTGATCGCTGGTACTGCGTCGGGGGATGGAGTCATTCAGCTGGGAGTCGGGTTGTTCCTGCTCGGGTTGGGTTGGTCGTTCACGTTAATCGCCGGCTCCGCACTCTTGACAGAGTCGGTTGCTCCGGCCGATCGGCCAGCGGCCCAGGGCGTAGGCGACACGTTGATGAATGTCGCCGCCGCAGTCGGGGGTGTCGTGGCTGGCCTGGTGGTGAACCAGGCCTCGTACGGCTGGCTGAATGTCCTGGCAGCTGTCCTGGTGGCCGGGCTGTTGGCGGTGGCCGTGGGCCGATGGGCCGGTAGTCACGCCCAGCGGAATCGGGCCGACCAGCCATCCGGCGTGTCGTGACCGCTTCGAACATCTGTTCGGCTACAGTCCTGGCAAGCGCAGCTCCTGACCGGCCCTCCACCGACTACCGCGCCGTCCGCCCGGATTGTCAGACCGAGGTCCTAGCGTCAGCAGCGACCGCTTGAACCACGACCAACCAACGGTCGTCTCAACCCGCCGAAGGGGCACGTAATGGCAGACCGCGAGAAGTCACTCGATAGCGCACTGGCTCAGATTGAGCGCCAGTTCGGTAAGGGCTCAGTGATGCGCCTGGGCGATGACGGCCGCGCGCCGGTTGAGGTGATTCCCACCGGAGCCATTGCCCTCGATGTTGCTTTGGGGATCGGTGGCCTACCTCGTGGTCGAGTCGTCGAGGTCTACGGACCCGAGTCATCGGGTAAGACCACCGTTGCCCTTCATGCGGTGGCTAGTGCTCAGCGAGCGGGGGGCATTGCCGCCTTCATCGACGCCGAGCATGCACTTGACCCTGAGTATGCAAAGAAGCTGGGCGTCGACACCGACGCACTTCTGGTGTCTCAGCCGGACACCGGCGAGCAGGCACTCGAGATCGCGGACATGCTGATTCGTTCAGGCGCGCTCGACATCATCGTCATCGACTCGGTGGCAGCGCTAGTGCCACGCGCTGAGATCGAGGGCGAGATGGGGGACAGTCACGTCGGACTGCAGGCCAGGTTGATGAGTCAGGCCCTGCGCAAGATGACTGGCGCGCTAAGTCAAACCGGTACCACTGCCATTTTCATCAACCAGCTGCGAGAAAAGATTGGGGTTTTCTTCGGGTCTCCTGAGACCACCACTGGTGGTAAGGCATTGAAGTTCTACTCGTCAGTGCGACTCGATGTGCGCCGGATCGAGACTTTGAAAGATGGCACAGACGCCGTGGGTAACCGCACCCGCGTCAAGGTGGTGAAGAACAAGATGGCGCCACCGTTCAAGCAGGCTGAGTTCGACATCTTGTACGGCGAGGGTATTTCTCGTGAAGGTGGTCTGCTCGACCTCGGGGTCGAACACGGGTTGGTTCGCAAGTCTGGTGCTTGGTACACCTATGAAGGCGACCAGCTTGGCCAGGGTAAAGAGAACTCGCGTAACTTCCTGCGCGACAACCCCGACCTTGCCGACGAGATCGAAAAGAAGATCAAAGAGAAACTGGGCATTGGTGCTCAGGTCGACGTCGATCTGACTGAGGTAGACCAGGTTGAGCCAGCGCCGGTCGACTTCTGACCGTGACAACGCGCGCGACCCGGTCCTCGGTGGCTCTCGAACCAGCCGCTCAAGCTGCACCTCCGGCTAGACCGGAAGCCGAGCCAGACGCCGACCCGGTTGAAGTGGCCAAGCAGATCATCCTCAAGCAGCTCAGTCACAGTCCCAAGACCCGTCACCAGCTCGCTGAGGTGCTGCGACGTAGACAGGTGCCTGACGCCGCCGCAGTGGCGGCCTTGGACCGCATCACTGAGCTGGGATACATCGACGACGAAGCGTTTGCCCGCGCCTGGGTTGAGTCCAGACACCAGTTCAAGGGGCTGTCCGAGCGGGTGCTGCGTCGTGAGCTGCAGCAGCGTGGCGTTGCCGTTCACATCATCGACGAGGTTCTCACCGATGGGGTAGACGCCGACAGTGAGCGGGCTGCGGCCACCGCGTTGGTGCAGAAGAAGCTCCGCGCGATGGGCGGGCTGGATCGCGACACTCAAGTGCGCAGGTTGGTTGGCATGCTTGGCCGAAAGGGCTACGCATCAGGGCTGGCGTTCGGCGTCGTCCAACAAGTCATCGACGACGCCGAATCCGACTAGCCCTGGATTAAGGAACCAGTACTCGCGCTACGTAGGCGTTTCCCGTTTTACCCCCGTAGTTCCCAACAAGCAGGAGCCTTCCGCTGGCGTCCACGCTTGCTGCCCCGGGGAACTCCCCACCGGGGAAGAGATCCCAGTTGGCTTGGCCACCGCTGAATGCGGTGTCGAATGCACCGGTATTGGTAAAGCGAATCCCATTTACCTTGCTGCCATTGGAGCTGCCACCCAGCACGACTACACCACCAGCGGTAAGGACAGAGTCAGTGGTGTAACAGGTGCAGTCGGCCTTGGCGACTCCGTCGCCTGAGTACGAGTGGTCGAGCGAACCGTCACTGGTCACTTTCAAGACCCCAACGCCTGGAGCATTGAAAGGGGTAATGCCGACCAGTGCGTTGTTTGAGGCATCGACGTTGATTCCCGCGGTGTAGGTGCCGTGGGAGCCGTACTCGTTGAACTTCTTCACCCAGACTCGGTCCTTAGGGGACAGGCTGACTACTGAGACCAACCCGCGGGGTTGTTTTCCACTGGCAGACCAGGCGGCGACGTAAACCCGATCGTCGGCCGCCACGGCCATGTCGTCGAGCTGGTCGTTTCGCCATATGTCCACCGTGCGTACCCCGCCGTGGCCAAAGGATGAGATGGTGCTGCCGTTTGGTCGTAGCCGGGTGAACTGTAGGTCGCTGGTGCGCGGCTTCCAGTTGGTGATGCGCGTCCAGGTGACCACGATCTGGCCAGTTGAGAGCACCTCCACCTGGGGCGCAGAGGCAGCCTGCTTGACCGCAATTCTCTTGGTGCCGTGGTCTGCGAAGGACTTATCGAGGGCGCCATTTGATTTGAGCTGGGTAACAGTCAACCCGTTCTGCGTCCAGCCGGCTACCAGTAGTCGTCCATCAGCAGTCATCGCCCCGTCGATTGCAGCCGAGCTTTTTGTGTACTGCAGGGTCTTGACCCCGTCGCCGGAGAAGTTGGGGTCAAGTCGGCCGTTGGGAAGGTACCTCTCCACCACCTGATGCTTGCTGTATTTGTTCCAGTTCGCTGCGGCCCCGCCGTAGGCGTACACCGCGTCCCCGTCAGCAGTTACGCCGTAGTTGTACTCGAAACCGTTGCCCTTGAGGACTGCGGTGCCATCTCCCGAGAAGGAGTCGTCCAGAGGGACGGGGGCCGCAAGCGCTGGCACGGCGATGGCTGTACTCAGCGCTACGGACGCAACGGACGCAAGGGCAAGCGCGGCTACCCGCTTCATGTGGATCCTTCCGGGTTCTGGAGCGTGGTGAACCGCGGCGCGAGCAAGCGTGAACGCCCCCGACTCCGCGGCATTGCGCAGGACCGTACCGTCTCGCCGCCGATTGGCTCTCCCAGGGTCGATGATCGGTTAGGGAGTCATGAACCGCTGGCCTATTCTTGACCTTTGTGACATCTGCCCTGGCCGCCCGTACCTACGAGATTCGGACGTATGGGTGCCAGATGAACGCCCACGACTCCGAGCGGCTTGCCGGATCGTTGGAAGCGGCTGGCTACGTCAAAGTGGCTCCAGAAGCTACGCCTGACGTCGTGGTGTTCAACACGTGTGCGGTTCGGGAGAATGCCGACAACCGACTCTATGGAAATCTCGGACGGCTCGCCCCGACCAAAACGCAGAACCCCGGAATGCAGATCGCGGTGGGCGGTTGCCTTGCGCAGAAGGACCGCAGCGAGATCACTCGGCGGGCACCTTGGGTAGACGTCGTCTTTGGCACGCACAATCTTGGCGCGTTGCCGGTACTGCTTGAGCGAGCGCGGATTGCCGAAGAAGCTCAGGTTGAGATCCTGGAGTCGCTCGAGGTGTTTCCCTCGACACTGCCGACCCGCCGGGAGTCGGCATACGCTGCATGGGTATCGGTGAGCGTCGGTTGCAACAACAGTTGCACCTTCTGCATTGTCCCTGCTCTTCGAGGTGGCGAAAAGGACCGGCATCCGAGCGAAATCACCGCCGAAATTGAGGCGTTGGTTGCAGAAGGCGTGCTGGAAGTCACGCTGCTGGGTCAGAACGTGAACTCGTATGGAGTGGAGTTCGGTGACAAGCAGGCGTTTGGCAAGTTGTTGCGCGCGTGCGGTGACATCGATGGGCTAGAACGTGTTCGGTTCACTAGTCCCCATCCACGCGACTTTACTGACGATGTCATCGCTGCCATGGCCGAGACGCACAACGTGATGCCTCAGTTGCACATGCCGTTGCAGTCGGGTTCGGACGGGGTGCTGAAGGCGATGCGGCGCTCGTATCGTCAGGAAAAGTACCTCGGCATCATTGAACGAGTGCGAGCTGCTATCCCGGATGCGGCCATCACCACTGACATCATTGTTGGGTTCCCTGGCGAGACCGAAGCTGACTTCCAGCAAACGCTGGATGTCGTCGAGCAAGCGCGGTTCGCGGGTGCGTTCACATTCCAGTACTCGAAGCGCCCCGGGACCCCGGCAGCTGACATGCCAGGGCAGGTGCCGAAGGACGTGGTGCAGGATCGTTACGACCGCCTGGTGACGCTCGCCAATGACATTGCCTGGTCAGAGAACAAGAAGCAGATCGGTCGCAGTCTTGAGGTGCTCGTCGCCGAAGGCGAGGGACGCAAGGACTACTCGACGGGTCGGCTCAGCGGGCGGGCCGCGGACAACCGACTCGTTCATTTCGATGCCCCGGACATGGACCTAGGTGAGCCCAGGCCGGGAGACCTGGTGAATGTTGCTGTGACCTATGCCGCGCCGTACCACCTCGTTGCCGCCGCTCCGACTGTGCCGGTTCGACGAACCAGGGCAGGAGATGCATGGGAGGCTCGACTTCCTGGCGCTGCTCCTGCTGCCGCAGGGGATTCTGTCGGGCTGGTTGCGTTAGGTATCCCCGTCCTTCCCGGTCGCTGAGTACCGTCGCCCGCTCGGTACGTTGCTTCAATGCTGGTTGCCGCCGCCGTCGTGCCGAGTGCACCGCTCTTGATCCCATCCGTCGCCGCTGGTGCAGCGCATGAACTCGATGAGCTTCGAGCGCATTGCTGGGAGGCGATTGACGTCCTGCAACAAAGCGAGCCGGACGTCTTAGTCGTTGTGGGTGGTGGGGATACGGCTGCCGTCGCATATCCCGGTGCGAAGGGAACGATGCGCGGCTACGGGGACCCGACTGACGTCGCGTTGCCCGGCCAACGACACAGTGCGTTGCCTGAGCTGCTGGGGCGGCTGCCCGCTCAGACCAACCTTCCGCTGTCCCTGACGATCGCTGCTTGGTTATTGCAGGAGGCGGAAGTGCAGCTGCCACTCGTCGGGCTCATACAGCCCTTCTCAATCACCTGTCGTGAAGCCGAGGAATACGGCCAAACGCTGTCCACCGTTGCGCCGAGAGTTGCGGTTCTGGCCGTGGGAGACGGTAGCGCTGCTCTGTCACGCCGGTCCCCGATGTACATCGTGTCGGGCGCCGAACAATGGCAAGGATCAGTGACTGCTGCATTTGCGTCTGGCGATCGACAGGCGTTGTTAGCCCTGCGCGAGCTTGACGGTGAGCAATACGGCGCGAGTGGTCGTGGTGTCTGGCAGACCATGGTTGGCGGCTTCACCGAGCATTCAGTCAAAGCAAGTGTGCGGGCCGACCTAGCGCCTTACGGCGTGGCGTACCTGGTTGCGACGTGGGTGGCCGCGGCATGACCTCGTTGGTTGCCATCGTCGGACCAACGGCGTCAGGGAAGTCGGAGTTGGCAATTTCGCTGGCGATGGCTGTTGGTGGCGAGATCATCAATGCCGACTCCATGCAGTTGTACGAAGGCATGAACATCGGAACCGCGAAGCTGACTGACGTTGAACAACGCGGTATTCGTCACCACCTGTTGAGTGTATGGCCGGTCACCAAGACGGCGACGCTCGCAGAGTTTCAACAACTTGCCCTTGAAGTTGTCACCGATGTCCAGTCGCGTGGCGCCGTGCCAATTCTTGTTGGTGGCTCTGGGATGTACGTGCAGTCGGTGGTGGACCGATGGACGATTCCGGGTACTGACCCTGCGATTCGCGAGGCACTCAACGCGGAGTTGGAACGAGTCGGTCCGAAAGCGCTGTATGAGCGCCTGTTGCTGCTCGACCCATCTGCGGCCAGCGCCATCCTTCCGACGAATGGGCGACGCATCGTGCGAGCCCTTGAGGTGATCAACCTGCAGGGGACCTTCAAGGCCGAGTTGCCACGGGAGTTGGATACTGCGGGACGGGTGCTGATTGGAATGCAGATTCCGAGGGCCGACATGGACGACCGGATCAGCCTCCGCGTAGATCGCATGTGGTCAGGCGGTCTGACCGCTGAAGTGGAGGGATTGGTGGCGAAGGGCTTGCGAGAAGGCGTGACTGCACGCCAGGCGCTTGGTTACGCCCAGGTTTTGAGCTGGCTGGACGGGGAGATCAGTGAAAAACAGGCGATGGAGCGCACGGTGCAGGCGACTAAGCGCTTTGCCCGGCGTCAGGAGTCGTGGTTTCGCCGCGACCCCCGGGTCGCTTGGTTGCCGTACGACAGTTCTGACCTCGTCGATTTGGCAGTATCGGCTGTGGCTGCGACCCGCCGCTAGGCTCGGCTCGTGATCGACCAGGCCCCGGAGTTCGTCAAAGGACACGGAACCGAGAACGACTTTGTGGTGCTCTTCGATCGCGAAGCCGTAGTCGACCTCACTCCTGCGAGGGTGCGCGCCCTTTGTGATCGTCACCGCGGGCTGGGCGCTGACGGCGTGCTGCGAGTCGTGCCCACCGAGTTGTCGGGGGAAGTTCAAAACCAACGGGACACGACCGAGTGGTTTATGGACTACCGAAATGCCGACGGTTCGATGGCCGAAATGTGCGGGAACGGTGTTCGGGTATTTGCGCGAGTCCTTGCCGACAGGGGATTGGAGACGGGGAGTGAATTCTCCATCGCGACGCGCGGCGGTCCGCGCGCGGTGACGGTCACGGGGGACGAAATTTCCGTTGACATGGGTCCTGCTATTCCTGCCGGCATCGACGCTGCTCCGCTGGTTGCCGTCGGGGGAGCGCAATGGCCTGCTATCCCTGTTTGGTTTCCTAACCCACATGCAGTGGCTTTCGTCGACTCAGTATTTGACGCGGGTTCTTTGGTTGAACCGCCTCTCGTGACGCCAGCTGAACTTTTTCCTGACGGAGTCAATGTCGAGTTTGCCGCGGTTGTTGCGGAAAACCATGTCGAGTTTCGCGTGTTCGAACGTGGGGTCGGGGAAACCCGCTCCTGCGGAACTGGAGCTTGTGCGGTGGCGTGGGCATATCGGCAGCGCTTTCCCACGGCAGCTGTCGACGCTGCGGTAACCGTCGACGTACCTGGCGGTCGATTAAAGGCGACTCAGCGAGTAGATGGGCACTGGTTGCTCGCCGGCCCGACTCAGATGGTTGCGCAAGGATTCATCGACCCTCAGTGGTGGAAGGACAACGTGTGACATCCAATCCAAGTGATGTTGACCCGGACCTGCTCCGAGTGGCGGTCGCCGCCAAAGGGCCGATCGGGAGTCTGGGCGGTGCCTGGATGACAGATCCCGCGGAGGAGGCTGCCACTGAGGCACTCGGACTTCATGATTGGCAGTTGTACTTCCTGGGCCGCCATGGCGTGTTGAGCGATGTCGATCCGGACGTTGTGGCAGCAGCGGCTTATGCCTTTCCTGCTGCGCGCGTCCGATCCGAGTGGGAGGCCGCGCGTCGGGTCATGACGCCAGCCGAGGCGGTCCAGCACTATGTCGCTCTGTGTCACAGCTGGGGGCGGACGCGGATGTCTGGCTTCGAGGGCTCGGTGCGTCTCATCGATTTATCACAACGAATCGTCGACGCCGTTGACCTGCCAGGGTTGCCGTTGTTCGCTGGGTGGCGGGTACTTCCGCAACCTGCAGATGACCCTGCTCGACTGGTTCACGTATTTCAACTACTACGTGAGCATCGTGGCGCGTGTCACGGCGTCGCGCTGGTGGCGCTGCAGATGAATCCCCTGATCGCAATTCTGACCAACGAAGGCGGGGCCGCCAACGCAGCGGAATATGGTTGGCAGCCGCCCTATCCAGAGGTCACTGACGCAGACCGCGAGCGTTTACAGCGCGTCGAAAGGCTCACCGACGAGCTCGTTGCCGTGCCATACGGAGTTTTGTCGGCTGCCGAGCGCGTCGAGTTTCTCGAGCTGCTTGAGGCGGCGTACTCGCATGCATTTGCGTGACGTTCACGAGCCAAGTACCAAGAAATGAATCAGCTTGTTTTGCCTGGTGGTGCGCCGGATCGGTAGTCGGCGGGTTTGGTGGTAAACACCCGCCCGGACGGGGTGGTCCATTCCAACACCCCACCCGCTAGTTGCTGCACTTTCCAGTCGGAGTGGGTTTTCAACACATGGTGGGACCGGCATAACACCGCTAGGTTCCAGGCCACGGTCGGGCCGTCCGGCCACGGGATCGTGTGATCGAGGTCGATGCCTTGGCTGACCGCTGACCGTCGGCACCCCGGGAACCGGCACGTCTGATCGCGGGTTTTGATCAGCCGGGTCAACCCTGCCGACGGCCGATAGGAGTCCTCGGGCTCATCGGACACCGACGTCACCGACGTCACTGACGTCACTGACGTCAACGATGTCACTGACTCGCTCGGTGGGGGTGCGTCAGGTTCAGTGGTGCGGTTGGCGACGCCGATCACGGCTCCGGTGTCGGGGTCGGTCCACACTCTCCGCCACCGCACGCTCTCATTTGCTTTCCCGTTCACTCCTTGGTGGGCGAGGTCGCGGGCTTGCTGCCCGGTGACCGGCCCATACCCCGCCACCTCCCCCGGCTCGTCCCCCTCCCCCAGAACCGTAGCCGCGGGGACGGTCACCAGCACCTCCACGGGATTATCACCAGCAGGGGCGGAGACCCGGCCCAGGATCAGATCGACGAACGCATCCGCCCGCCGCTGATCCATCGACCGATCGTCAGCACTGGGGGGGTCGGCGTTCGGGTCACCCACCACATCAGCATCAGCACGGTGCTCACTGTCATCGGGATCATCGGTGGCGGTGAAGGTGGAGCTGTGGGCGACTTGGTCGATCATCCGCCACACCGCGACCGCATCCGGTGCCGGTAAATCCGCCAATACTTGGCTCATCCCATCTGGGCCGGGGTAATGACCCACCCGCCGACCCGCGACCGCCTTCTTCCGCCGCGCCTCCGCCAACCCAGGATCAATCCCGATCAGTTTCCGGCGCAACCACTGCGCCGTCTGGGACCGGGTATGCGTGCCAGCGAACTCCACCGCCCGCGCCTCCACCCCCACCACCAACGCCACAAACTCCGCAGACAACTCAGCGACGTTTCGCGATTCATCGGACTCAGCGGACTCGTCGGACTCCGACGACTGAGCTAGCTCTTCGCGTGTGGATGCTTCCAACATCAGCAGCTGTTCGATGATCTCCCGCGCCTTCGGCAGATCAATCACCCCCGCCCGCAACGCATCCAACGTGGTCACAAACCTGGCCAGATCCACCGCGAGGTGGAACCGGTTCGACGCGGCGAGCTTCGACAACCCCAACTCGACGGCTACTTCATCGGCGAGCCACCCGTACGGGTCCTGCGCAAACGACGGCGCATCGACTGGGTCGGCCACCCAGGACGCTTCCTCGCGGCGGGCCATCTCCGCCATGTACGCGAACTGGCCGGCCTGCATGAAACCGACGCCACGTTCAAAACCGGCCAGCCCGGCGCGCAGCTGCTCGCCTGACAGCGATGTCGGATCGGCCACGGTCACCGAACCGGTCATCCCGGGGCTGACACACTCAAGTTCGAACATGTGTTCTATACTGCCAGACCCCACCGACAGTCCAACCGGTATCCACAGACCCAATCCCCAATAATTTCAGCCGGGATCGGATGACCTCGAGTTCTGGTTTTCGGGGGCAAGCTGCTTCACAAAATGCAGGTGTGCGTGGCCGCGCGGATAGTCCTGGACTCGGCCAAACTCGGTGTAACCCCGATCGCGGTACAGAGCCGGAGCCTGAAAACTGTGCGTGGACAACACCACGTGCGTACATTCCCGACGCACTGCCTCTGCCTCCGCTTCGTCAAGAAGTCGGGTGCCCATTCCGCGCCCACGCAGATCGGCCCGAACCCAGAGCAGGTCGATGTAGGCGGTGCCGCCCCACGTCCATCCACTCAACCCGGCC
>DATKIY010000096.1:0-2025 GCA_035543875.1 Actinomycetes bacterium | reverse complement strand
ATCCTCGGCTGCTATTGTCGACCGCGCCTTCGGGCACAATCCCGCGTAGCTCAATTGGCAGAGCAGCCGGCTGTTAACCGGCAGGTTACTGGTTCGAGTCCAGTCGCGGGAGCATCGTTTTGTGTAGGTCAGCCAGGTGAGGTTGGAGTTCGTCCCATTCAACGCGCCATTCGGTGACCCTGTACACCAGGCCAAGCGGCAGTCGGCCTTGGCTGCGCGTCTATCCGCCGCCGTGTAGCGACTGCTGGTATGGACTCACTCGTCGGTGGACGTGCACTTCGAGCCCCAATCGGGCGCCACATCGACTAGGGACGTCGATGAGGGTCCGTTTCAGCACCTGAACGGGAGTTGGTAGTCAATCGAGGCGACGTACCTGTTGTCCGTTCTCTTTCTGGTGGCCAGGCCCTCGGTATTTACGACGATTCGCTTCTTCGGGTAGTCCCAGTGGACGCCGTCATTCTTGAAGTTGCAGTTCACCATGACCTTGAACGGATTCTTTCGCTGGCCAGCTTTGAGCGCCAAAGTACTGAAGGAGCGCTCGTACGGGTCCATCGTTGTCAGCCACAGCGACTTGGACGCCCATCCGTCTGTCTGACAGTTCAGCACACCCTTCACGACCACGTTTCGGTACGTACGGTGATAGTCCCTGGTGACCGTGTCGACCCGCAGGTAGCAGCCTCGTGTTGCGCCGTGGGCATCCTTCAGGTTCTTTCTCAGCGCTACCGACGCTGCGTGGGCAGGAGCCCCCGCCGTTACAGTCGCCAGCAGCACCAGCGCAAGGACCGCTCTCAGAATCATTCGGACGGTCGGGTGCTCCCCTACGCCGCGCGTCGCGTTCATCGTCAAGATTTCATCCTTGCCTTCGTTTGTTTGCCCCACGATTGTGGCCGGAGCCTAACGCGGACTCGCACTCCAGCGCAGATGAATCCGCGTACGCACGCCAGGAACAGCGGGCACGCCAGCCAGTACGACACTCCCGAGCCCCCCATTGGCTACGGGGCCGAGGACAGGCCAGGTCGCCGTTCGCGTTGGCGGCAGGGTTTGCACGGTGGAGTGGCGCTTGCGACTGGCCGGACCGTCAGACGGTTCGCCCGCTGACAGACCCTCATGGTTGCGGTGCCCTGCCTGCACTCCGTCATGTCAACGGCGATGTCGGTAACAACCTTGGCCACTCGCGGCCTTGAATCAATCTGAACCTAAGTCGGTATTCGGTTCTCGAGTAGCCAATCTCATCGGTTCGCAACCTCGGGGACGTCCACCGCGATGCGGTCGAGGCTGACAGCACTTCTGACAGCACTTCGGAAATCGATGCGCCGGACGGAATGGGACGCCACGGAACCAGTTGGAACAGTTGTGTGGGTAATCCTGCTGCCGCAGGGGCGAATCGGCCGGACATCGAACTGACTGGAACTACCTCGAGCATTTCGGAGAGCCCCGGCAGGTTACTGGTTCGAGTCCAGTCGCGGGAGCTTCTCAATGCGTGGCATCTACGTAGTTACCACCGCTCTGGCGACCAGAGTCCGAGCACACAGGTCGGCACTTACCGTTGACAATGCGTCGGCGAGTGGCCCAATCGGGTGAGTTCCCTGGAAGCGTATCCGTTGTCCAAGCTGTATGTAACCATGAACACATGTCGGGATTCATCGAGGCGCAAGCGTCACAGAACGAACTGTTCGTGATCGCGGCTGTGCTCACTCTTGCTTGCATAGCTGGTGCGGTGTCCGCGCGAAAGCAAGCACCGGCAGTGAGCGTTGGACTGGCCACAGCACTGACCATCGGTGTCGTCACCTTCATAATCAGTTCGCACGAAGGCCCGCAGGGAGTTCCACTGCTCGTGCTGATGTCGGCAAGCGTCGGCTTGGCAGGGTCCGGGCTTACGGCTGCTTTCCTTCTACCCGCTAACGCAGCGGCTGGAACATTGCGGCGTGCCGCGGCAGCGACTGCCGCCTCCGCACCCTTCGTGGGGCTGGTGATCCTGTTCTCGACGCAACACGCCTGCCCGCTCTACGTCGGACGGGGTTCGGG
>DATKIY010000095.1:0-12159 GCA_035543875.1 Actinomycetes bacterium | reverse complement strand
GATTTCCCCGGAGCTGACGATGTCGTGAATGCGGTCATAGCGCGGATGATGCCCGTACATAAAGGCTTCGGCGAGCAGCACACCCGCGCTGCCTGCTGCGCTCACCATTTCGGTGGCGTCCGCAGCCGAAATAGCCATGGGTTTCTCGCACAGGATGTGCTTGCCCGCGGCGGCTGCCGCCAGAACCCACTCTTTGTGCAGAAAGTTTGGCAGACAGATGTAGACAGCGTCCACGTCAGCGGCGGCCAGCAACTCCTCGTACGAGCCGTAGGCCGTGTCGATGCCCAGTCTCGTAGCCTCCGCTTGCGCTCGCGGCAGACTCCGGCTAGCGATCGCAACAACCTGGCCGTACGTGCACCTTGTCATCGCTGGAACGACGGTCGAGTTGATGTCAGCTGTGCCAAGTACGCCCCACCGCAGTGACGGGTTCGTACTCATACCTCCACCGCTGTCCAGTCGAGGATCACGCCAAGAAAGCCGCTGCGATCGACGCGCAGTGACTCGTAGACTTCAACGGCTTGATCTGGCGTAAATCGATGTGTGATGAGTGAGTCGACATTCATGCGCTTGGTAGAAACGAAGTCGAAGTAAAGCTCAGTCATGGCCCGCAGCGTCCACGGGTCGTTGGCGCTTGCGACCTCTGGTGCGGAGGAAGCGTGAACTCCAAGAATGGACACTGAATCAGCGACAACGCGCGGGCCGAGCGTTTGACTGCTCGGGATCGGTGTGTCGCCGAGCAAAACGACTCGACCGAGCTGGCGAACCAGCTGAGTGGTTGGCGCCAGAACCTTGGGGTGTCCTGTGATTTCGAAGGCGACATCGACCATCGCGCCGAGGGTGATGTGCTTGAGCGTCTCCGTTGCCGTGAGCACGTCCTCGGCGACGAGATCTGTCGCGCCGCCACCTTGAGCGAGTTGCAGCCTCGAATCCGCCTGGTCTATGGCAATGATGCGACGCGCGCCGCACAACCGGAGGTACTGGACGACAAGTTGGCCGAGAGCGCCCAGGCCAACCACTGCTGCGCTCTCACCTAGCTGGAGCTGGGCACGCCGAACACCGAGTTGCGTGGTGCAGGCTAGTGACGTCCATGACGCCTGTTCGTTGCTCACTGAATCTGGAACGACAACGCATTCCGAGGCGTCAACCAGAAAAGCGGAGCTGTGCGGCGTGGTTGTGGCCACGCGGTCGCCGACATGAAGTCCGGCGACGCCGGAACCGACGTCCACAACTACTGAGGTCATGCTGTATCCGGGAGCAAACGGGTACTGCACCCACTCCTGCCAGAAAGTGCCGGGATCAAAGTTTCCCTCGAGGCAGAAGCTCTCTGTGCCAGTACTGATCAGCGACGTGAGAGCACGACACCGGACCTGACCCGCAGCTGGTTCCGGGACTTGGCTTTCCTGCAAAGCCACCGTGCGAGGTTCTGTGAAGCGAACATCGAGGGACTTCATGGTGTCTACCGGGCGTCTATCTGTCGTTGCGCGGTAGCCAGCAGGCGCAGTACGTCGCGACCCATTCGTACATCTGCGGGGTGCCCCCGCCGTCCCGACTCAGCAAGTTCAACCAGTGTCTTGGCGGCATGGGTGTGAGCGACGACTGAGTCGACCTCGTCAATCGGTAAGTAAGTACGTCCCGCTGGTCCCCATAACATCATGGTGAAACCATCTGCCTTATCGGGTGCAGACAGAGTCAGTGTGCTGGTGCTCGTTGCTCCGGTCTCGTGATGCAGAACGAGGTGGGTGACGTCAGCCGAGCCGATGTCTGTGGTAACTCCGACGATGGGTCCTAGGGTTCGCTGCAGATTGCCTATGACGTGCGGTCCGACATCCCACAGGCCGCCGTGCACTCGTCGCCAGGGTGTGTTGAACGGATTGTCGCTGATAAGTGCAGATCCGAGCCAGTTCGCATCACCCCCTAGCCATACAGCCTTGTCGCACATTTCAAACCACTCGAGAACCGGAGGCGAGAACATGTGAGTGAAGAACACCAGGGCGGCGATGTCATTTGACTCGACGGCAGCGACGAGCTTGTCGCCCGCGGGCTCATCGAGTGCGATCGGCTTTTCGAGCAGGAGGTGTTTTCCAGCATTCGCGGCGCGAACAGCCAGCGGTGCTTGCACGTCAGGCGGGACTGAGAACGAGACAGCATCCACGTGTCCAAGAAAATCCTCGAAGTGTTCGTAGCTCCTCGCGCCAAAACTTGAGGCGAGCGTGTCCGCAGCGGTGGGGTTGCGTCCCCAGACTGCGCTCAGGCTCGCTCCAGGCGCTGCGGCGATTCCTCGGGCGTGCGTCTCGGTAGCCCAGTACCCAGTGCCAACGAGTCCAAACCGCAGATCGTCGTTCATGCGGTTTGAAAGACACTCGTACGCGCATGGTCCAGGGACGTGTGCAGCGCTCCAGCCAGGACCGCATTTCCGGCGACACTACTGCTCAGCAGTTGCGGACTCGTGATTGCCACATCCTCCAGGTGACGACTGATCAGTGCGCGCAACCTTTCACCACCGGCTGCCATGACAGAACCGGCAAGCACGATGGCGCCGGGGTCAATAACGGCGATCACCGCCGACAGTCCAATTGCGAAACGCAATGCCAGTTCGTTGATGAACTCAGTCGCCGAGCGTAAGTCCGAAGAAACCGCTGTGGCGACGAGCTCTGCTGGGTTCGCGCCGTGCACGTCGTGAGCACGCGCAAGCTCGACCAGCTCGTTGCCCCCTGCCCACTGCTCGAGTCCGCCGGAGCCTCCTCGGACTGGGTTGTGCACTACGGCCGCGCCTGCTGGTTGCAAGAAGGCAATTTCACCGGCGCCTCCGGTAACGCCGCGTCTTAGCCGATTCTCAAGCATGAGGGCGCCACCAATTCCTTCGTCGGCCCAGAACAAGAAGAAGTCACTGATGTGTTGTGCTGCGCCGACGCGGTGCTCGGCGACGGCAGCAAGGTTCACGTCGTTCTCGATGTATACGTCAACGCCCAAGTCGCTCCGCAAAGACTTCATCAAGCCGACGTCGTTCCAGCCAGACAGGCGGCGTGCGTAACGGATTCGGTCCGCCTCCGCGTCGTACGAACCAGTGGCAGCCACGACAACGCATGACAGCTTCGAGCGGTTCAACCCTGCGATCTGCAGCGCGTGGTCGAGGGCTGCCCGGGCGTTTGCAGGGCCACTTCCGGATGCTCGGCTTGGGCGGTGAAGCTGGAACTCGCCGATTACTGCACCTGTGATGTCAGCAACTTGCGCGTGAATGCGCCGCGGGGTGACGTCTAACGCAGCAGCAAAGCCGGCGGCTGGGTTGATTTCATAGAGCAGTGCGGCGCGGCCTGGACGACCCCTAGTAACTCCCACCGGCAGTACCAGCTCAGCCGCTTCAAGGCGGGCGAGTATTTGTGAACCGGTCGGCTTGGAGACGCCAATCAGCCGCACCATGTCACTACGGCTCAACTGGCCACGTTCGAGTAGGAGCCGGAGGGCAACCTCGTCGTTTAGCGTCCTAAGAAGTGCGGGGCGCGCTGGCCCACTGCGGGTGTTTGAGGCGTCCGAGGAAGTACGTTCGGGCGATCTCACCACCACGACGAATCCCTAAGTTAGTTGACCTTACTTTCGCGTCAACCTAGGTCTCGTCGACTGACCTGTCAATCGGTGTCGGTCCCGACCGCACAAACATATCGAGCACGTCGCCGAAGACAGCGGGAGGCGCTGACGCCCCGTGAGCATCAGCCACGCTTGGCTTTCCGTCGAGCATGTCTCGAAGTTGTTGAGCCCCCGTCGCGAAGACCTTGACCCAGGGTCGGATTTCCGCGGCCAACACACTGTTCTCGACGTTGGGACTGAGCAACGAAGTTGCCGCATCGATGAACTGGTCAGCGAGTTCAGCTAAAGCAAGACGCCCGACTTTCGGGTCGCCAAGCTCCTCCTCAAACTCAAGCTGTTGAAGCGCCTCAGTGAGCAGGAGCGAGTCGGCCTCCTCGAGACAGGAGGTGCGCACGTTGTCAGCAAACAGTCGCAGCGCGCGGGCATCACGTGCACCGGCGACTTCCTCGATGGCGTTGTCCCAACTGCGGTCAGGGTCGTACGACTCAGGATCCCAGAGGTAGTCCGCGATCGTCGCCAATGCAATCTTCGAACTCTCCGGTCGGTCCATCGGATTGGCGATGACCCCCCGGCTGAAACGAAACAGGTGCGGGTCTCGACCCCGATACGCACCGAGGTGCAACTCAGCGGTCATGGCAACGTCGTTGACCGGATAGTTGTCCCAGTACAGCACCGGTCGTGAGGTTGTACGAGCAAACAATGCCGCGTCTGCAAGGTCGAGTTCGGGAGAGCAAATGGCGCGTCCGGTCCACATAAGGTCGACTCGAGGATCTGTGTTAGCCCCCAGCGCAGCTACGTACGGCTCATCGCCCTTGCCGTGATAGACGGTCGGGCAAACTGCCAAATGCACGCCGGGATCTTCCTCATCGAGTGCCCTTCGGACTTGGGAGATCAGCTCGACGTGAGCGTTGGCCAGGTCAGGGAACATCGCGCGGTCACTCGGGTGTTGCAGCGTCTCAGGGATGTCGTCAAGAAGTAGGTGAAATTGGCGGACACCGAGTGAAGCCACTTGTCGATACTTAGCGACCAGCCGAACGACGTCTGCTCTGTCGCTATAGCGGATCGACAGACCGGGGGAAAGCCCGTACGCGATTGCGACACCGCATGCGTCCGCCTCGTGCACGAGGTCCTCAAGCGAATTCAGCAACGGTGTGGGGTAGAGCTCCATCCATTTACGTCGGCAGTACGGGTCGTCCTTGGGGGCATAAGCGAACGTATTCATTCGATGTGAGCCAAGGAAGCGAATCATGTCGAGGCGCTGCTCGTGGGACCAGGGCTCGCCGTAAAAGCCCTCGATAATTCCGCGTACGGGGAATCGCGGGTGTTGATCGACGCTTGAGGTTTCGAGTGAACCCTGCGCTAACAATCGTCGCGCGTGTTCACGCCCCCAATGGCGTCCTCGATTGCTGCTGTGGACGACGGTTATGTGTTCCTCTTCGGCAGCAATTTCAAGGATGTATCGCTCGTCCGTCACTGTGCGCGGAGTACCGACTTCGCCAAATCGAGGGTCGTCGGAGAGTCGGTAGGAAATACGCTCAGTCAGGCTCACAGTGCTCTCACCGTCGGCCGGTAGCGGTTGATGAGGGCTTCGTTCACACGGTCTCCGTCTGCCAAGTTACTACTGACGAATATGTCTGGTGTCTCCCCGCGTTCGACGAGGATTTCAACCGCTTGAGCCACGACTGCATTCAAAATCGCCGCCCCGACGCTCGTTGAAGTTGGGCCGACAGGTTGCCCCAGACCGGGCAGAGTTACGCAGGCATCTCCGGGTCGCCCTTGGTTATCCAGGACGACGTCGACGACTTCGTGAAGCCGCGGTCCACCCTGATCACGTGCGCGAGGGGCCGTGGCGTGCTGCATGCTGGTTAGTGCAATCGTCGAGATGCCTCGAGACCGGGCTGCCAACGCCATCTCGATACAAGTGGCGTTGCCACCGGAGTTAGACACGATGATCATCACGTCGTCCGCGCCGACCGGTTCAGCGGAAATCAGTTCTTCCGCGAGTCCAGATAGCCGTTCTAACTGGGTGCTGCGCGCCGCTCCAGCGTGGAGCATGAGGGGCGCAACCAGGATCGGGTTGACCTGGGCCAAGCCTCCGGCGCGGTAGAACAACTCTGCTGCCAACAAGTGCGAATGACCAGTGCCGAACAGGTGCACTAGTCCATCAGCCGAAACGGTGTTCGCTACCAGTCCCGCTGCATCGGCGATGGCCGATTCTTGGGTATCACGGACTTCGCCCAGCAACCGAAGCACTTCGTCCAAGTAAGAACGACCTGCAGAGCTCATCGCGAAGACCTTCCGGTGAAAGTTCTGGAGTTGGTTCCGGCAGTCTGCCGGTCTTCGTGGCGATCGCGCTAGGAACAAAGGGGCGATTCGAGCCTAATGGGGCTGTATGGTCGATCAACGGTTGGCGTCGCTGCGATTGTTGCTATGGACGAGGTGAAATGGCACCCGCAATCATCCGAGACTTTCGACCTAGCGATACAGCTGACTTGTACGACGTCTGTTTGCACACCGGCAACTCCGGACAAGACGCGACCGGCTTGTTTCGGCACGGTCGACTGCTCGGCGATGTGTACGTAGGGCCGTACCTTGAGTTCGCTCCCGAGTTCGCATTGGTTGCAGATGATGGTCGTCGCGCAGCCGGGTATGCGCTGGCAGTTCTAGACACCGAGCAGTTCGAGCGGCGGCTTCAGCAGGACTGGTGGCCCAAGGTCCAGGCTCAGTATGCAGAGGTCGTGCAGACGCCCGAGACGCACATTCTTGAGAGCGAAATGTTGGCTGTCGTTCAACAACCCGCACGAGCGAACCATCCCCAACTGCCAGAGTATCCATCTCATCTGCATATCGACCTTCTTGAAGGTATTCGGGGGCAGGGGATAGGCCGACAGATGATGGATGAGCTCTTCGCACGGCTGCGGAGCTCGGGCTCGCGTGGGGTTCATCTCGATGTCGCAGTCGACAACGTGGGAGCACAACGCTTCTACCGCAGGCTCGGTTTCACGCAGTTGATAGCCAACGACGACGAGTTGTTCATGGGCTTGTCGTTGTGACCTGAAGCATCCACGTCCACGAATCAAAACTACTGCTGGCTTGCTCTGACGCCACCGACCCAAACCTCACGGACCGCCAGCGAGTGGTCCCACCACACGATGTCTGCGATGGCTCCTGGCGTTAGCACCCCGAGGTCGGTTCTACCGAGCGCCTGCGCTGGCACCTGGGTTGCGGCACGTAGCGCCATATCGCGGCTAATGCCCAGTGCGACGACATTGCGCACCGCTTGGTCCAGGGTGAGTGTTGAGCCGGCGAGGGTGCCGTCAACGCGCCGCGGTGGCTGGTCAGGACCTACAACCACGGTGGTGTCATTACCCAGGGTGTTGGTTCCAGGCGGCATTCCTGCTGCGGCGACGGCATCAGTGACGAGTACGACCCGTCCGGGAGCTGCGGCAAACGTCAGTTTTATGACCTCAGGATCGACATGGTGGAAATCCGCAATCAAGCCGACTCGAAAACGGGGATCGGTAAGACCAATACCTGGCACCCCGGGTTCTCTGTGATGAAGTCCGCGTTGCGCGTTGAAGATATGCGTAACCATTGAAGCGCCAGCATCGGCGGCACTGCTCACCTGCTCGCCGATGGCGTCAGTGTGCCCCACCGACACGACGATTCCGGCCGCACACAGCCGTCGGATCGCTGCTGCTGATCCAGCTCTTTCCGGCGCCAGGGTTACAAGCGACACCAGGGCGTCACGGCCGTCTGCCAACAGTTGATCCAGGATCGAATCCTCGGGGTCACTCATCAACCCTGGGTCATGTGCTCCCGCGCGCAAGGGCGAAAGGAACGGTCCCTCAAGGTGCACGCCAAGAGCGCGAGCAGAGCCCGGGGGACCCGATGCGTTGACTTGCCCAGCGACGTCGTTCAGTTGTTTGACCAGGTCTTCAATGGCTGTGGTGATCAGGGTGGGTAGGAACGTTGTGACGCCGGTCTGCACCAACTGTCGGCGCACCGACGTCCAGTCTTCTGCGGACGCGTTGGCAAAGTCCACACCGAAGCAACCGTTGATCTGCAGGTCGATCATTCCGGCGGAGAGCAACCCGGTCGGGAGTTGGACGTGGTCAGCTGCACTTTTTGGTACGTGGTCTACTACGTCGACGATTGATCCGTCTTCCACTACCACCGCACCGGGTCCGACGATGCCCGAGTCTGCGCCGGTCTCCGCGCTAACCAGAATCGCTGGTGCCGAAATGACTGTCACTTGGCTCCTTCAGCGTGTCGACGTGTCGCGGTCACGTTCCTAGCCGAAGGCCGGACTCTGGGTCGAAGGCGTGGGCGCGCGTTTGATCGATGCTGATACGAACGGTTTCCCCTCGGGCCGGTTGGTGTCGCCCGTCGGTTCGCACAATCACGTCCTTGTTAGACCCGTCGAGTCGCTCCACCGTTCCGTACACGTAAGCATCGGCACCTAGTCCCTCGACGAGGATGACCGAAAGCTGCCACTCGCCGTCTGGGGTGATGTGTAGATCTTCTGGGCGCAGGCCAACCGTCACGGAGTCGGTGTTGTGAGTGGCAGCGTCGCTGATCACGGTTCGGTCAAGCGGGAGTAATTGGTCGCCAAGCATTGCTCCGCCCTCGACGAGCTTGAGGTCAATGAGGTTCATCGCAGGTGACCCGATGAAACCAGCCACGAACACGTTGGCCGGGCGGTCGTAAAGGTTTTGCGGGGTGTCGCACTGCATCAGCACACCATCTCTGAGTGCGGCTACCCGGTCGCCCATCGTCATCGCCTCGACCTGGTCGTGCGTGACGTAAACGGTGGTGACTCCAAGCCGTCGTTGGAGCGACGCGATCTGGGTGCGAGTTTGGACCCGAAGTTTGGCATCCAGGTTGGAAAGTGGTTCGTCCATGAGGAAGACCTGAGGTTCTCGAACGATGGCGCGACCCATGGCAACGCGTTGGCGCTGTCCTCCCGACAATGACTTCGGCTTGCGATCCAGGTAGGGCTCAAGGTCGAGTAACTTCGCGGCGTCCTGAACGCGGCGTTGGATTTCCGATTTCGGCACGCCAGCCGTCTTCAGCGCAAACCCCATGTTCTTCGCCACGGTCATGTGTGGGTAGAGCGCATAGTTTTGGAAGACCATGGCCATGTCGCGGTCCTTGGGCGCGAGCGTGGTGACGTCGCGGTCGTCCACGTGGATAGAGCCTGCGTCGACATCCTCAAGCCCAGCGAGCATTCGCAGACTGGTCGATTTGCCACAACCTGAGGGACCGACAAGGACGAGCAGCTCGCCGTCTTCAATGGTCAAGTCGAGACTGTCAACGGCGGGCGTTTCAGCGCCCGGGTAGATCCGGGTCGCCTTGTCGAAAACGACGGTGGCCATGGGTAGCCCTTTCCGCTCACCGGCAGGAACGTGCCGGACGATCCGAGTGAGACGCGCCGGGGGCGGTGCCACGGCGAACCGGACCCTACATCCACTGCCGCCGACGCACTACTGTTCAAGCGTAGCTTCAGTGACCGAGACGAACTGTGCTGAGTCTGGAGATGGTTTCGGTGACTGACGTCGTGAGCCAGCCGGCGATCGTCGGCGACCTTGATGCGATAACTGAAGTGATGACCGTCGCCTTCGCTGGCGACCCTGTATGGGATGGCTGGGCGTTCCCGAGCGCTCATCCCGAACTACGCAATCAGCAGCGTCGCTCCTGGTGGCGGTTCAATCTGGCTAGTGCGCTGCGTTATCCATGGGTGCGCATGTCGCCGGGCCGCGAGACCGTCGCGCTTTGGATCCCACCAGGCGGTGAAGAACTGACTCCCGATGAAGAACGGGAGCTTCCTGCCTTCCTGGACACGCTCGTTGGGGGCTTCGCTGGAACTTTCATCGAAGGACTTGAGCTCTTCGACTCATCGCATCCTCACGGCGAACCGCACTACTACCTCAGTCTGCTCGGCACGCATGATGACCATCGAGGCAAAGGGCTGGGGATGGCGCTGCTCGCTGAGAACCTCGCTCTCATCGACGCCGAACATATGCCTGCGTACCTGGAGTCCAGCAACCCGGGCAATCTGCCGCGCTACGAGCGACTCGGCTTTTCCAAGGTTGGCGAGTTCACGCTTCCGGCGGGTGGCCCGACGGTCGACACCATGTGGCGCCCTGCTCGCTAGCGCTTACGGCTCGGCTCTTTCGCCCGACGAACCGGTCAGCTCGTACTGGCCGCCGGTTCGACCATTTCGGTCAGCGAGCAGCCCCGCCACAGTGGCGATGGCGATCTCGCCGGGGGAGTGCGAGCCGATGTTGAGACCAATCGGGCGGTGGACGCGAGCGATCTGTGCGTCGTCGAATCCCAAGTCCTGCAAAGCATTGATGTGTGGAGCGGTATGTCGGGGGCTGCCCATCACGCCAATCCAACGCGTGGTCGAACGCAGCGCATCGGCAAGCAGCTCGCCCAGTTCCGGCCGGTCGTGGTCGGTGACGACCACATCGGTGTGTTCGTCAGGCTTCGCTGACGCAATGTCCGCGGCGTACCGGATCGAGTCGTTCGCTCGCTGCGGCACTGGCTCAACGATGACGGTTTCAAATCCGACGTGCGCCGCAAAGTGGGTGAGTTCCAGTGCCACCGGCGAGGCAAACACCGCGATGAGCCGGCGGCCCTGCGTTGGAGCTGGGAGCAGGCCGTGGGCCATGTCGCACGCGGGGTCCGACTGGTCGTGGCCGTCATGTTCTGTCATCCCCCGAGTCTGTCACCGCCCTGGTACGGGTTGTTAGGTGGCGGCTGGGACCTCCACGTCGTGCTGAGCCAGCGAGTGCCGGTCGGCGTTAATGAGGAACAGCCCGACGATGGCCGCGGCACCAAGGACAACCGCCGATAACGCGAAGGCGACGCTGAAGCCGTGCACGGTTGCCGCCTGTAGCTGGGTGGGACCGTGTGAGTTGAGGTAAGCCGTCGTGGCGGAGGCCGCAATGGTGTTCATCACCGCGATCCCAAGCGAGCCTCCGATCTGCTGCGTGGTGTTGAGCAGACCCGACGCGACGCCAGCATCGTGCGGTGAGACGCCGAACAGCGCCGTGGCCGCGAGCGATACGAACACGAACCCAAGGCCAAGGCTCATGAGTACTTCTGCGGGTAAGACCATGGTGGCGTACTGCGCAGTCGTATCAAGTTGAGTCAGCCACAACATTCCCACCGTGGCTGAGACCAGCCCACCGAAGACAAGTGGCCGCGGACCGAATCTCGGAAGCATCTGGCTGGCCAGCCCCGCGCTGACGATGATGCCGAGGGAGAACGGCAGGAAGGCGAAGCCCGACTTCAATGCGGAGTACCCCAACACAGCCTGGAAGTAGTAGCTCAGCAACAAGAACATGGCGAAAAGTCCACCCGCGGTCATGAACATGGTGAGGTACGAACCGCCACGGTTTCGATTTTCGACGATGCGCAGGGGGAGGAGCGGGTTACGTGTACGCGACTCGATGACGACGAACGAGATCAGGAGCACGAGAGCAGCAGCGAAGAAGGTCAGCGTGACCGAGTCGGTCCAGCCGTCGGTGCCTGCCTTGGTGATTCCGTACACCAAGCTCACCAGCCCCAGCGTGGCCGTGACGGCGCCGGGGATGTCGTAACTGGTATCGCCGTGCGCCTTGCTTTCGTGGACGAAGGGAATGGCGAGCGCGATCGTAATCAGCGCGAATGGGACGTTGACCAGCAGGCACCAGCGCCACGAGGCGTACTCGGTGAGGATACCGCCGACAATAAGCCCGATCGCCGCTCCGCCGCCGGAGATGCCGCCGTAAACGCCAAACGCCTTGGCCCGCTCCTTGCTCTCGGTGAAAGTAACGGTAATAAGTGACAGCGCCGCCGGTGCTAGAAGCGCCGCGAACACGCCCTGAAGGGCGCGTGCTCCGAACAGCAAGCCGGCGTTCGGCGCGAGCCCACCAAGCGCGGAAGCGAAGGCAAAACCGAGCAGACCAAGCATGAACGTGCGCTTGCGTCCCCAGTAGTCCGCGATGCGACCACCAAGAAGCAGCAAGCCACCGAACGCCAATGTGTACGCGGTAACGACCCACTGGCGATCGGAGTCGGAGATCCCGAGATCCCGCTGCGCCGATGGAAGCGCGATATTGACGATGGATGCGTCGAGGATGACCATGAGCTGCGCCATGGCGATGACGAATAGCGCCCGCCAGCGTTTGGGGTCTGGCGCTGTGGATCCGACCGCTGGGCTGGCGTCGGGTGCAGATTGGGACACGGCTGGTCTCCTGACGAAGCGGGTCGGTGCTGCCAATGATCGACAGGCACCGTGAAAAGGGCCAAAAACGGGGCAAAACGGGGCAACCTTGGTCGGGCAATTCTTCAGGCGCAACTCTGTCGGGGACCACTGACATTCCCCGATTAGCCTGACCACGACGAAATCAATGATCGACTGGGTCTGTCACCACCAAACAAGCGTGCCTGGGCTCCTGCTCACGCAGAGAGCCGATCCGATCAGTCTGGAATTGAACGAGGTAAGAATCACACAGCCGGTGACACTAACTCGGTATGACCATTTCGGCCAACGAAACAGACGCCGGTCCCCGTATCGACGCCCGT
>DATKIY010000094.1:0-2413 GCA_035543875.1 Actinomycetes bacterium | reverse complement strand
CAGGAAGTTGTAGGTGATTCCCAAGATGACAGCAAGCGGAGTGGCCAGGACTCGATCCGGAGCGGAGATCCCGTCTGGGAAGAACTGCAACCACTCGGGGAACCAATCCGGGGTTTGGATCGCGTGGAGCACCGCTAGCATTCCGGTGGCTTGCATGAAGGAAACCACCGGGCCGTTGTCCGAAAGAATCGTCTGCCATGCATTGGTGCGCAGCAGAAAACTGGTGAAGAACGGTGCGATGACTAAGACGAGCATGAGGTTGCGCCAGCGTCCTGCTTTGAACGCAATCGTGTAGGCCAACGGGTAAGAGATGACCAGACAAAGGACTGTGGCTAGCAGTGCGTAGACGAACGACTTGACGTAAATATCCTTGTACTGACTGATGGCATCGCCGTAGTTGCTGATCTGGCCGGTGAAAGTAAAGTCGGTATAGATCGTCCCGGACTGCAGCGATGTGTAGAGCAAGATGATCGTTGGAACAACGAAGAACGCCGCCAGCCACAGCATGCCGGGCGACAGGAGCGCGTACGCGGTCCACCTGCTCGTCCCGACAGCGCGAGCAGTGTCGTCGGCGACTTCATCTGCCTTGTCGACCGGTTCGGGCTCGGGCGGGCTGCCGGGTTCACCGGTTCCGGCCGAGGGCACAACACTCACTCGTCGCCCTCAACTTTCTCAGCACCTGCGTCGGCGTCTTGCTGGGCGTCGAGTGCGAACGTGTGGGCTGGCTGCCAATGGAGCACAACCGGCTCTCCCACAGCAATGGGACCGTCGGTGCTGAGGTTCTGCGAAAAGACCGACACCTCCTGACCCCATCCCAGCTCGACCAAGTACTGCGTGGACACACCCATGTAGCTTGCATCGGTGACTGTTCCGGTCAGCGAGTTCTCGCCGTCCGTCGTCACTCCCGGACGGCTGATCTTCACCTTTTCCGGCCGAACACCAACCCACACCCCGTCGCTTTCGGAGTGGACGCGATCAGTTGGCATCGCCATCCGCGAACCTTGCACCTCAAGCAGCGCGTCGCCACCGCTTTTTCCGGTGAGGCTGCCCTTGATGAGGTTGGACTGGCCGAGGAAGTTGGCAACGAAAGTGGTGACAGGGTTCTCGTACAGGTCGATGGGCGCACCCATCTGCTCGACTCGACCAGCGTTCATGACGGCGATCGTGTCGGCCATGGTCATGGCTTCTTCTTGGTCGTGCGTCACGTGAACGAAAGTGATGCCAACGTCGGTCTGGATCCGCTTCAGCTCGATTTGCATCTGACGACGCAGCTTGAGGTCAAGCGCACCAAGCGGCTCATCGAGCAGCAGTACCTCTGGGTGGTTGATAAGCGCACGAGCGACTGCGACACGCTGCTGCTGACCACCTGACAACTGGGTGGGCTTGCGGCGGGCGAACGTCGAGAGCTCGACGAGGTCGAGCATCCGCTCGACCTCTGGGCGCACGTTCTTACTTCCCTTCCGTCGAAGCCCGAACGCAACATTTTCGAAAATGTCGAGATGGGGAAAGAGCGCATACGACTGGAACACCGTGTTGACCGGTCGCTTGTATGGCTTGTTATGCGTGACGTCGCTTTGCCCGATGACGATCCGACCTGCGCTCGGTTGCTCAAGCCCAGCGACCATGCGAAGGGTCGTGGTCTTTCCGCAGCCAGATGGGCCGAGGAGCGCAAAGAATGACCCGGCTGGGATGGTCAACGTGAGGGCGTCGACAGCAACAAAACTGCCGAACCGTTTGGTGACGTCGACGATGTGGAGATCGGCACCGCCGCTGGCGGCCGTCCCAGCCGAAGCACCCGACGTTGTCGGGGCTTCGGCTGGGACGTGAGTTGGCTGCTCGGTCATCGGTCCTGACTTTGTCGCTGGTAGGAAATTGCTTGGCAGGCAGTTCCGTGGTTCCGAGTTTGCCGGAACTTCCGGATCTAGGTGTAGAGACTCTGGAATTGGGTGGTAAAGGTCGTAGCTTCGGTGTCGGTCAACGCCCGGAAGATTGACAGCTTCGCGTAGTCGTCCTCACTCGGGAAGATCAACGGGTTCGCCGCCAGACTCTTGTCAATCTTCATCATCTCTTCTTTGGCGCCTTCGACCGGGCAGATGTAGTTAACCCAGGCGGCCAGCTCAGCAGCCACCTTGGGGTCGTAGTAGTAGTTCATCCATTTCTCGGCGTTCAGCTTGTGCTGAGCTCCGTTCGGAATGAGCATGTTGTCTGACCACAGCATGCCGCCTGCGTCTGGCACCACGAACTTGATGTCGGGGTTGTCGAACTGGAGCTGGATCACGTCACCGGACCACGCCATACATGCCTTGAGGTCACCCTTGGCCAAAGACTGCGCGTAGTTGTTACCAGTGAACTGGCGGATCTGTCCGTTGTCTGTCGCGGACTGGAGTGCTTCGAGTGCGTTGTTCCACGCATC
>DATKIY010000093.1:0-7545 GCA_035543875.1 Actinomycetes bacterium | reverse complement strand
GCGACGACCGCGGGGATCACGAGCATGGCGGCGACCAGAGTGACGCCAATCACCGTCAACGTCGCGAGGATGGCTAGGGACAAAACCAACATGAGCATGGCGTCTATGCGCGCCACGTTGACCCCGGAGACGGCAGCCACTTCTGGGTCAAAGGTGGTGAACAGCAACGCTCGATAGCGGAGGAATACGAAACCCGAAGTCAACACGGTGATCAGGACCAGCATCACAATCTGATCCCGCGAGATGCCGTAGATAGAACCAAACAGTGCGTTGTCGAAGCTGGGGCCAGTGCTCCCGTACTTGGAAAGCAAAGCCACACCCAAGGCAAATGAAGCCGTGGTGATGACGCCGATCGCCGCGTCTGCCCCAATGCGGTGTTTTCGGGTCACCCAGTTAATCGCGAGCGCCGAGGAAACTCCCCAGACAGCTGCTCCAACGTAGATGAACGACGCGCTGACGAGAGAGGCGGCGGCGAAGCCACCGAAGATCGCATGGGAGAGGCCATGGCCGATGTAGCTCATGCCACGAAGAGTGATGTAGACGCCAATAAATCCAAGCAGTGCCCCAGACACTGTCGCCACAACAATCGCCTTCTGAAAGAAGGCGTAGTCGAACGGCTCAAGCAGAGTGGTCAGTGTGGTTGCCCCACCAACGAGCAGCATCACGACACCGCTCTAGGCCGCTGCGCCGCATAGTCGTCGATGACCACCGGCATTCCGAGGTGTTGCAAAACCTCAAGGCGCGCACCAAATGTTTGTTCCAGCACCTCAGGAGTAATGATGTCCGCCGGTGCTCCCTCAGCAATGATCCGGCCATTTACCGTGACCAGGTGCGGCAGGTGAGCAGCCATGCCGTTGAGATCGTGAGTAGTCAACACAATGGAGATGCCGTCCTCATGGAGGTCACTGAGCAGGTGAAGCATGTCGTGTCTGGTGCTGATGTCGACCCCAGAGGTCGGCTCGTCGAGCACTAGTAGCTGTGGCCGTCTGAGTAGAGCGCGAGCGATGAACATGCGTTGCTGCTGACCACCGGACAGCTCCCGGATGTGCCGCTTGCCCAGCTCGCTGATGCCGAGGCGGTTGAGCGCTTCACTGACATCGCGTTTTTCCTCCCGGGTCGACCACGGAAACTGGCGTTTGGTGGTGCGGGACATGAGTACGCATTCGAAAACGGTGACCGGAAAGTTCCAGTTGACGGTTTCCAGCTGGGGGACATACGAGACGCGCAGCTGATCGGATCGGCTGATCTGACCTGAGCTTGGGCGAAGGGTTCCGAGCAGGGTCCGCAACAGGGTCGTTTTTCCGGCTCCGGAGGGTCCGACAATTCCGGTGAATTGGTCCTCGTGTACATGGAACGACACGTTGCGCAGTGCGGGAGCGCCGCCGTACCCGACTGTCACGTTGTCGAGCGTCACTATGCGAGCGCCGACGCCGGTTCCTGTCATTGCGGGTACTCAGCCTGATCTGGTGCGACATCACTGGTGTCGAGGGCGCTGAGCTTGGTGGCAGTTCCTCCAAGCCCTTCCACCATCGTGACATAGTCGTATCTCATCAAGCCCAGCCACGAGTGTTCTGCGTCTCCGGGTTCGCCCGGGAGGTCGTCGTCACGCAGCGTGTCCTCGTAGCGTGCCCCAGTAGCTCGTCCGATCTCCTCTAACACGGCGGATGGAAAAACCTCAGATCCGAAGATAGTCGGGACGTGCTCCGCCTTGACCTGGTCGATGAGTGCAGCGACCTCTTGTGGCGTGGGGTCCTCGAAGTTTTTAGGTTGAACTGCGCCGATGATGTCCCAGCCGTAGTCGCGCGCGAAGTAGGCGTATGCGTCGTGATACGTCAACAGCTTGAGGTTTCCGTCGGGGACGGTCTTTTGGTCTGACAGAAGTGCGTTCGACAGTGCGGTGGCCTTCTTCTTGAAGGCTACATAGTTGCCTTGGTAGTAGTTGGCATTCGCTGGGTCCTGACTACTAAATGTGTCCGCTATGACCTTTGCATATTTGATGGCGTACAGCGGGTCGGTCCAAAGATGTGGGTTTGGCTTCCCATCTTCCTCGGGAAACGAGAAGTCGTAGATCCAATCGCTTTCGGGGATTACTTCGTCTCCAATGTCGACGAGTACCGCGCCGTCTTTCATGTTCGCCTGAGCCAGTTCCTTCGTTGGTTCCTCAAGCTGCAAGCCGTTGACGAAAATGACGTCGGCGTCACTAAGCAATGCCGCCACTTGTGGTGCGGGTTCGAAGGTGTGGCTGTTGGTCCCCTCGGGAACGATGCCTTCGACCGCGACTCGGTCGCCACCGATGTTGGCCGCGATCGATGTGATGGGCGCGACCGTGGTCGCCACGGTTAGCCCGGACGAGTTCGTACTCGCGTTGCTACTACTGCAGGCCGCGAGCAGCGACGTCGCGGCGACGATGATCAAGACACTCCTGATCGCTGGCATATCAGCACGTTAATGCGAATGAGTTGCTTCTGCAAACTATTCGCAATAAGCCAACCTGGTGCCCATCGACAACGACTGGGTACGGTGGAGCCTCAATTCCCCTGGGATGACCCCCGGGGTCACCTCCAGCAACAGCCCTGAGGTCACCCCCGAGGCAAGGAGTGCCGTGACTAACGCTGCCACACCAGCAGGTACCGCGCCTGTTGACGCTGAGTCGACCGACTCGGCCGAGTCCGTCAAGACCGAGCCAGCCAAAACGACGGCTCCGTCTACTCCGCCGCCTCCCGCACACCCGTCCGGGGCTCCGGCGGGGCAAGGCGCAGGCTCGTCGTCCGGTGCCGCGAAGAAGACCGCAAAGAAGTCGCCGGCCAAGAAGGCCGCAAAGAAAGCTGCCGCGAAAAAGTCTGCTGCCAAAGCTGCCAGCAAAGCCGAAGGCGCGAACACGCCGGAGGCTCGTTCAGCCGCGCAAATTCAGGCAGACATCGATGCTGCGCAAGCGCGCTTGGCGTCCCGAGTCGATGAGTTGTCCGATCGGCTGAACCCGCAGACGTTGGCCGAAGACGCGATGGGCAACGTTAAGCGGGTCTTCATGCACGAAGACGGAACGCCGAAGACCAAGCCGATCGCGATCGCGGCAGGTGGCATTACCGCGCTTTTGGTGCTGCGCAAGATCTTCCACCGCGGCTGACCCACCGAAGTCGAAAATCGCACGCGCGACTACCCTGATTCATCATGTCCACTAATGGTTCCAAGCTGCCCATTCAGTTGTTGCACGATCGGGTCCTCGTGCAAGAAGAGGGACCCAATGGTGAGCGAAAGTCGACCGGCGGCATTGTTATTCCCGCCACCGCTCAAGTGGGCAAACGGCTGGTCTGGGCAGAAGTCGTCGGGGTCGGGCCTAACGTACGCACCGTCCAGGACGGCGATCGCGTTTTGTTTGAGCCCGAGGACCGAGGCGAGGTCGAGCTTCATGGTGGTACGTACGTAATGTTGCGGGAGCGCGACATTCACGCCGTGGCAGCAGCCCGGATCGAAGGCTCCACCGGTCTCTACCTTTGAACGATCGCGCACTTCTGGCGGATTCTTCCGCCGCCTAGTTGTTTACCCGGCCGCTATTTGCCCCGACCTGCATCGACGACGTGTCCACTGCGACAAAGGCTCGAGCCGGCACTTGTTTCAGCTCGGAAATGACACGACCCGGCCACTTAGAGCTTGCGTCGCCTTGGAAGTACCACGGTGAGCCGTTGTCTGCCAGCACCAGCCCGTACTTCTGCATGCCTTTCAAGATGACGCGCGTGTTCCGGCCGTAGCCGCTGAGGTCATAGGAAGCCTTCAGACGAAAGCGGGCGCCCATCGGTGGGTAGTTGCGGTTGTTGACGCTGCCGGCTTCGTGTCGCGCGGGCCAGATGTATCGCCGGTCCGTCACGTCGGTTGTAAACCGGATGGCGTGATCCACTTTCCCGGCTTTCACCTCCGCCCACCGAAGCAGGCCTGGAAGAATCGGGAGGCCGGCTGCATCGGCCGACGTCCAACCGTCATGTCGGAGAGCGTTTGAACGCAAGTCCCACACTGCGCCGGAACCTGCGGTCCAGCCCTTAGAGCGCTTGCGCGTGTTCCAAGTCTCGTACAACGTGCATGATGATTTGTCGACGATGATTGCGTGACGGTCGCCGTGCGCTTTCCAGCCACCTTCGATGTGAGTGTCCCGTCCGAGCGGATAGCGCACACGATCGCTCTCGGACGCATAGCCAAAGTGCACGTTCACTTTGCGGTGTTTCCCGTTGACGACAGTGATCGGAATTCCGTATGGCACGGGTTGAGCACCGTAGGACGGCCCGAAGTCTGGGTGCAGCTTCGAACGTGGTGACATATGCCGCAACCACGCGTCACTGCGTGGGTCCTGCGGCAGCGACGAGATGTCCGCATGCCAGTAGTTGTTGGATGGGAATGTCGGACAGCCCGCGATTGCTCGCTGCTGTGCACCCGCTGTGCTGCTGGGAACCGCGTTAACGGGCGCGGCGGCCCAAGCGGTCACGGCACAGACCGCTAGGGCAACGCCAGCGACAACTCTCATGCCGTAGAGATCGTGACCTCTGGTAGCTCGATGGATCGCCCACGCGGGTGGGCTCGGACGACGTCATCCTCAACCGCTTCAGCGGTAAGGATCTCGCGGGACGGCGGACCGTCAGGGTGGGCCAGGTCGCAGATCAGACTCAGCGGAACGCCAGCACGCAGGAGCGACCACCCGTGTGCTGCTGAGGGGGAGGGAATCACAATGATGTAATTCGGCAACTCTCAACCTGAACTTGAGTCCCGCAGGGTGTCGCGGACCTTTTCCCAGGTCAGGGGGTCGGAAGCCGCCAACAGACCGCGACTGGACAGGTCAATCTGCGTGGGGTCATACGGCGACCCGTCGAGCCGCGCCACGCGGCAGCCGGCCTCCTCGGCGATCAAGACGCCGGGTGCGTGGTCCCATGCCAGGGTTCGCCAGAACATCACGAAGTCGGCAATCCCCTCCACCAGCTCCGGGTAGCAGTAGCCGGCGGAGATTGGTCCGGGGCTGACTGACTTGAACGCATCGCTGTTGCCGGCGATGGTCGACCGGACGTCCTTAGGCATGAAGCCGAGTTTGGTTATGCCGGTCAGGTCACTCACTGCGACATTTGCTGCAGAATCGCGACGAACGGGGAAGCCGTTGCGCGACGCACCTCCGCCACGTGTGGCCGTAAACATCACACGAGGGATCGGTTGCCATATCCACGCCGCAACGGTCTGCCCCGCCTCGATGAGCGCCACCATGACCGCGAAGTCTGGCTGGCCGTCGATGAAGGCACGAGTTCCGTCCAGTGGGTCAACAACCCAAAGCCGTGGCTGACTGAGCAACAGCTTCGCGAGTCTTGGTTGCTCAGCGGCTGCTTCCTCTCCGAGGACCGGAACGCCAGGGGTGATTCGTTGGAGGTCGGAAGTAATCAACGACTCTGCTTCGTGGTCCGCGATGGTTACGTAGTCGCCGGGATCCTTTTCATGCACATCAGTTGCAAGCAAGGCTTGGTAGCGAGGCAGAATTGCGGTGTCCGCTGCCGAGATGATTGCTTGGTCGACGTCCTCCCACACGAGGCCATCATCTCATTCCGCAGTGCTGGGTCGCCTCACCTTCTGGTTAGAGCGCACCGCGCGAAACACTGATCGCCGGTGACCGAAGCAGGGTTTGCAGTACGACGCAGTACCGCTCAGTTGTCGCAATCAGGGCATCGACGTCTGAGTCATCGGCGTTTGACTCCAGCACGAAGTTCAGCCGGATATCGCGAAATCCCACGGGAGCGTCCCGATCGACTCCGAGCGTGCCGCGGACGTCGAGATCACCTTCAGCTTGTATGGAGCCGGAAACTTCGATCCCGCGCGCGACTGCAACCGCGCGCAGCGTGACACCGGCACAGGCGACCAACGCCTGCAAAAGCATGTCGCCGGAACACAGACTGCTACCGTCACCACCGGTCGCTGGATGCAGGCCAGCTTCGGCCATCGCTCGTCCCGTTTCAACCGAGCAGGTGATTCCGACACCAAGATCGCCGTGGGCGCGAAGCACGATAACTCCACTCCCTGGATCCTCCCGATACTGCTCCTTAAGCGGTTCTTGGACTTCTCTCAGCGAGATTCGATCCATCGGAAACCTTTCTGACGGTGTGAGCACTAACGCTGGATTCTGACTGTGCAACTATGGCTTTGAGCCGCAAGATTCGTTCCGACTAGGGGAACACGATGGCTACTTCCACAGCCTGGCCAATCATCCATGAAGAGCGTAGAGCGCTGCTGGCCGATCTTCGTGACATAAAGCCGCTGGACTGGTCCACGCAATCGCTGTGTCCGGACTGGACGGTCCGCGATGTGTTCGGTCATGTGATCTCAACTGCGGACACCACCCCGTCTAAGTTCATCGCTGGCTTTGCTAAGTCCGGTTTCCGCTTCCATCGGCTCAACAGTGCCAGAGCAACGGCCTATCTAGGCGCGAGCCCGGAGGACCAGTTGGCCCAGTTTGAGTCGCTGCTGGACGCAACGACCCATCCGCCGGGTCCGATCGATGCCATGGTTGGGGAGTCAATCGTCCATGGCGAGGACATCCGGCGCCCGCTTGGCGTCACCCGCGATTACCCGACGTCCTCACTTGTCAGAGCCGCGGACTTCTACAAGAACTCCAACCTGCTGATCGGCAGTAAAAGTCGGATCGCAGGATTGACCCTTACTGCAACCGACGCGGATTGGTCGACGGGCGCGGGAGACCAGGTGTCGGGACCGATGCTGTCGTTGGTGATGGCGATGACTGGACGCAAAGTTGCGATCGCTGATATGGCGGGTCCAGGAGTGGTCTCGCTTCGAACTCGTCACTGAACCTGTGCTTTATGGCTTCCAGACGTAAACGGTGTCGGGTTCGTTTTCTTCGTTGTCCTTTCCATTTCTCAGTTCCACCAGGGTGAACCCGTGGCGTTCGTACAGTCGGCGTGCGCCCATGTTCTGTTGGTAGACCGTTAGCCTCAGTCCCTTGGGGCAGCAAGTCTTGGCGACGTTGAGCAACGCTGTACCTGCACCTTGATTTTGGTGCTCAGGTTGAATCCACAGGTGTCTGACGGACCCGTCGCCGAAACCGACGAACCCAATCACTGCTCCATCTTGCTCGGCTACCCACACTTCATTGTTGGGAAGTAGAACCTGCTCGACGAATGCTCGTGACTCGGCTTCGGTGTAGAGCTCCGGTAGATAGGTCAGTTCGGCGAGCGCTGCGACGTAAGCGTCTGCCACAGCTCCGGTGTCGTTGGGCTGGACCGGTCTGATTTCCACGATCCGAACAGTAGACGGCGGCGCCGCAGTTCAACCGCTGCGCGCAAGGGCAGTCTGCTGCCTTGCCGCGACGACCAAACCGCCATCCCAGCCCGGGGCTCGACCGAGGCGTGGCGGTTCCACAAGGTTCATCTCATGGTCGCTGAGGGCAAGCGACCATGAGATAAGGGAGTTCGAGTTCCACATATCTCCCGTATTGAGCTCATCACGCCCCCAAGTAACGGTCGGGAAGTCGGGCACCACATCCAGCAGTTTCTCAGCCCGAACCGCATCAGA
>DATKIY010000092.1:0-4944 GCA_035543875.1 Actinomycetes bacterium | reverse complement strand
TGAGGCGGCGGAGGGCTGGCTGCGTCACGGCTTCGATGTCCTAGGCATGCCACGCATCATCTCGACGACAGACATCGACAACGTCAAGAGCCTCGGTGTCATGAAGCGGTTAGGGATGACATTCGACCACGCCGGTGAACTCGTTGATGATGGCCTGACATTCGACGCCGTTGTCTATGCGATCACAGCAGAGGAGTATCGGCAGCGCAACCTCGACCGTGAGTCGGAGGAGAGATGAACTTCGCGAACTTCAAGGCCTTGAGCTTCGACTGCTACGGCACACTTATCGACTGGGAGTCGGGAATCCTTGCGCTGCTTCGACCGTGGGCGGACAGCCACGGACTTGAAGTCACCGACGACGAGCTGCTCGCCTCATACGGCGACCATGAGTCAAGGGCAGAGCTGGACCATCCGACCTTGCCGTACCCCGAGATCCTGGCGCGCAGCTTTCTAGGCGTGGGCGATCAATGGGGAGCTGATGTCTCGCTAGAGGATGGCCGCCGCCTTGGGCAGTCGGTGGGCGACTGGCCAGCGTTCGACGACTCGGCGAGTGCTTTGCAGACGTTGGCCCAGCGCTACCAGCTCATCATCTTGTCCAACGTCGATCGAGACTCCTTCGCGCTGAGCCAGCAAAAGCTTGGAGTGACGTTTGATCGAGTGTTAACTGCGCAGGACATTGGTTCCTACAAACCAGCCGGCAGAAACTTCAAAACACTGCTTGCTGAAACCGAACGCATGGGCGTTAACGCAGGTGAGCTGCTTCACGTGGCGCAGAGCTTGTTCCACGATCACGCTCCGGCCAAGCAGTACGGGTTGGCTACGGTCTGGATCAACCGCCGTGCCGGCCGGCAGGGATGGGGGGCGACGCCAGCCCCAGCTGCTGACGTAGTGCCCACCGCCGAGTTCACCAACATGGCCGACTTCGCGCGGGCTGTCGAGCAGGAGCTGACACCGTAACTCTTTTGTGCCGCAAGGCTGGCGCCTGCCGAGAAGGTTGACCGTTGCGGCCGACCGTGCTCCCATGCGTTATGTCATCGCAGGGCGAGCCGCAGGCGGACCGAGCCGGCCCCACCCGACGAAAGCTGCTCATGGGCTTGGCGGCCGGTGGCGCAACCTGGGCGGTTGGCGCATGCTCCAGTACGCCTCGCGGCCCGGCGGTTGGCCAGGGCTCGCGGACGCCCACCGGCTCGCGTCGCAGTCCAACCGACTCGCCCACCGGCGAGTCGCTTCCGCCGACGAAGCCCTGGCAAGCCAATCCCGCCGACGTGTCACCTCAGGTCAAGCTGCGTGCCGCGCGCTTGATCGAAGTCGTTGGAGCGTGGCCAGAGGGGGAGGGCGGGCGTACGGCTGCCATGCGCCGGGCGCAGACACATGGGTACGACCCGCGGTTAGTTAGTGAAATGACTCCATTGCTGCCAGACGCACAGTCCGCGGTCGTGGAGGTGGTGAACGCGCAGTACGGCGGGATCCTCCCCACCAGTGCGAGCGTATTGCTGGTGGTGAATCAGTGGTTTCGCCACGACGACGGAGTCGTAGCGGCCACGGGAACCACCGTTGATGTTCGACTAGACGCAAGTTCAGCGCAATGGGGGGTAACCGCGGTGCGACCCGCGAACCCGGCACCGCGCGAGAATCCGATTTCGGTAACCGCGCGACGTCTGCTCGCCAACGACCGGGTGCGGTTGCCGTTTGCTGCACGAGCGGATGTGCAATCCGGTGGTATCAGCGATGCAGTGTTGCGCGCCCTGTCCCTACTTTCGCGTGAACACATGCTGGACGTCAGTGTGCTGCAGTCAGGCCATCCAATTCGCGTGTTCGGCACAGATCGACGCAGCGACCATGCGGACGGGCGTGCTGCTGACATCTGGGCGATCGACGGGCGACTAGTGATCGAGCAAAACAACCGTCACGCAGTCGTCGAGGTGATGCGCGCGGCCGTTACTGCAGGGGCATATCAAGTCGGAGGTCCAGTGAACCTCGATGGTGCGGGGACGACCTACTTCAGCGACGCGACCCATCAAGACCACATTCACATGGGGTTCACGACGTGACCCACGAACACCGGAGTTCCAGTCGGTTCGTGCATGACCGCCCAGACGAAAGGTCGGTCGACGCGCATTTTAAGCGCGATGATGGCGCTTAGTACCTCAACCGCGAATCCAGTTACAGCTGCCGCCTCGGTACCTTTCTCGTCGACCGTCACATTGGCTCGGTGGACCGCCTTCGCCACGTAGAGGTCGGCGTCGGCGATGCCTGAGAGATCGGCGAGATTCGGGTCAAACGCATCGGTCATTCCGAGTTCGCTGAGGACTGACCTCAAGTCAATGTCGGTCGCGGCGTCCCATTTCGGCAAGGTTAGGTCGACCGCACGCGACTGCTGTGCCGGATGCGGTTCTACTGCGACATCGAGTAGCGCGTTCAGTGCATCCACATCGGTGACCGTGTCGCGGGGCAGCACGATGCGCATTGATAGCTCATCGCCTACGTAGGCAAGCGTGACTCGCTGGTAGCTGTCGGTCTCGATGTAGGGAACCCGATCGAACGTGTTGTTCATCAGCGGCACCTGCATGACGCCAGTCGGGCTTGTGAAGTTCCCGTTCTTAGTGGCAGGCTCATCGAACTGTTCGGCCCAGGTCGCTTTGAGGTAGACCGCGTTGCAAAGCACCAGCACCGTCGCCGGATCGAGTTCTTTGAACAGGGTTTTAATGCGGTCGCGGGTCTGGGTTGAGACCCACTCGTTGATGGTGTTCACAGCTGATGGGGCGTCGAAGTTCACACCGATAGCTCCGGCTCCGTATTGCTGGGCGAGCAGTGCCAAGAACTGATCCTTGACGAAGGACTGGAAGTCGGTGTCGATGAACAGTGCGTTTGCGACGCCCACGATCGGTTTGGGTCCCGGCTGGCCCTGCTTGACGGGGTCCTCGCCTACCTTTACGGGAACGGTTGTTACCAGCTCTGCGGTAAGCGCGTTGAGCGCTTCGTGCGGCAAGCCTTCTGGTACGTCACCTTTCGGAAAGTGCAGGGTCCCGTCGAGCTGCTCGGCGGTTTCCCCCCGACATCCCGCGCGCAACATTCCGGCGGCGACTGCGATCGAAAGCGGTGATGCGGTCCAGTTCTCGGTGCTTGTTGCCGTCACGCGGTGCAGGTCGATACCAAACGAGGCAATTCCCGCCACAACTTCGTCGACCATGGGGGAGTCAATCGAGACTTCCTTCCGGGGTAGATCGGCGGAAATCAAACCCACCTGTTGGGGCGGTCCAGGGTCAACGGCTGCCGTGCTGGGGGTAGACGAACACCCAGCTAGCCACGGCAGCGAGCCGACGGCCGCGAGTCCCAGCGAACCGCCGAGCAGGGTGCGCCGATCCAGATCAGGAAATCTAGGCGTGTGCATCGGAATCCCCTCGTTGTGCTGTCGAACCGTGTCCGTTGCCTGTCGGACGCACCGTGGGCCGTGGCGGTTCCCAGCGCTAACGATCGAGCGTGGCGACCCACAGCTCTTCCACCGGCCACTTCGACGCCCAGTCGGCTGTCGCAATGTCGTAGTACTCGGGCGTGGCGTTGTCGGGGCTGGCGTACAGCTCGTGCAACGTGTCCACGTGGAAGCCGCTGTGGCGCAGGAGGCCGATCCATTCGCTGTGGCTTGGGTGGAACTCGATTCCACCCCCTGGCCATTGCACTCGGCTGATCGACCTCTGCGACCGTTGAAGTGTCGGGCTTGCGTGTCCCTCGTCGCCTGGCACACACAGAGTGACCAGGACACTGTTGGTGAGGAAGACGAGCCGACCACCAGGTTTTAGCAGCCGCGCCGCCTCGGGTATCCACAATGCTGGATCGCACCAAACGCTGGCGCCGTACTCGCTGAGGACCAGGTCGAAGGTCGATGTGGGAAGCGGCACGTCCTCGGCGTTTGCTTCAACCAACGGAAATGTGACGCCGAACTCCGCCTGGCATCGACGCGCCGTGGCCAGTTGGGCGGGGCTGAGGTCGACACCGACGGGATGGGCACCTCTGCGAGCAAGCCAGGCGGAAAGGTAAGCGCTGCCGCAACCTAGCTCAACGACCTCGAGTTCGGAGACGTCTCCCAGCACGCGCAGGTCATCTTCGCTCGCACCATAAAGCCCCCAGGTTATGGTCTCTGACGCCCAACGAGCGGTGGCCTCACCGTCAGTGAACTGCTCGTTGACCAGGGTCCAGAGATCGCGGTTTACGTCCAGTTCGTGATCCCGCATTCGAGCAGCCTAGGCGACTTGGACTTCCGCCACGGCGTTCTTGATGTCGGTTACTGAGGGGAAAGTCATGTTGGTCGTCGACACCCAACGCCACGCGACTCTTCCGGTTGAGTCAATGACGAAAACGGATCGGCGAAGTCCGAAGGCACCAATGATCCCGAAGTCGGTGGCAACCTTCGCGTTCTCGTCGGCGAGTAGCGGCATCTTCAAGCGCTTGCCCTCCGCGAAACGGCGATGTGACTCGACACTTTGCGAAGCGATGCCCCACACCACCGAGTCGAACCGGTGGAGGTCGGAAATGTTGTCGGAGTAGGCGCACAGTTGTTTCGTGCAGATCAGCCGCTCATCGCCGGGGTAGAAGGCCAGGACCACCGTGCGGCCGCGTTGAGTGGACAAGGCGAACTCGCCTTCCGCCTGGTGGTACCAGCCGGGAAGGCTGAACTCGGGCGCTTGTGAACCCAACAGAATCGCCATCTTGGAAACCCGCCTCTTCGAAACCTGTTTGTGCCGCCGGTGAGTGGTATCGGCATGTGTCCGTAGATCTGTTTCGTGGCGAGCTGGTTTGGGGATTGGCTCGTGGTGCGCTTTCACCCGTCTGGGCTAGCCACGGTCCGGGCGCAAAATGACAGGAAATAGCGTGCGACCAGAGCATCCGTATGGCACGGTTCCACGCGTGACTTCCTACCAAGACCTAAATCGAGCCAACTGGGACGAA
>DATKIY010000091.1:0-6377 GCA_035543875.1 Actinomycetes bacterium | reverse complement strand
ACGGGGTGACGGGTTTGGCCGTCGGAGACCACGTGGTGTTGTCGTGGGTGCCGAACTGCGGAACCTGTCGATACTGCGTCGCTGGCCGTCCAGCCCAGTGCTCGGTGTCCGCCCAGGTCATCGGGGCCGGCGGAACCCTGTTCGACGGGACCAGCCGGCTCCGGGCCGAGGGGGAGGAGTGCTTTCACTACCTGGGTGTGTCGTCCTACGCCGAACGTGCGGTGGTCCCGGTCAGTGGTGCGGTGAAGATTCGCGACGACGCACCGCTTGACCTGATCTGCATTGTTGGGTGCGCGGTTGCCACCGGCGTTGGCGCGGTTCGCAACACGGCGAGCGTTCCGGCAGGTGCGACGGTTGCCGTCATCGGTTGTGGGGGAGTCGGCCTGTCGGTTGTTCAAGGAGCACGCCTCGCCGGGGCGGCGCGCATCATCGCGGTCGATCTCGTGACGGACAAGCTGTCGCTTGCGCGGCAGTTGGGCGCGACCGACAGCGTCGACGCGGGGTCCGGTGATGTGGTGACGGCGCTTCGCGAGCTCGTGCCAGAGGGATTGGACTTCTGCTTCGACGCGATCGGTGCGATCGCAACCACCGAGCAAGCGATTCAATCGTTGGGTATGGGTGGCGCTGCCGTCATCGTAGGACTGCCACCGAACGGCGAGCGTGCGACATTCGACCCAATGGCTCTTGCGGAGGCCGACCAACGAATTCTCGGGTCCAACTACGGATCCATCACGCCGCATCGTGACATCCCACGACTCGTCGACGAGTACATGTCAGGTGAACTCGACCTCGACTCGTTGGTTTCGGCCCGACGACCGCTCACCGACGCCAAGCAGGCGCTGGACGACTTAGCGTCAGGTCACGCCCTTCGTCAACTGCTGCTGCCCAACCCGGATTTGCTGCCGCGGACCTCCAGGTGAAGAAGCAGGTCGTCCGTTGCTGAGGCGATGATCGCGACGGCTTGGTCGAACGCTGCCTGGTTGTGAGCGGCTGGTTGCCGAAAACCTGACACTTTGCGCACGTACTGAAGCGCAGCGGCGCGGGTGTCCTCGGACGACACGTGCTCGGTGAACGGTGGACGCAGGGTTTTGATGCTTCGGCACATGCCCATCACGCTACCTGTGCGAATAGGTCGCGTCATCAGTTCGTAAGGTCCAAAGAGGATGGCAGCGCTGGCGATCGGCGCTGATTCGATTGACAGTAGACGTGATCAGAATCAAGGCGCTGTGAGGTGGTTGGTGGTGAGAACTCGGACCTGGCTCATGTGGGTCAGCGTTCCGGTAGTGGCTGTGGTCGTAGCCCTCGGGGTGTGGGTGAGCGGCGCACTCGTCACAAATGACGAAGTCTTAGCGAAGGGCCTAACAGCACTTTGGTTGATTGTTGCTGGACTTGGCGCGATGTTTGTCGCATGGAGATGGCGTCAACTCGCTGTCCCTGTAGTGGGCACATACGTCGTGGTGGCGGCAGGGCTCGGCGGATTCCTACTTGTCACCAGCACTGCGGACAGGGTGGTTGACGAAACCGTCGTCGTGGCAGATGTTCTGCCGACTCGGACTCCGACGCGGATGCATGAGCAAAGTGAACGATCAGCGTCCAATAATGAAGTCGCGCGCGGAACCTTCGTCGATGGTGAGCACGCCACCTCAGGGGTTGCCACGATCATTGAGACTGCAGATGGCTCCCGTGTACTCACCCTGACAGACTTCGCAACGTCACCTGGGCCTGATGTGCGCGTCTTCCTGGCACCCGACGGCGGCCAAGCAGTCGATGGGGGAGTCGACCTTGGCGGTCTGAAAGGGAATCGAGGCGACCAGCAGTACGTGGTCCCCGATGGAGCTCCATTGGGACGCGTCGTGATTTGGTGCAGAACGTTCAGCGTGACGTTCGGGTTGGCCGATCTACGCGAGTGAGGAGCTAGTCGACGCGGACGATGCCGTTCGGTGTTGCGAAGTGAGCCGCCACCAGGCCTATCTCGCCGTCTGCTGGTTCAACCCACTCGACGTCAACATCATCGAGCGGGTGTCCGTTGGACTGGCCAAGCCAGTCGTTGACGGTGTGGGCCTCACCCGCGATCTCCAGTTTGACGATGCGAAGGTCTGAGCGCGCATGGTTGGCAGGGTGCTGTGAACTGTCCGAGTCCCAGTGGATGAAAAACGGGAGCTGCGGGTCGTCCATCAAGTCGGTAACGCCGATCTGGCGCCACTTCAGGTCGAAGCCGTCGGGCCGACGTCGGTGTCCCTCGACTGCGGATCGTCCGAGACGTTGCTCAACCGCCGCGAGGTCAGTTACGGCGACAACCCAGCCGAGCCAGCCACCGCCGTGCGTGCAGCGATTTTTTACTGCCTGACCGAAAGGCGCGCGCTCGGCGGCAGGGTGATCAAGTGCCGAGACGACTTCGAGGTAGCTGCCACCAGCGAGTGGGAGCACGAAGTTGCGTGTACCAAATCGGGGGTGCACCCCGCCATCGGAGAATCCGGCACCGAGTCGTGAGCCGAGCCGCTGGACGACGTCGGCGAGATGGTCAGTCGGTGCTGCGTATGAGAGATGGTCCAGCCGCATGTCAGGCATCCTGCCCAATGCTGATCGTCCGCCTCACATCGGGGTCGCCACAGGACCGGTTCGCGGTGTGCGTTAATGCGCGCGTCGAGCCGTCACCCGATCGACCCGCGCCACCCCCGTGATCGGATCGTCACCGTCATTTTCGGCGCCGATTTACGCATCTGGGATGCCTATAGCTCTCCGATTACGGCGGAGTGAGCTGGACGTCTGCCGCAGCTGTGGAGTAGTCGCCGCGTTGGTATCGGAGTGCGTAGTACACGTGGCCGACGACTGCGACCGTCACGGCAAAAGCCGTCCAGTCGTGCACCCATGTGGCGCCCGTGCGGTACTTGGTCGGCCACGACCACAGGATGCTGCCCATGATGAGTCCGGTGCCAAAGAGCACGGTGATGGCCCCCACGGTGAAAGCTGCATTCAGTTTCTGCCCCGCGTTGAACCGGTCGACTGGGATGCTGCCGCTCCGCCGATCCTTGGATCGCAACCATTGCTTGTCGTTGCTCGACAACCGCTCCAGCTTTCGCGCGTCCGAGCGAAAGGACGCGGAAAGCAACCCCAGCGCCAGCGGCACGGGCAATAAGAGCCCCGTGATCGTGTGTATGCGCGTTGCTAGCTCACGGCGCCCAAACCACACAGCAAGCGGGTCGAACCACAGCAACGCTGCTGATGCGATCGCAATGAACACAAGAAGCGCAAACACCCCATGAACAGTTATTTCAACCCGGCTGAAACGGCGGTCAGACTGGCTCATCGGTGCGTCCGTTCGACTGTCCGATGTAGGCGTCGACGTCGTAGCCTCGTTGCTCCCAGTATCCGGGCTCGACATGGTCGACCAGCTCGATCTCGCTGAGCCATTTCAATGATTTGTAGCCATACATCGGCGCCACCGCAAGACGTACGGGACCACCGTGTTCTTGCGTGACGGTGACGCCCTCGAGGTGAGTGGCAACCATGCACTCCTCATTTTGAGCTTGCTCGAGGGTCAGGCTTTCGCTGTATGAGCCGTCGTAAGAGCGCAAGGTGAGGGCTGTAGCGGTCGGCTGCACTCCCACTGCGTCCAGCAGGTCGCGCAGATGCACGCCTTGCCACTGCACGTCTTGCACCCGCCAACCGGTGACACACTGAAAATCGTGCGTCCATTGCGTTTGGGGTAATGCAGTTAAATCTGAGTACGACAGTGTTGTTGGGTGCTGGACCAATCCGCCAACGGACAGCTCGTAGTCATCAACACTGATGCGAGGCTTGCTTGCGGTGACCGAGTAGTACCGCCAGCCACCTGAGCCAGGGACCAGACTCGTCAACCCAGAGGGGTCTACCCGGCGAAGCGGTGCCAAGGCGCTGTCCAGCGCGCCTTGAAAGGTCGAGCCGAAGGCGACTCCAACCGCGCCCAGTCCGACCATGCCCAATATGACTCGACGTCCGATCGGGGTCCCGCGGTCTGCACTGGGACCAGTGGTCGGCCGCCCTGGCTGTTCGCTCACTGTTTCAGGAGAACACGCCTGCGCCGCCCCTGCCAGGCCGCGACACCAGTTGTCCCCAATCGGTAAGAACCTCGTCATAGTCCACAGCCCGCCCCCGGGTTCCAGCTAAGGGGAACCGGAATCCGAAGGCTGCCGTCATGACAACTACTCCGGCTCAGGACGACTCCAGTCTGGTCGTCAACCGAATCCGCGCATCTGGTCCATCAGAGATCCTGCAAGCAGTGCCGTACGTGATCGGCTTTCATCCCCAACAAAGCTTGGTGTTGCTTGGCCTAACGCCGCCACGTGGTCGCCTGCGAGTGTCTGCGCGCCTCGACCTCGATGTACCAGTCAAAGTGGCCGCAGATCTCGCCAGCCCGTGGTTTGACGGTGCAGTGAGATCAGGCGTCGATCGCTACGTGGTCGTGATCTACGACGACGCCATCGATGGCAAGCCGCTTCCCTACGGTGAGCTTGTCGACGCGTTGGAAGTCTTGGGTGATGAGGCTGCGCTGAGCTTCGTCGACGCGCTGGCTGTAGGTGACGGTCGATGGTGGTCGTATAAGTGTTCCAACCAACGGTGTTGTCCCGATGAAGGACAACCACTGGATGCACACGGTCCCATCGCCGCCCAAGCGGTGACGCTGGGCATGGTCGCTGCTCCCGGTCGGGAAGCCTTGACGGCGGAGCTTGAACCAGAGGACGAACGAGTCGACGAAGTTGTGCAGGCGCTTGCCGCAATGTCGGGTAGGCAGATCGAAACTGCAGCGGGCAAGCGCATGCCGCTGAACCGCAGGCAGCTCGTTACAGCTATCAAGCATCTTGAGTGGCTGCTGGAGAGGTTTCAGTTGACGCAGACTCCGTGCGAACCGCATCAAGCCGTACGAGCCCTGTTGGCACTAACTAACCTCGTCGTTCGTGACGCAATGATTGCGACCATTCCACTCAAGGACGATCTGCTGCCACTGATGTTTTGGCGAGATCTTTGTCGACGTGCGCCAGACGAGCTGGTGGCGGCGCCCGCCACTTTGTTCGCGCTGTGTGCCTACGGTCGCGGCGAAGGAGCAAGGGCCAACATCGGAATCGAACGCGCGCTCGAGGCTGATCCCGAGTACCGCATGGCGCACCTACTCGACTCAGCCATGGCCGGTGGACTCGCGCCACATTTGTTCATCCCAGACATTGTCGAGGGTGCCCGCGTTGAACGAGACGGCTTGGTTCGCAAGCCTCGTCGCAAATCCGCATGACGGGTCGTTTTGTTTCGGCTACACCGCGTGAGTCAGTTACTCCACTTGGGCGAGGCTGTGGAAGCTCCCTTCATCACCGTCGGGTTTCGTTCTACAGTCCGACGCCATGAACGCCTGGTCGGGACGGCGCCGATGGTTGGTGGTCGCCGCTGCGCTGGGTTTCCTTGCGGCTTGGACGCTGCTGCCTGCTAACGCGGCTCTCGGGGGCAACGCTGCCTGGTCGGCCGAACGTAATGCTGACCCCTGTGTCGGTGCTGACTGCGGAGTGGTGACCGATCCCGATGGAGCGGACTACGTCGGGACCGGTGGGTTACTGCTTCCCGGCGACAGCTTCACGGGCACAGACGACGACCGTGCCGCCGCTGCCGAGTGTGCGGAGTGTCGCTGGGCGTTGATGCCTATGTGTAGAGGTGATGGTCAGGGACAAGGCGGAACTCCGGGCGGCGGCGTGGAGTGTGGCCCAGCTGCCAGCTCATGTCCTCCCGGCGAGTTTCGACGCATCGTCTTGCTGCTCCGGCCCGGTGCGCCCGACTGGGAAGAGGTCGGGCTGGTCTGTATCCATGCATCGGGACCAACGACCGTCAGTGACGTGGCAGATCACCTACACGATGTGGTGATCGAGGGCGTCCCTCCGCAAAGTCCGAGCTCACAGCCTCGCGGCGGGACGCTCGTGCAGCTGCCAGCCATCTTCGACTCCGGGCAACCGAGGATGCTGGGTGCTCGGCAGTTTGACCTGGTCGGTTTTGCCATCGAACTGCAGGGGCGGGCCACTTGGGTTTGGTCGTTCGGCGACGGCATCAGCATGACTACTGACGAACCCGGCGGCTCTTGGCCCAACGACACCGTGGCACACACGTACACCGAGTCGGGGAGTTATCCGGTGACGCTCTCCACGGAATGGGAAGCCTGGTTCACCGTCGACGGATTCGGGCCGTTCCCAGTGTCAGGGGACCCCGTCGTCCAGGTGTCGACGCCGTTCGCCCTTCCGGTTCAGGAGGCCCGAGCTCAGTTGATCATCGGATAACCGCGACATCAGGCAACCTTTAGACGGTCTTGATCACCATGTCCCGGCGGTGACCGGCTCAGCGGTTGATCATGGGAAGCAATGCGCCGC
>DATKIY010000090.1:0-6210 GCA_035543875.1 Actinomycetes bacterium | reverse complement strand
TGGGTACTCCAACGTGATGCCGTTACCACCGAGGATGGTGCGAGCCTCACGAGCCGTCTTCATCGCTTCACGCACGTTGTTGAGCTTTCCCACGCTGACCATCTGCGCGGTTACTCGGCCCTCGTCCTTCAACCGCCCAAGGTGAAGTGCGAGCAGGAACGACTTGTCCAGTTCAACGGTCATGTCTGCAAACTTCTTTTGAGTCAGCTGGAACCCCGCGATGGGCTTGCCGAACTGCTCTCGGTTGATCGCATAGTCGATCGCTGTTTCCAAACAGTCTCGAGCCGCGCCAATGACGCCAAACACAATCCCAAACCGCGCTTCTGAAAGACACGACAGCGGTCCCTTGAGCCCAACGACCTCCGGAAGCATCGCCGAATCGGGCAACCGAACGTTGTCCATCACCAGCTCGCTGGTTACCGAAGCCCGCAGACTGAGCTTGCTCTTGATCGCGGGCGCGCTAAAGCCGGGGGTATTGGTCGGGACCACGAAACCACGGATGCCGTCGTCGGTCCCCGCCCACACCACGGCCACGTCGGCCACTGAGCCATTCGTGATCCACATCTTGGTGCCGGTCAGCACCCAGTCGACTCCGTCGCGCTTTGCGCGCGTGCGCATGCCAGCCGGGTTCGACCCAAAGTCAGGTTCGGTCAGCCCAAAACAGCCGATCTTCTCGCCGCGGGCCATGGCGGGCAGCCACTCCTGCTTTTGGTCTTCGCTGCCCCATTTCCATATCGCATACATCGCGAGCGAACCTTGCACGCTCACCAGGGAGCGGATTCCCGAGTCGACGGCCTCAAGCTCTAGACAGGCCAGCCCGTAGGAGACGGCGTTCGTCCCAGCGCACTCGTAGCCCGACAGGTGCATGCCCAAAACTCCGAGACTGCCTAGCTGCAGGGCAAGCTCGCGCGCCGGAATGGTCCCAGCTTCGAACCAGTCGGCGATGTGCGGACGCAGATGATCTTCACCGAACTGCGCAACCGTCTGCTGGATCGCGCGTTCTTCGTCGGTAAGGAGCGAGTCGGCGGCGATCAGATCGAGCGGACGGACGGGCATGACTGGCTCCTTGGCGTGTGCACGATTGGATCCAATATATCTTCTTGCCCGCCCCGACGGTTTGTCGGGGCTACTTCGCCACGGTGTAGTACTTGCGGACCGTTTCCAGGATGTCCCACCGCCCCGACCAACCCTTGGGTAGGACCAGCACGTCGCCAGCGGTGAGCTCGACCGAGTCGCCCCCAACGTCAGTCAGCCTGGCTCGACCTTTGAGGATCCGGACCGTCTCCGAGTCCGGTCGGTTTTCGATGGCCCAACCGCCGGGTGTGCACTCCCATACGCCCACTTGAAAACCGTCGGCATCATGGAAGATTCGCCCCGACATCATGGGCTGCCCGGAGTCAGCGCCAGGGCGTAGGCCCCAGTCTTCCAGCTCCTGGGAAAGTTCGGCATCGCTCACAGACACAAGCAAGGGCGCAGTCATCGGGTTCATCCTCACGATTCGCGGATCTGGGCAAGAGTCGGCCGGTGCCTTTGAAAGTCTAGGCTGACCTCGGCCTGACCCACATCCGTGACTGGAGCATCCATGGCTGGACGCCCGTTGACCATCTTGTTTATGCCCGAATCTGCGTACGGACCAACTGGCAACTGCATGGGGATCGGTGACGTGCTCCAACGTCGCGGTCACCGCGTTGTCTTTGCCGCGGAATCTAGCTGGAGTGGCAAACTTTCGACGCTCGGATTCGTTGAGGACCTGGTGGACCTGGCGCCGCCGGACCCCGCTGCGTCCGGCGAAGGACTAGCTGACGAAGAACAAGATGCCGGCCAGTTCTGGAAGGACTTCATCAAGCAGACCGCCCCAGAGTTTCGCAAGCCGACCGTTGAACAGCTGGCCACGTTCATGCAGCCGACCTGGCAGGCACTAATCGACGGCGCCAAGTACTGCGAGCCGCAGTTGCGAGACATCATCGCTAGGACGCAGCCCGATGTAATCGTCGAGGACAACGTCGTGGGGTTTCCGGCGTTGCTCACGAGTGACGCCCCCTTCGTCCGAATCGTGAGCTGTAACCCACTCGAGATAAAAGGGCCAGGAATTGCTCCCACCTACTCCGGTCTTCCCGCGGATGACTCTTCAGAGTGGGAGTCGTTTCGTCGGGAGTATGACCGCACGCACCGGCCGATGTGGGAAGACTTCAACGCGTTCGTTCAGGAGCAGGGCGGCCCGCCACTTGCCGACCTCGAATTCATCCATGAGTCACAACACGCGAACTTGTACGTGTATCCGCAGGAAGCCGACTACACCGACCGACGCCCCTTGGGGAAGCAGTGGCACCGACTGGACTCGAGTGTGCGAACAACCGACGACAGCTTTACGGTCCCACCCGAACTCGCAGATCGGCCGGCAGATAGTGGCTTGATCTATCTGTCACTGGGTTCGCTGGGTAGCGCGGACGTCGATCTGATGAAGCGCTTGGTAGCGGTGCTGGGTCAGACCAAGCACCGCTATATCGTGAGTAAGGGGCCGCAACATGCAGAGTACGAGCTCGCGGACAACATGTGGGGCGCCGAGTTCGTCCCGCAGACGACTTTGATGCCACTGGTGGATCTCGTGATCACCCATGGGGGTAACAACACGACTACTGAGGCGTTTCACTTTGGCAAGCCCTTAGTGGTCCTGCCGTTGTTCTGGGATCAGTACGACAACGCGCAGCGAGTTCACGAGCTCGGTTTTGGTCGTCGGCTCCCCACGTACTCGTTCCGTGACAACGAGCTCATATCCGCAGTAGACGAGCTCTTGGCAGACCACACGCTTCGCGCAAAGTTGGCTGACATGGGGGCAGCAATTCGAAGTCGAAGCGGAAAGGAACGCGCTGCTGACGTCATCGAGTCAGTCGCTAAGGCGGGTAGCGCCACCACGTGAGCTCGAGTTCCGACTTGGCTGCGCTGGTTTCCGCAACCGATCCACGCAAGTTGCTTCCTACGCGGTTGTCGGAGGAGAACGCGCAACTTCCTGCCCGGGTGGAGTTACACGATGCGTTCGCGCTGGGTGAGTCGTTACTACTGTTGCTCGTTGGCTCTGGCGACGCGCGATACGTCGCGCCGGTTGTCACTACTGAGACCAGCCTCAAGAGAGCACGACCGGGAGATGGGGCGGCGACGGCTCTGATCGACGTGCTGCGCGCCGGGGGGGCAGTCGACGCACCCGCATTCCTGGTTCAGGTGTTCGGTGACGTTGCTGTCCTTACGGGTGAGCGGCCAATGCTGGTCGACCAAACCCACGAGTCGGTGGTCGTTGCCGATTCGGCCGTGGTGAAGTGGATGGTCAAGGTCGAGCCAACTCCCGCACCAACCCTGGTCGCCCACCTTCAGGCCGTCGGCTTTACGCAGATGCCTCGTCCGTGGGGGTTCGTTTCGTGGGGGATCGATGAACCAGTGGTTCTCGCGGCCGTTACCGATCTCTTGCCGGATGCCTCGGACGGCTGGTCATGGTGTGTGGCCGACGTAGGTTCCTACGGTCGCGGCGATCTAGCCCAGGACGAAGCGCTGAAACCGATCGCCACACTGGGCAGACTCATTGGCCAGCTGCACCTGGCGCTGGCGACCCCGTCCGAGTACTTCGCGGAGCCAAGACACGTGGTGGGTGGCGACGAGATTACTGCTTGGTCGCGTCAAGCTCACGGGCTGCTGGCGGAAGCGTTGGACCTCGTAGCTGGCGACGAGGGAAAACGTCTGCGTGAACGCGCTGGCCAAATCGCAGCTGCGATCGATGAAGCCTCGCAAGCGTTGTCAACGCCAACCATCCCGGTACATGGCGACCTGCATGTCGGTCAGATCCTTCGCTGGCAGGGCGGATATGCCGTCAATGACTTTGACGGCAACCCCGTGCTGCCTGTAGCTGAGCGACTGCGTCCGCAACCTGCAGCCAGAGATGTCGCTGGCATGGTCCAGTCGTTGGACCACGTGGGTCGCGTGGTGATTCGGCGGGTCGACGGCGTCGATGCCGACCTGGTGCACGAGTGGATTGTCGCCGCCCAACATGCCTTCATCTCAAGCTACAAGTGGAGCCTTGCTGATGCCGGGATGTCGGATTTGCTCGATGAACGCCTGCTCCTTCCGTTTCGGGTCGAGCAAGAGTGTCGGGAGTACCTGTATGCCGAGAAGCACTTGCCTCGATGGCGGTACGTTCCGGACGCAGCGATTCAAGCGTTGTTTCCATCGCCTGCTTAGAAAACTTAAGGGGACACGAAGTTGGAGCCACAAGGCCATCTGGCCGACTTAGAGCGCAAGCCGGAGGTTCTGCTGAAGTTGGCTGACGCCGTTGAAGCAGGTGATGTGCTGGCTGGCGTCCCTGACGACGTGGACCGCGTCCTGCTTTTGGGTATGGGTTCCTCGACCTACGCCGCAGGCGTCGCAGCAGCTCGACTTCGGTCTCGAGGCGTCGACGCCGTCGCTGAGCTTGCGTCGTCAGACCTGCTCCCGGCCGCTGATCCTCGCACTCTGGTTGTCGCGATCTCTGCCACAGGTGGATCGGCTGAGACGATCGCCGCCGCGCGCCCATACGTCGGCAGGTCCCCAGTCATTGCGGTAACAAATGTTGTTCAGTCTCCGATCACCGTTGGCGCGACATCGGTGGTCAATCTGCGTGCAGAGCCCGAGGTTGGTGGCGTCGCGTGCCGGTCGTTTCAGAACACGCTCGCGTTGCTCCTGGCGCTTGAACATCTGCTGGTGGGGAGTGAGCCGGACCTCGCAGCAACGCTTCGGACAGCCGCGAGGGCCTGCGCCGACCTACTGCAGCGCCGCGGGGAATGGCTTGCAACGGTGACCGAAGCGCTGGCCGGGCCGGATGGCACGTGGTTGGTCGCGCCGTTCCGCCGGTTGTCGTCTGCCCAGCAAGGCGCCTTGATGTTGCGAGAGGGACCGCGCCGTCCAGCTGTCGCATGCGAGACCGGCGACTGGAGTCATGTTGATGTCTACCTCACCAAGTCGCTCGACTATCGGCTGTTGCTGTTTCCGGGCAGCGGCTATGAAGACGAGCTCCTCAAGTGGACGCGCGAACGAGGATCCACCGTGATCGCAGTAGGCGATGACATCCCAGCTGCTACGTATTGTCTGCGCTACCCAGGTGACACCGAAGACGACGTACGTCTGCTCACCGAGGTCCTCGTTGCCGAACTAGTAGCCCAGCGCCTTTGGTCCGCGTCGGTTAGCGGGCCCAAGCCTTGACATACTCAGGTACTGGGTAGGGCTTCCGAAGGTCGGGTGCGTCGATGGGGGAGCCAAGAACCTCGCGCATCGGAACGACCCCGGCCCAGATAGGCAGTTCGATGTCTTCGGGCTCATCGGTGGGTGGGCCGTCTGCAACCTTGACGGACGTTTCGTCGAGTGGAAGCGCGAGCACCAGCGTGGCCGCGAGCTCCTTCTTGTTCGGGTGTCGTGCGTCGGCCCACCGACCGGGCAGCAGGTGTTCGGTGATGACCTCGAGCGCCGCCGCCTTCGCCTTTCCGGTGACCTTCTGCGCAACGCCCAGCACCATCACACCGCGGTAGTGCATCGACGACTCGAACGTCGAGCGCGCTAGCACGAGACCGTCGAGCAGGGTCACCGTGAGACAAGTGGGCTGTCCGGAAGCCAAACCCCGGAAGAGCCGACTACCCGTCGACCCGTGGAACAGCACTCTGTCACCGTCGCGCGCATAGCCGACGGGGACCACATAAGGCTGGCCACTGTCGTCTGTGACGGCCAAGTGAGCCACGAGGCCAGCGTCCAAGATTGCATAAAGCACGTCGCGCTCGCGGACAGTTTTTTCTGCAAGCCGTCGAATGCGGGTGCGCGGCGTTGACCCCGGGCGGGCGAGCGCGGTCACTAGAGGATGGACCAGGCTTCAGTGAGCACGGATCTAAGCGTCGACTCGATCTCGTCGAACTCTTTCTGGCCGACGATGAGCGGTGGTGCGAGCTGGATGACGGGGTCGCCCCTGTCGTCGGCCCGGCAGTACAGCCCCGCATCAAACAGTGCCTTCGACAAGAACCCACGCAGCAGGCGTTCGGCCTCGTCGTCGTCGAAGGTTTCTTTGGTCTTCTTGTCCTTGACGAGTTCGATTCCGTAGAAGTACCCGTCACCACGCACGTCACCGACGATCGGGAGGTCGTTCAGCTTCTCCAGTGTCGAGCGGAACGCGCCCTCGTTGGCTTGGACATGCTCGTTGATCTTCTC
>DATKIY010000089.1:0-10401 GCA_035543875.1 Actinomycetes bacterium | reverse complement strand
AGCCGGTCCACTCGCTCGGAGAGTTCGCGCTCAAATCCATGGGCGGATGGTACGTAGTAGCGACGGCCAACGACAGGGTCGGGGGCGTACTGCTGCGCAACCACTCCATGCGGATCGTCATGTGGGTATCGGTACGTAGAGCCGTGGCCCAGCGACTTCGCTCCTGGGTAGTGTGCATCACGTAGGTGCGCGGGCACTGCGCCGGCGAGCCCACGTCGAACGTCATCGAGCGCACCGTCGATCGCCACGATGACGGCGTTCGACTTGGGCGCAGTCGACAGGTGGATCACCGCTTGCGCAAGCGGCAGGCGTGCTTCCGGCAAGCCAACAAACTGCGATGCATGCAGGGAGGCAACCGCAGACTGAAGCGCGGTGGGGTCAGCCATGCCGATGTCTTCGCTCGCGTGAATCACCAGCCGGCGGGCAATGAAGCGAGGGTCTTCGCCCGCCTCAATCATTCGTGCCAAGTAGTGCAGTGCCGCATCGACATCGCTACCGCGAATGCTTTTGATCAGGGCACTCGTGACGTCGTAGTGCTGGTCGCCGTCACGGTCGTAACGGACCGCCGCTCGGTCGACGGCCTGCGCAACCATCTCGGCGTCGGCAGGCTGTCCTGCATCCATTGCCGCGCCTGCCACGGCTTCAAGCGCCGTAAGCGCACGTCGGGCGTCACCGCCGGACAACCTGACCAACGCAGTGAGCGCGTCATCATCAAGACTGACTCGGTTGTCGAGACCGCGGCTGTCACCCAGCGCGCGCTCAATCAGCCCCGTAATCGCGATCTCGTCCAACGGCCGAAGCGTGAGGAGCAGTGACCGGGAAAGCAGCGGGCTGATGATCGCGAAATGCGGGTTCTCGGTAGTGGCCGCGATCAGCGTGATCCAGCCGTTCTCCACTGCCGGAAGCAACGCGTCTTGCTGCGTCTTGGAGAACCGGTGAACCTCGTCAACGAACAGCACTGTTGCGTCTCCCCCGGTTGCCAGGCGTCGACGAGCACCGTCGATGACCAACCGGACGTCCTTTACCCCCGCGGTCACAGCGGATAGCTCGACGAAGCGCTGGCCGGTGGCGCGACTCACCAGATGTGCAAGTGTCGTCTTACCGGTGCCCGGTGGTCCCCATAAGATGACGGACACGGTTCCGGCGCCGCCCGCGCTGACTTGTGCACTAGTCGTTTCCACCAGTCGGCGAAGGGGAGCTCCCGCCGCCAGTAGGTGATCCTGACCAACAACCTCGTCCAGCGTGCGTGGTCGCATCCGAACGGCCAGCGGCCCACCCCGCAAATCTTCTGCGGCCGCGTCGAACAGATCCGGTTCGTTGGTCATTGGGCAGTCGTTAGACAGACGTTGAACATTCGTCACACGTCCGTCAGACATTCATAGACAGGGTTCACGGCGTTGCTGACTCCGGCTGGGCGTCGACTCCTGCTTCCTTTCGCTGGGCCTGCGTAATGGGCGTCGGCGCACCAGTCAAGGGATCGCCGCCCGACGCGGTCTTGGGGAACGCGATCACTTCCCGAATCGACTCGGCACCGCCCAGCAGCGCCACCAAACGATCAACGCCAAATGCTATTCCCCCGTGCGGTGGCGGACCGTAGTTAAACGCCTCAAGGAGGAAGCCGAACTTGCTCTGCGCCTGCTCGTCACTGAGTCCGATCACGTCGAACGCGCGCCGCTGCACCTCGGCGCGATGGATACGGATCGAACCGCCGCCAATCTCGTTGCCGTTCAGCACCATGTCGTAGGCATACGCCAGTGCATCTCGGGGCTGCTTGTCGAACGTGTCGACCCACTCATCACGCGGCGCCGTGAATGGGTGATGAACGGCTGTCCACCCCCCGTGACCGTCTGGCTCGAACATCGGCGCGTCAACGACCCAAAGGAAGGCCCACTGACGCTGGTCGATCAGCTGGCACCGCTGTCCGATCTCCAGTCGAGCTGCTCCGAGCAAAGCAAGCGCGTCGCTCCGTGTTCCCGCTGCGAAGAAGACGGCATCGCCTGCCTTCGCATTTGCGACGGCGGCAAGCCCAGCGAGCTCGGTTTCGGACAAGTTCTTGGCCACTGGTCCGCCGAGCGAACCATCGGGCTGAACCAGGACATAGGCAAGTCCGCGGGCACCACGCGCCTTGGCCCAGTCCTGCCAACCGTCGAGTTCTTTTCGCGACTGAGCGGCACCGCCAGGCATGACGACCGCCCCGACGTGCCATTCGTCACCGCTTGCCTGGAAGACCCGGAACGCGGTGTCGGCAAAGTAGGACGTCAGGTCGACCAGCTCACAGCCGAAGCGAACATCTGGTTTGTCCGTGCCAAAGCGCGTCATGGCTTCATAAAAGGTCATGCGTGGCAGCGGCAACGCCACGTCGTAGTCATGGATGTCGTGCCAAAGCGCAGCGGCCACCGACTCACCGACCGCCAGCACATCCTCCTGGTCGACGAAGGACATCTCGATATCGAGCTGCGTGAACTCCGGTTGCCGGTCAGCACGGAAGTCCTCGTCACGAAAGCATCTGGCGATCTGGTAGTACCGCTCCATCCCAGCGACCATGAGCAGCTGTTTGAACAGCTGCGGAGACTGCGGAAGCGCGTACCAAGAACCAGGCTGTAGCCGCACCGGAACCAAGAAGTCGCGCGCGCCCTCCGGAGTTGATCGGGTCAGATACGGCGTTTCGATCTCGAGGAAGCCTTGGGCGTCCATCACGTCGCGAATGATTTTGGTTGCCCGCGCGCGGAGCCGGATCAGGCGACCTGGTTCCTCACGTCGCAGGTCGAGATAACGGTGCCGCAGTCGTGCGTCCTCGCCGACGGTCAAGTGCTCGTCCAGCGGGAACGGCAACGCCTCAGACGGCGAAAGCACCTCGACGACTGTTGCGATGACCTCGATCTCGCCACTTGCAAGCTCGGGGTTCTCGTTCCCAGCGGGACGCAGTGCAACGTCGCCTGTCACTTTGATGCAGAACTCGCTGCGGAGCTCGCCTGCGATCTCTGGGTCGCGAACCACAATCTGCACGACACCAGTGGAGTCGCGAAGGTCAAGGAAGGCGACGCCACCGTGGTCGCGACGCCGTGCCACCCAACCAGCGAGAGTGACCTGCTGAGCCTGATCGCTCGCGCGCAGCGTCCCGGCGTCTCGGCTGCGCATCACGGCTGTGACTCCTTTTTCTGTTGACTCGTCAGTTTGCGTTGACTCATCGGTTGCTCGGATCTAGGGGCTCGGCAACGGACGCGTTGCTCAAACTGACCACCGGATTCAGATCCGCCTCGGGCGGCAGCCATACCCCCGGATCAGCGGCGACTTGGTCTCCACTACGAATGTCCTTCACCGAATGTGGGCCATCGGTTTCGCAGAACCAGACGTATGGAATCCCCCGGCGGTCAGCGTGGCGAATCTGTTTACCGAACTTCGCGGCCTCCGGAGACACCTCGGTATTGATCCCCCGTGCCCGGAGCTTGGCTGCTGCCGCACTCGCCTCACCTCGGCGGTCCTCGTCGGCCACCGCAACGAGAACGCACGTGGGGACTGACCGGCTGGCCGTAACCAGTTCCCGCCCAATCAAAATGGCCAGCAATCGGGTTACGCCCAGGGAGATGCCCACTCCGGGATATGTCGTTCGGCCATCGCTTGCCAGCGCGTCGTACCGACCGCCCGAACAGATCGAACCCACCGATTCGTAGCCGACAAGTTCAGTCTCGTAGACAGTTCCCGTGTAGTAGTCCAGACCGCGCGCAATCTTGAGGTCGGCAACAATCGCGCCCGGCATCACGTCGCAGGCAGCAGCAATCAGTGACTCCAGCTCGCCGAGTCCTTCGGTGAGGAGCGGGTGCTCGACACCGAGCGCCTGGACCCGATCGACAAACGAGGTGTCGGCGGAGCGAATCTCGGCGAGCGCCAAGCAAGTGGACGCCGCCTCGGCAGTGAGTCCAGCTTGCGCGACGAGGAGGTCACTGACCTTGTCTTTGCCAATCTTGTCGAGCTTGTCGATCGCTCGCAGGGCGGCTGAGGAGTCCGTTGCCCCTAAACCGAGGAAGAAACCCTCTGCCAGTTTTCGGTTGTTGACGACGATGACGGTTGCTGGACACGGCAGCGTTCGAAACACCTCTGCCATAACCAATGCGACTTCAACGTCGTGATGAAACGCCAATGTGTCCCGGCCAACGACGTCGATGTCGGCCTGCGTGAACTCCCTGGATCGACCTTCTTGGGGTCGTTCACCTCGCCACGCCTTCTGAATCTGGTAGCGACGAAACGGGAAGTCCAAATGACCGGCGTTCTGCACGACGTAGCGCGCGAGCGGGACCGTTAAGTCGAAGTGCAGGCCGAGCCCGGCATCAGGCTCGCCTGACTCAGCGTGGAGCCGACGGAGTACGTAGACCTCTTTGTCAATCTCGCCCTTTCGCAGCATCTGCTCAAGCGGCTCGACAGCCCTGGTCTCGATCGAGCTGAACCCGTGGCGTTCAAAGACCCGTCGAATGGTGTCGAGCACGTGTTGCTCGACAAGTCGTTGCTGCGGCAGGTACTCCGGGAAGCCAGACAGCGGCGTGACTTTGCTCATCGGTTCACAATCCCCGCTGAGGTGGGCTGGCAAGCGAAGCTTGACGAAGGAACGGGTTGGTGGATCGCTCCCGCCCAATCGTGGTGGCGCTCCCATGACCTGGCAGCACCAGGATGTCGTCTGAGAGTGGAAGTACCTTCTCAGCCAAGCTGCGCATCATCTGGTCTGTGGAGCCACCCGGCAGGTCGGTACGACCAATTGAACCCGCGAAGAGCACGTCACCTGACAGCAACGTCTCGGATGGCGGCGCGTTCGTTCCAGGCAGCGGTTGGCCGGCGGTGTCGGGGGCGCCCGGCAGGCGGAACATCACCGAACCTGGAGTGTGTCCGGGCGCGTGGTCGATCTCGATCCGCAGTCCTGCGAGTTCAAGTGGCTCATTGGTGATCAAACGGACGTCATCGGGTTCAACCCAGGTGAGCCGTCCGCCGAACATCGCCGCAGTCTCTGAGCTGATTCCCTGCATGGGGTCGCGCAACAGGTCGCGGTCGTCACCGTGGATGTACGCAGGCAGGCCCCGAGCAGTTCCTACGGGGATGACGGAGAAGGTGTGGTCCAGGTGGCCGTGGGTCAGCAGCACCGCGACGGGCTCCAACCGGTACTTGGCCAAGAGCTCGTCCACGCCTTCACTGACCTCGATCCCGGGGTCAACGACCACGCATTGCTCGCCAGCTGCGGGGGCCACCAGATAGACGTTGGTTCCGAACGCCGCGGAGGCAAAGCCAGCGACGAGCACGGCGGGGAACCTCCATGAAGATGAGCACCAGAAAGGGCCGGCCAGGGGTCGGGCGCGGCTGCATCGTGCAGCCTACCTGTGACCCCGTTCGGGAGCCGAGGCATATTCGCTGACCGACCTTCCTACACTTGTCACTCCAGCGGGCTTAACCAGTCATGACCAAGCACGTCCTCAGGAGTTTGCGTGTCGTCAAAGAAGCAGCAACGCAAGGCCGTCGAGCGGGCCAAGTACCAGGCATATCTGGAACGCAAGGCCACCCAGCGCCGACGTCGCCGCAGCAACCAGATCATCATCGGTAGCGTCGTGACCGTGGCCATCCTCGTCGGAGCCGCGCTTTGGGGCTCAGGAACCTTCACCGATGAGGCGCCAGCTGCAGAGCCAGCGCCCACGGCTTCACCGACTCCGACTCCGAAAACGACGCCGAAACCCACCCCGAAAAGCACCACGCCCACCTATGACAAGGCCAGGCAAGTCCTGACCGCAGGAAAGCCTGCGACCGCCACGTTGAAGACGAACCACGGTGACATCACCATCGACCTGGACACCAAGAACGCTCCCAACAACAGCAACTCAATCGCGTTCCTTGCCGAGAAGGGTTACTTCGACAGAACTAGCTGTCACCGGCTCACTACGTCGGGGCTGTATGTGCTGCAGTGCGGCGATCCGACTGGCACCGGCACTGGTGGGCCGGGGTACACCACTGCGGACGAAAACCTGCCGAAGGATGGCGAGAACGACTACCCGGCGGGGACAGTGGCGATGGCTGAACCACCGGGACAAGATGCCGGCAGTCAGTTCTTCCTCGTCTACAAGGACACCACGCTGCCAGCCAACTACACGATCCTCGGTCAGATCGCGAAGGGTTTGGATATCGTTTCGCAGATCGCCAAGGACGGCACAGCAGACGGAAGCCAGGATGGACCACCCAAGACGCCCATCACCATCAAGTCCGTTGACATCAACCAGGCATGATGGAGACATGAGCGAACAGCCGTGGGGGCGTGTTGACGACGCCGGTGCGGTGTTCGTCCGCACGGCCGACGGCGAACACAAGGTTGGCGAGTGGCTAGCCGGTGATCGCAGCGAAGGCTTGGCCTACTACCAGCGTCGCTACGCGTCACTCACCGTCGATGTCGACTTGCTTGAGCATCGGTTGAAAGATGCCGGGCTGGCTCCTGACGAAGCGATGGCAAAGATTGGGAAGCTCCGCACCCAGGTCGATGACCCCACCTGTGTTGGCGACCTGAGCGCGTTACGCGCCCGCCTCGATGCACTCGTAGCCGCAGTCGACCAGCAGCGTTCGGCACGTGAAGCCGAACGCACAGCGAGTCGAGAGCGTGCGAAAGCACTTCGTGAGGATCTCGTCACTGAAGCTGAAGGACTTGCCGACAGCACGCATTGGAAAGCAAGCGGCGAACGGTTCCGCGCAATCGTCGAGGAGTGGAAGCACCTCCCCCATGTCGAGCGATCGTTCGAGCAGCAGCTGTGGAAACGCCTCAGTCATGCCCGGGCGGCCTTTGAGAAGCGCCGCAGAGCCTGGTTCGCCGAACGTGACGCCAAGCGCGAAGAAGCCGCCGTAGTCAAGGAAAAGCTGATCAAAGAAGCTGAGGGCATCGCGGAAAGCACCGACTGGACAGCAACAGCTGCACAGTTTCGTGGTCTGATGACCCGCTGGAAGGCGGCCGGACAAGCTCCCCGGGGTGCTGACGATGAGCTGTGGCAGCGCTTCAAGGCAGCCCAGGACAGGTTCTTTGCGGCACGTTCCGCCGCATTCACTGAGCGAGACGCGGGGTTGGCTGACAACTTGGCCGCAAAACTTGCGCTCGCGACGGAGGCTGAAAAGCTGCTCCCGGTCCAGGACCCCGCGGCAGCGCGGGCTGCGCTACGCAAGATTCAGGACAAGTGGGCCGAGATCGGTCACGTGCCACGGTCGGACCGCGACGCGATAGAAAAACGGCTCCAGGCGGTCGAGCAGGCGGTTCGCGACACCGAAGAGACGCGTTGGCGTCGGTCGAACCCAGAAGCACGGGCACGCGCCACCGCGACCCTGGAACAGCTCACCAAGTCCATCGGCAAACTCGAAAAACAGCTCTCGGCCGCCCAGGAAAAGGGCGACACCAGTGGAGCGAAGAAGACCCAGGAGGCCATCGACGCACGACGGGAGTGGATGGCGCAGGCCGAGCAGTCACTCGCGGAGTTCTCGCCCTAGTTGCTGGTGATTCGGTAGGCGTCGAACACGCCCTCAACACCGCGGACCGCATTCAGCACGTGCCCAAGGTGTCTGGTGTCGCCCATTTCGAACGTAAAGCGCGACTGCGCTACGCGATCACGTGTCGTCGTAACGGATGCGTTCAGGATGTTGACGTGCTGGTCGGACAGCACCCGCGTGACATCAGATAACAGCCGGGCACGGTCGAGTGCCTCAACCTGGATAGCCACCAGGAAGACACTGGACGCTGTTGGTGCCCACTCGACGTCGACAAACCGGTTGGTGTCCATGGCTGCGACGTTGATGCAGTCGGATCGATGAACCGAGACGCCAGCCCCTCGCGTAACGAATCCAACGATGCCGTCGCCGGGGACAGGGGTGCAGCATCTTGCGAGCTTGACCCACACATCGTCGACACCCTTTACGGTGACGCCAGGGTCGCCGTGTGCGCGTACTCGTGATGGCCGGGTAGCTGGAGTTGCCTCCGCGAGGTCCTCGCTGGTGCCTTCTTCTCCGCCGAGCGACTCAACGAGTCGGCGAACGACCGACTGCGCACTGACCTGCCCCTCACCTACAGCTGCGTAGAGGCTGGTGATGTCCTTCTGCCGAAGCTCAGTCGCCGTTGCCAGCAGCGCTGGACCACTCATGATGCGCTGAATTGGCAACCCTTGCTTGCGCATTGCGCGGGCGATGGCTTCCTTGCCTTGCTCGACGGCTTCTTCGCGTCGCTCTTTTGAGAACCAGGCGCGAATCTTGTTGCGAGCTCGAGCCGACTTTACGAAGTTGACCCAGTCCCGACTTGGCCCTGCTCCCTCTGCCTTTGAGGTAAGAACCTCGACGACATCGCCGTTTTCGAGCACCGAGTCGAGAGGCACAAGGCGCCCGTTGACGCGCGCGCCGACCGTCCGGTGACCGACCTCGGTGTGAACCGCATAGGCGAAGTCGACGGGGGTACCGCCAGCCGTTAGCGCAATGACGTCACCCTTGGGAGTGAACACGAAGACCTCTGCGCCGCTGATCTCAAAGCGCAGCGAGTCGAGGAACTCACCAGGGTCTGCGGTCTCCTGCTGCCAGTCGAGGAGTTGGCGCAACCACGTCATGTCGTCGCCGCCACCCGCTCCCGACGTGTCTTCCTTGTACTTCCAGTGAGCCGCAACGCCGTACTCCGCTCGGCGGTGCATTGCATGCGTGCGAATCTGCAGCTCGACGGGTTTGCCCTCGGGGCCAATCACCGTGGTGTGCAACGACTGGTACATGTTGAACTTGGGCATCGCGATGTAGTCCTTGAAGCGTCCCGGGACGGGATTCCACCGCGCGTGGATCACGCCGAGCGCGGCGTAGCAGTCGCGGACCGAGTCGACTAGCAGTCGGATTCCCACCAGGTCGTAGATGTCCGCGAAGTCGCGTCCACGCACGATCATCTTCTGGTACACGCTGTAGTAGTGCTTCGGGCGTCCGGTGACGTCGCCATCAATGCGCGCCTGGCCGAGGGCCGCACTGACCTGCTCGATGACACTGTCGAGATACTGCTCGCGGCTCGGAGCTCGCCGCTCAACCAGGCTCACGATCTCGTCGTACATCTTGGGGTAAAGGGTTCCGAACGACAGATCTTCCAGCTCCCATTTGATGGCGTTCATGCCTAGGCGGTGAGCCAGCGGTGCATAGATCTCAAGCGTCTCGCGCGCTTTGGTTTGTTGTTTCTCTGATGGCAGGTGTTGCAACGTGCGCATGTTGTGAAGCCGGTCGCACAGCTTGATGACGAGAACCCGGATGTCGCGCGCCATGGCGACGACCATCTTGCGCGTACTTTCCGCCTGCGCTGCCTGCCCGTACTTCACCTTGTCGAGCTTGGTGACGCCATCAACCAGCAGTGCGATCTCGTCACCAAACTCTGCGCGCAGCTGCTCCAGGTTGTAGTCGGTGTCTTCGATCGTGTCGTGGAGGAGTGCGGCACACAAAGTGGGGGCCGTCATTCCGAGCTCGGCAAGAATTTGTGTGACTGCTAGCGGATGGGTGATGAACAGGTCACCGTTGCGTCGCAGCTGGCCGCGATGCTCGGCTTCGGCGACCTCATAGGCCCGCTCGATGAGCTTGAGATCTACCTTCGGATGCGTCGAGCGAACGATCCGGAACAGCGGCTCGAGTTCAGGATGGCTCGTGCGATGAGTGCCACCGAGCCGAGCCAGCGCTGCCCTCACCCGGGTCGGCTGGTGGTCGCCGCCGGACGCGCCGCGCGAACTCTCGCGGTCAGCTCGCGATGGAGCTTTGACCGCAGTCGGAGTCACGTCATCGGCCACGCGTGCTCCCATCGTCGTCCGGGCTACTACGAGGTCGCTGCCCCTTTATGGGCTGGTGCGTTGTTTCCAGTGTACGAGCAGGCTCGGCCTAACGCCGTTTACGCTTGTTCCCCCGCCTGGGTTGATTACGCGGCCCACGGCTGGCAGGCGGTCGATCTTTGACCGCAACGGCTCCATCCGCCGGCTCTTCGCTGGCTCTCGTGTCCGCTTTGGCTGCGGTTGCTGTGGAAACCGTCCCGGTGGGAGCGGTCTCGCCACGGCTCGACCGGCGTGCCGCGACCCGCTTCGACAGCGCCTGCATCGCCGGTTCGCGCTCCTTGAGCTGAGCCACCACAGGAGTGGCCACGAAGATCGATGAGTAGGTACCAACACCGATTCCGACGAACAGCGCCAACGCGAGATCCTTCAATGTTCCAGCGCCGAGCACGTAGGCGCCAACAAAGAGCAGTGCAGCGACGGGTAAGAGTCCGACGACAGAGGTGTTGATCGAACGCACCAAGGTCTGGTTGACGGCCAGGTTTGCAGCCTCGCTGTAGGTCATACGGCTGCCGCCAGCGAGACCTTTGGTGTTCTCCTTGACCTTGTCGAACACCACGACCGTGTCGTAGAGCGA
>DATKIY010000088.1:0-33261 GCA_035543875.1 Actinomycetes bacterium | reverse complement strand
ATAAGCTTCCACATACTTGGCGCGTGTCTGCTCGACGACAGCGTCCGGTAGCCCCGGCGGCGGGTCGTCCGATTTTGGCGACCAACCACTCTCGGCTGACGTCAACCAGTCCCGCACAAATTGCTTATCGAAGCTTGACTGTTGCCGGCCCGGTTCCCACTTGTCGGCGGGCCAGAATCGTGACGAGTCAGGGGTAAGAACCTCATCGGCGAGCGTGATGACCTTCGACGAAGGATTCCGACCGAACTCAAACTTCGTGTCGGCCACGATAATCCCCCGGTCACGAGCGATCCCTTCAGCTCGTTCATAAATTTGAAGGGTTAGCCGACGAAGCTCGTTTGCATCTTCCTCCCCGATAGTCCCTGACACGGCTTCAAAGTCAACGTTCTCGTCGTGCTCGCCCACGTCAGCCTTGGTGGCCGGAGTGAAAATGGGGGCAGGCAACCGAGAGCCGTTAGTCAGTCCCGCGGGGAGTGCAACACCACACACGCTGCCCGATGCCTGGTAGTCGGCAAGTCCGGAGCCGGTGAGGTAACCGCGAGCGACACATTCGACGGGGAACATCTCGAGTGGTTGGGTCACCATCGCGCGTCCCGCAACTTCAGCTGGCACATCAGACGACAACCAGTGGTTGGTGATGTCGGCAAACTGCTCAAACCACCAGGTGGTCATCGCGGTAAGAATTCTGCCCTTATCCGGGATCGTTGTGGGGAGGACCCAGTCGAACGCGGAAATGCGATCGCTAGCAACAAAAAGTAGGCGTCCGTCAGGAAATCGGTAGAGCTCACGTACCTTTCCCGAGTAGAGGTGTTCTACGCCCGCAAGCTTTGCCGCAGGTGGAACGTTTGCTATTTCTGCCATGGGCTGCTCCTAGAGAATCGAAGCGGGACGGTATGAGGCAGCCTCCGGATGCGCCTTGACGACAACAGCCACCTGACTCACCACGTCCTGAACTTGGCGGGTTGCCGCGCCGGTGAACGACAGAGGATCGGCAACCAGTGCAGCCAGGTCAGTCGCAGTCAGCTGCAGTCTCTCGTCGGCGGCCAAGCGTTCCAAGAGGTCGTTTCGGTCAGCGCCCTTCTCGCGCATCTGCAAAGCGACGGCGACCGCATGTTCCTTGATGACCTCATGCGCCGTCTCACGCCCCACACCAGCGCGTACCGATGCCATGAGCACTTTCGTCGTTGCGAGGAACGGCAGGTAGCGGTCCAACTCGCGTTGGATGACCGAAGGGAAAACACCGAACTCGTCGAGCACCGTAAGGAAAGTTTCAAACAGCCCGTCGATCGCGAAGAAGGCATCGCCAAGTGCAACTCGACGTACCACCGAGCATGACACGTCACCTTCATTCCATTGGTCGCCTGCTAGTTCTCCGACCATCGATGCATATCCGCGAAGGATCACCGCAAAACCGTTCACGCGTTCGCACGATCGGGTGTTCATCTTGTGCGGCATTGCGGATGAGCCAACCTGACCGGGCTGGAACCCCTCGGTGACAAGCTCGTTGCCAGCCATCAGCCGAATCGTCTTCGCCAGGGACGAAGGCCCGGCGGCGACCTGGACGAGCGCACTCACCACGTCGTAGTCGAGTGATCGGGGGTAGACCTGTCCAACACTGATGAGCGTGTCGGAGAAGCCAAGGTGGTCAGCGACCCGACGTTCGAGCTCGGCCAGTCGGTCGTCGTCTCCACCGAGTAGGTCGAGCATGTCTTGACCGGTTCCCATAGGGCCTTTGATGCCGCGAAGCGGATACCGAGCAACCAGCTCGTCGAGCCGCCGATACGCGACGAGGAGCTCGTCGGCAGCCGACGCAAATCGCTTACCGAGCGTCGTTGCTTGGGCTGCGACGTTGTGGCTTCGTCCGGCCATGACGAGTTCGACGTGGTCGGTAGCCAATTGGGCTAGTCGAGCGAGTGTTGCCACCGTCTTATCGCGAACCAACTGAAGTGAGGCTTTGACCTGAAGCTGCTCGACGTTTTCTGTGAGGTCACGCGAGGTCATGCCCTTGTGTATTTGTTCGTGGCCGGCAAGGGCACAGAACTCTTCAATACGTGCCTTGACGTCGTGGCGAGTTACCTTCTCGCGAGCTGCTATCGACTCCAGGTCGATCTGGTCAATAACCGACTCGTACGCGGCGATCGCATCGGCTGGCACATCGATGCCAAGCTCACGCTGCGCGACGAGAACGGCAACCCACAACTGGCGCTCCAGCAAGACCTTGTTGCGAGGCGACCAGATCGTGGCCATTTGCTCAGATGCATAGCGCGCGGCGAGGACGTCTGGGATGTCCGGTTTGGTCACGTCACCATGATCCCAGGTCGCCTCCCGCCGATCCACCCCAGCATGATCGGGGCGCCGCAGTCACCGTCAGCGGTCGATCCTGACGAAAGCGGCGGAAGCTCTCCGATCACGGGGGTGGGGTGGCGGCGTTGCTGGCGATGTCGGTCCGATAGTGCGACCCAGCCAGGCTTATTTTCTCGATCGCCGAGTAGGCCCGGGCTCTCGCGTCCGCCAGCCCGGGTGCCACTCCCACAATCGACAAGACCCGTCCGCCCGCGCTGACTACTCCGTCGCCAGACCTCCGGGTTCCCGCATGCAAGACGTATGCGCCATCGCTTGCGTTAGCGGAGTCCAGCCCGTTAACGACGTCACCGGTACGCGGCGCATCGGGGTATCCACTCGCTGCCAGCACCACCGTGACAGCAGCTTCGTCACTCCAGCGAAGCGGTCCTAGGTCGTGCAAGCGTCCGACTGACGCCGCATGCAACAGGCTTCCGAGTGGCGTCTCCAATCGCGCCAACACGACTTGGGTTTCCGGGTCACCGAAACGAGCATTGAATTCAATAACGCGCATTCCGCGCGACGTCAGAGCAAGGCCAACGTAGAGCAGACCAGCAAACGGCGTACCGGTTCGGCGCAGATGGTCGATCGTCGGCTGAGCGACGGTCGACACGACTTCGTCAACGAGCCCCGGCTCCGCCCACGGCAGCGGTGAGTACGCACCCATGCCACCGGTGTTTGGTCCCGTGTCACCGTCCCCCACACGTTTGAAGTCCTGCGCGGGTTCAAGCGGAACCACCGTCACGCCGTCGGTCACGCAAAGCAACGAGACTTCGGGTCCGTCCAAAAACTCTTCAACAACCACCTTGCCTGCTGAGGCAGCATGCGCCAGCGCCGCATCACGATCGCCAGTCACAATAACGCCCTTGCCTGCGGCGAGCCCGTCATCTTTCACGACATACGGCGGACCGAACGCGTCCAGCGCGGCACCGACCTCTTCCGGGATCTCGCACATGCGGGCCATCGCAGTGGGGACTCCCGCCGCCGCCATGACCTCTTTGGCGAATGCCTTGGATCCCTCCAGCCTGGCGGCCGCAGCAGAGGGGCCGAAACAAACGATCCCTCGGTCACGCACACGGTCGGCAGCGCCAGCAACGAGCGGTACTTCGGGACCAACCACCACGAAGTCCACACCAAGTCCGGTAGCGACGTCCGCTACGGCTTCGGGGTCAGAGACATCGAGGGGGTGTGTCTCCACGAGGTCGGCGATACCTGCGTTACCGGGCGCACAAATGATTCGATCGACATCAGGGTCGGAAGCGAGCGACCGACACAAAGCATGTTCGCGCGCACCGGCGCCGACAACCAAAACCTTCACATACGCAGCCTACCCAGCGCGCATCACAAACTACGTTTGGCCGTCAGCCCTGGTAGTGAGCTGCGATCGATGAAAATGCCTCGTCAAGAATCGACAGGCCCTCCTTGGCCTCTGTCTCGGAAACTGTGCACGGAGGAACGACGTGGAGTCGGTTGTAGTTGACGAACGGCATAAGACCACGTTGCTTGCAGGCGGTGACAAGGTCGACCATCGGTTGATTTGCTGCGCCGGCAGCGTTGTAAGGCACCAGCATTTCGCGAGTGGCACGATCCTTGACCAGGTCAAGTGCCCAGAAGACACCGAACCCACGCACCTCACCAATGACCGGGTGACGCTGCGCAAGTTCACGCAGACCTGGCCCAAGCACGGTCTCTCCGATTGACTTCGCGTTCTCGACGATGCGCTCTTCGCGCATCGTGTTGATCGTGGCAACGATCGAAGCTGCAGCAAGCGGATGACCGGAGTAGGTGAGTCCGCCGGGGAAGACCCGATCGTCGAACGTCGCGGCGATCTCGTCGCTAATGACGACGCCCCCGACTGGGACATACCCGGAGTTGACGCCCTTCGCGAAGCAGATCAGATCAGGCTCGACACCGAAGTGCTCATAGGCAAACCAGTCGCCAGTGCGGCCGAACCCAGCCATGACTTCGTCGGCGATATAGATGATTCCGTACTTCGTAGCGAGCTCACGAAGTCCGGAAAGGTAATGGGCCGGCGGAATCAAAACGCCCGCTGTTCCGACCACACTTTCCAACACAATCGCCGCAATGGTCTGCGGCCCCTCGAACAAGATGACCTGCTCGAGGTGCTCGAGTGCGCGCTCAGCCTCTTGTTCATCGCTTTCCGACCAAAACGGTGAACGGTAGGGGTACGGCCCGAAGAAGTGGACAACTCCGGAGATTCCCGTCTCGTTGGGCCACCGACGCGGGTCTCCGGTGAGGGTGACGGCGGTCGCTGTGTTTCCGTGATAACTCCGGTATGCAGACAACACCTTGTGTCGTCCAGTGTGGAGCCGAGCCATCCGCACTGCATTTTCGATGGCATCTGCGCCACCATTGGTGAAGAAGACCTTGTCGTGCGCAGGTGGGGCAAGCTCACTGATCAGCCGAGCGGCTTCCCCGCGGACATCGTTCGCATGCTGCGGGGCGACAGTCGAAAGTCGGCCAGCCTGCTCCTGGATAGCAGCTATGACCTTCGGATGCTGGTGACCAATGTTCGTGTTGACGAGCTGCGATGAGAAGTCGAGGTACCGGTTGCCGTCGTAGTCCCAGAAGTAGCAGCCCTCGGCGGCCGCGATGGGGAGCGGATTGAGTGCCCCCTGCGCCGACCAGGAGTGGAAGACGTGTCTGCGGTCGAGAGCCACCACTTCTTGACCACGTGTCGGATCGGGGTTGGGGATGGACATGACGCGACTCCTAGAGGATCACCGGACGGCTCCGAGTGAGGTCACTGTAGAGATACAACCGCAAACAACGAAACCAGCAACCTGTCAATCGCGGGTTATCCCAGTCGCCACAGTGTAATCCTGTGACGACTGCTTGACTCGGGTGTTAGCCGACCAGGGGGCGTAACTGAATGATCTCGTCGCGCCCTGGCCCAACGCCAATAGCCGAGAAGGCGGCCCCAGACATCTTTTCCAGCGCACGCACGTACGCCTGGGCGTTGTTCGGCAGATCGTCAAAGCTACGTGCGCCCGAGATGTCCTCCGCCCAACCGGGGAAGAACTCAAAAATCGGCTTTGCGTGATGGAAGTCCGTCTGTGTCATTGGCATCTCGTCGTGACGCACTCCGTCAACCTCGTAGGCAACACACACCGGGATCTGTTCCCAGCCACTCAGCACATCCAACTTGGTCAAGACGAAGTCAGTGACGCCGTTTATTCGCGCCGCGTACCTTGCAATCACGGCGTCGTACCACCCGCATCGACGCGGACGGCCGGTCGTCGTGCCGAACTCGTGCCCGTTGACACGCAGTCGTTCACCGTCGTCGTCGAGTAATTCGGTCGGGAACGGCCCTTCCCCTACTCGAGACACGTACGCCTTGACGATGGCAATCACTCGTTGCACCCGCAGTGGCGAGATACCGGCACCAGTGCAGGCGCCACCGGACGTAGCGCTGGACGACGTAACGAACGGGTAGGTGCCATGGTCGACGTCGAGCAGAGTTGCCTGGCCGCCCTCAAGCAGAACAGTGCGCCCGACGTCCATTGCTTGTTCGAGCATTAGCGCCGTGTCGGCGACCAACGGGCGTAAGCGGTCTACGTAGGTGAGGAGTTCCTCAACAACCTCGTCGACGGCGATCGCGCGACGGTTGTAGACCTTGACGAGTAAGTGGTTCTTTTGCTCGAGGGCTCCTTCAACCTTCTGCCTTAGGATCTTTTCATCGAAGACGTCCTGGACCCTTATTCCGATTCGGTTCATTTTGTCCGCGTAGGTGGGTCCAATCCCACGACCGGTGGTGCCGATCTTGCGACTGCCGAGAAAACGTTCGACAACCTTGTCGATGGTCCGGTTATAGGGCGCAATCAGATGCGCGTTCGCGCTGACCACCAATCGCGATGTGTCCACTCCACGTTCGTTAAGACCGTCGAGCTCCTCGAACAACACGGCGGGGTCGATCACGACTCCGTTGCCGATAACCGGAATGACGCCCGGAGTAAGGATGCCGCTGGGAAGTAGATGAAGCGCGTACTTCTGGGGTCCGTCCGGCGTGGGGATCACAACGGTGTGGCCAGCGTTGTTGCCGCCGTTGAACTTGACCACATAGTCGACCTGTTCACCGAGCAGATCTGTGGCTTTACCTTTGCCTTCGTCGCCCCATTGCGCGCCTACTAGCACTATCGCGGGCATGCAGAACTCCCTGGAATTTGCGGGATTACCGCATGATTCTAGCGGAGGCCATCACCTGGGGTTCGGGTATCTCCGCACGCGTCACAACCAGCGCTTTATTGGTTGACTGGCCGCTTCCAAAGCGCGCTGCCGTGGACCACGATTCCGCCAGCGCTCGAGATCGATCGCAACACTGCGATCAAGGTCCTGTTGGTATTGGTCATCGAGAATCGAGGTGACATCCGGATCGAGAATAGCCATGACAATTTCTTCATCGTGGTCCATGCTTCGCCGATTGAAGTTCGAAGAACCGATGACAGATAAGACATGGTCCACCGTGAGAATCTTGGCGTGCAACATTGACGGCTGAAAGTTCCAAACATTGACATCTGCGTCGATAAGTTCGGCGTACGTCGCTTCTGATGACAATTGGCACACGCGTTTGTCTGCGCCTGGACCGGGCAACAACACGTCGACCTGGACGCCACGCTCGACAGCCTCGACCAACAGCTTTCGGAAATCGACGCTTGGTGCGAAGTAGGCAGTTACCAGCCTGATTCGCTCGGTCGCCGAGCTCAGGGCAATGTGGAACAGCGACTGCATGTCGTCCCAACCGATTGACGCCGACCCGCGCACCACTTGAACGACTGACGTACCCGGCCGACTGTGGACCGGAAACCGGTCCCGATCGTCGAACATGGCCTGTTCGCCCTCAGACCAGTTCTGCGAGAACCCCGCAGCGAGGCCATCAACAGCGGGTCCTTCTACTCGGACATGCGTATCGCGCCATTCATCTTCGTTTCTGGCGTCACCACACCATTCCTGCGCAATTCCGACGCCGCCTGTGAAGCCAACCGTCTCGTCAACAACCAACACTTTGCGGTGGCAACGGTGATTTTGCTTGAACGGGGACTTCAGCCAAGGTTTGCGGAACCATTCGACCGAGACTCCCGCAGCGCCCATGCGATCGACGATTCCATCCTCGATCTTGAAACCACCCACGGCGTCGATGAGAACTCGCACCCTTACGCCATTGCGGGCACGCTCGCTTAACGCGTCCGCAAACTCATGGGCGATGTCGCCGCTCCAGTACACGTAAGTCATGAAGTCAACCGTGTGCTCCGCGCTTCGAATTGCCTTCAACATCGCGGGAAAGATCTCGTCACCATTGCGAAGGATGGTGATCTGGTTGCCTTCGGTGGCAGGAATACCGATCAGCGACTCAAGTCGACGTCGCAACTGGGCCGACCGCTCCGGACGAGTGGCAGCGGACGTCATCTACGCCCGATCATTGATGCTGCTCAGATTCCAAGAGTCGATGCTGCGGTTTCGCTGGAATCACGCAAGAAATCTCGGCACCGCTGGGCCTCGTCGTCTTCATGGATTGCGGCGGCAGCGGCTCCAAGGGCCGCCAGACTCCGTAGGAAGCCCCGATTGGGCTCGTGCTCCCAGGGAACCGGTCCGTGACCCTTCCACCCGTTGCGCCTGAGCTGGTCAAGGCTGCGGTGATAGCCAGTGCGCGAGTACGCGTATGCAGCGACAGACTCGTCAGCCGCCAGGGCTTCTTCGGCTAACAACGCCCATGCGAGTGGATAGTCGGGGTGTTCCGCTGCAACCTCGCGCGGCTGCCTGCCGGCGTCGAGTGCCGACTTCGCGGCGTCGTTCTCCGGTAGAAGGGTGGGGGGCGGGCCGCCCAGCAAGTTCTGTCCGATGCTCACTGCAGCATTCTCCACTCCACCCACTGACACGGCACCCCGTACCCCCACCTTCACAGTGATCGACGGGGGCTAGGTCATGCGGGTGCCGGTGCTGCGGAGGTCCTCACAAGCCTCGACAACGCGAGCTGCCATGCCAGCCTCGGCAGCCTTGCCATACGAGCGAGGGTCGTACTGCTTCTTGTTGCCAACTTCGCCATCGACCTTGAGGACGCCCGCATAGTTGCTGAACATGTGATCGGCGATGGGCCGGGTGAACGCGTACTGAGTGTCAGTGTCGACGTTCATCTTGACGACCCCGTAGTCGAGCGTGGCGCGGATCTCTTCGAGCAGCGACCCTGAGCCACCGTGGAAGACCAAGTCGAATGGCTTGTTCTTGCCGTGCTTGGTTCCGACAACATCTTGTATTTCTTTCAGAATGCTCGGCTTGAGTACGACGTTGCCCGGCTTGTATACGCCGTGCACATTGCCGAAGGTCGCAGCCAACATGTAGCGTCCGCGCTCACCCAGCCCTAGCTTGTCCGCAGTTGCCAACGCGTCCTCGGGCGTTGAGTACAACTTGGCGTCGTGCTTGGCCTCGACGCCGTCTTCTTCACCACCGACGACGCCTATCTCGAGCTCCAGGACGGTTCGTGCCTTGACCGACGCGTCAAGCATCCGGTCTGCGATCTCAAGGTTCTCGCCGAGTTCGACAGCCGACCCGTCCCACATGTGCGATTGGAACAGTGGCTCCCTACCCGACGCCACGCGTTCGGCCGAAATAGCGAGGAGCGGTTCCATGAATCCCGGGAGTTTCTCTAGAGGGCAGTGATCGGTATGCAGCGCAATGTTCACCGGATACTTCGCAGCCACCACATGCGCGAACTCAGCCAATCCGCAGGCGCCGAGCACCATGTCCTTCACGCCTTGGCCAGACGCAAACTCCGAGCCGCCCCATGAGAACTGGATGATTCCGTCGCTCTCAGCCTCAGCGAACCCGCGCAGTGCGGCTACCAGCGACTGAGACGACGCCACGTTGATAGCCGGATACGCAAACGCTCCCGCCTTGGCGCGGTCGAGCATCGTCGCGTAAATCTCGGGGGACGCAATGGGCATCAGGCACTCCTCGTTGGCACGATTCGCAGGTCCTGCCATCCTGGCAGGCGAACCGCTACTCGGCCAGCAGGTCTATCGATGTTCCTTGCGGCTCGCCGGCAACGCGTGCTGTCGGATCCAGGTGTGCATGGCGATTGCCGCCGCCGCGCCAGCGTTGATCGACCGGGTGGAACCAAACTGCGCGATCGATACCGTGTCAACGGCAGCGGCCCGGACCTCCTGCGAGAGCCCTGGCCCCTCCTGTCCAAAGACGAGCACGCAGGCCTGTGGTAGCTCATACGTCTCCAGTGGGACTGAACCCGGCAAGTTGTCGATACCGATCAAGGGAAGGGCCGACGCCTCTGCCCAGGTGACGAGGTCGGCAACCGTTGGATGGTGCCGTTCGTGCTGGTACCGGTCAGTGACCATGGCGCCGCGGCGGTTCCACCGACGCTTGCCCACGATGTGCACTTCCGCCGCGAGAAATGCGTTCGCGGTACGAACCACCGACCCGATGTTGAAGTCGTGCTCCCAGTTCTCTATGGCCACATGGAATTCATGACGGCGATCATCTAAGTCGGCAACAATCGCGGCTCGACTCCAGTAGCGGTACTTGTCGACGACATTTCGACGATCTCCACTGGCCAACAGCTCCGGATCCAGTCGCGGGTCATCGGGCCACGGCTCGGTGTGCGGGCCTACTCCGACCAGGTCCATGAAGGTTCACCCTAGAACCCTGGTTAGTCTCGCCGGATGCGCCCGATGCTAGGACCCAGCTGGCTCGACCCCCAGCAGATGCTGCACTCACTCGGTCCCTGGGCACTGCTCGTGACCCTGATCATCGTTTTCGCCGAGTGCGGGTTGCTTATCGGGTTCTTTCTGCCTGGCGACTCGCTGCTGTTCACTGTCGGTTTGCTCGTGGCCCAAAGTTTCATCGATACCAACATCGCACTCGTTTGTGCCCTTATTTCCATAGCCGCAATTGCAGGGAACATCACCGGATACTGGATCGGACGCAAAGCCGGGCCGGCGATCTTTAAGCGTCCGGACTCTCGATTCTTCCGACAGGAGTACGTCGAACGGACCCGTACTTTCTTTGAGAATTTTGGGGCACGATCGATCATCCTTGCTCGATTCCTGCCTATCGTTCGCACATTCATCACCGTGATGGCTGGCGCTGCCGGGATGACGTTTCGCTCCTATCTGGTGTTCAGCACGATTGGCGGCATTCTCTGGGCCACCGGACTTACGCTCTTGGGCTACTACCTAGGCGGCTACGCGTTCGTCGCAGACCACATTGAAATCATCGTCATCGCGATCGTCGCACTTTCATTCGTGCCGATCTACTTCGAACTTCGAAGGCACCGGTCGGCGCAACCTCCAAGCTAGAAACGTACTTCTGGCGCCTGGCGCACTGTCGGGTCTTCAGCCTCGAAGTACTCCGCCTCTTTGAAGTTGAACATCCGAGCGACCACGTTCGGCGGGAATGACTGCACTTTGGTGTTCAGCGCGCGAACGTTGGCGTTGTAGAAGCGACGCCCGGCAGCAATGCGGTCTTCAGTCTCGGTGAGCTGTGTTTGCAGCTCTAAGAAGTTCTGATTGGCCTTGAGGTCTGGGTAGGCCTCAGCGACCGCAAACAGCTGACGCAGTGCGCCAGTCAGCATGTTCTCCTGCGCGGCCTGCTCAGCAGGTGTGGCTCCAGGCGAAGCAGCGGCGGACCGTGCAGCCGTTACAGCTTCAAGCGTCTGACGCTCGTGGCCTGCATAGCCTTTGACCGTTTCAACGAGGTTCGGTATGAGGTCATAGCGCCGGTGCAGCTCGACGTCAATCTGCTTCCAAGATTCCTCGACGAAGTTCCGAAGCTTGACGAAACCGTTGTAGGTGACGACAGCCCAAATGGCGAACAGCACCAGCACGACACCAACGGCGATCAGGATCCACATGACGATGCACTCCAACCCTTGGCGAACGACTTAACCCCGATCGTAGCGCCGAGGCGTCTACTCAAGGCCTAGGTCACCCAGCGAGTACGCGGAGCGGTACTCGAGGCCAGCCTCCTGGATGCGAGCACCGGCACCACGATCGACGATGACCACGACTGCTGCGATGTCGGCGCCTGCCTCGCGAAGCGCCTCGACTGCCGTCAGCACCGAACCACCAGTCGTTGAGGTGTCCTCGACCGCGAGTACCCGCCTGCCTTTGACGTCGGGGCCCTCAACACGCCGTTGCAGCCCGTGCTGCTTTTCACTCTTTCTTACGACAAATGCGTCAAGGCTCTGTCCTCTGGCGGCAGCGGCATGCAACATTGCTGCGGCTACGGGGTCGGCCCCGAGTGTCAGGCCACCGACCGCTTCGTAGTCGAGGTCAGCAGTCAGGTCGAGCAGGACCGAACCAACCAGTGGCGCCGCTTCCCCGTCGAGGGTGATCCTCCGCAGGTCGACGTAGTAGTCAGCTTTCTTCCCAGACGAAAGCACCACTTCGCCGTGTACGACTGCTTTGGCCTGGATTTGCGCGCGGAGGGCATCACGATTGTTCACACCACCACCCTAAACCGCGGCTAGAAGCGGGAGGAAAGGCAGTAGGTTGCTCGTCCAAGGCCAACTGATCCGAACGTACGCGACTGGAGTTGCTATGCCCGTCATCGAGGCAACCGAAGTTCGCAAGACCTACCGAAGGCGTGGCAAACCACCCAAGGCTGCGTTGGATGGGTTGCATCTTCAGGTTGATGAAGGCGGCGTTCACGGCTTTCTCGGGCCAAACGGGTCAGGCAAAACAACGATGCTCCGCTGCCTGCTGGGTTTGGCGCGCGCCGACAGCGGTGAGATGCGCATTCTCGGTCAAGACGTGCCTCGGCATTTGCCTATGGTGATCGGCGACGTTGGAGCCCTACTGGAAAGTCCCGCGTTCTTTCCGCCCTTCACGGGTCGGCTCAATCTTCGGCTGCTAGCACGCTCTGCCGAGATTCCAGATTCCCAAGTGGCCTCCGTACTACAGCTTGTAGGCCTCGAGGACGCGGCTGACGAAAAAGTCAAGGGCTACTCACTGGGAATGCGGCAGCGACTCGGCATCGCGGCCGCCCTCTTGAAGCAACCACGGTTACTCGTTCTCGACGAACCAAGCAACGGACTCGACCCAGCCGGAATGCGAGAGGTCAGGGAGCTCTTGCGACGACTCGGTGACTCCGGGGTAACCGTTCTGCTGTCGTCTCACTTGCTCGGTGAGGTTCAGCAGATCTGCGACACCGTGGCAATTATTAACCGTGGTCGCATGGTCAAGACCGGTGCCGTTGCTGACGTGCTCGCTCAAGGTTCATCGGGCGCTGTCCTAGTCGGGATCGCCGAGATCGAGCGAGCGCGAGCGGTCCTCGATGCGGCTGGCTTCTCCACACATCTTGATACCGGCGGCATTGTCGTCGAAGGAGTGGGCGATGCGAGTGCGGTAAGTCGCGCACTCGCCGAAAGTGGGCTGTACGTCTCGTCGTTGGCGCCGATTCAGGTAGACCTGGAGCAGGCATTCCTCGATCTCACTGAGGACCAACCCGGACAAGGATCAGACGGTGGGGGGACCAACGAATGAGTCTTCTACCGCTTGCCACCAGACCGACGCACAAAGTTGTTCCGCTGCTTCGATCAGAGTTGTCGCGTATCTCTCATCGACGACTGCTGCGAGTGCTAACGCTGTTGTTTCTTGGCGGCATCATCCTGGTTAGCGCCATCTCCTTCGTCACACATCGCAGCACGGCGGGCAGCACCCCCGAGGAACTGGAAAGGAACCGAGCCCAGCAGCAGCAGTTCTACGACGCGTGTAGCGCCAACCAGAAGCGTCACTGCGGCGCGGACCCATCGACCCAGCCGCTTGAGCGATACGACTATGGCGAGAACAAGCAGTATCGGGCCAAGGAGATGCTGCCGGCAGCAGTCTTGGGCGTATCGATCGCCGCGGCGGGAATTGCGTTCATCGTCGGCGCTAGCAGTGGCGGTGCCGAATGGTCTTCGCGCTCGATGACTCTGCAACTGCTGTGGGAACCTCGGCGCCTTCGACTGCTCATCACCAAATGGGTTGGCTTAATCGCGGTGATGACGGCAGTCACGATCGTTGCGCTGGCGTTGGCAGTCGGACTCTCGGCTTTGACCGCAACCGTCCGAGGGTCATGGGATCAGGGCAAACTTCCCTCCGAGTTCGGGGACCAATCACTGTGGCCGGCGCTGGCACCTCTGGCCGGTCGCGGGCTTGTGCTGGTCGCTATCGCAGCCACCATCGGCTACGCAATCGCCATCCTGGTACGAAATACGGGTGCATCGTTAGGCGTCGCCTTTGTGTACTTCGCGGTGTTCGAAACCGCGGTCGGACTTGCGCTGATGAAATATGGACCTGAGCCGTACCTGTTCCGGTCAAACACCGCCGCATTCATGCTGCCCGGTGGACTCGACCTACCCGGAAGACGCCTCGATGCCGCACAGATTGATCCATACGCCGGCGGCTATCTGACGGTTGACACGGTGCAAGTCCACGTGAGCAATGCTCGGGCTTTGCTCACGATGTTGGTCTACACAGCTCTGGTCGCTGTTCCAGCCGCTTGGTCGTTCACTCGGCGCGACGTCGGCTAGTGCCACCAACAGTCGCCCTTCTGCACTCACCGCTCACCTCAGCGGCGGTTTGGGGAGACTTACCACCGGCCCTGATCGGCTCCGGTTTCGACGTGGTTGTCCCCGAGGTCTTGGACGACGACGAAGCTCCCTACGCCGTTCACTACATCGCGCGTGCCGCCTTGCAGCTGGCCGATCATGCACCCAGCTCACCGCTTGTGCTCGTTGCACATAGCGGCGCAGGTCCGCTGCTGCCGCAAATTGGCTTTGCCCGTCACGCCGCCGGAGCATCAGTAAGCGGATACGTCTTCCTGGACGCGATGCTCCCTCGCGTTCCGCAGGCAGCAACGCGCCTTGAGCTCATGGCGATCGAGGACAAGCAGTTCGCAGTCGAGTTGGAAGACCTTCTCACGTCCGGACAACGATTTCCCGATTGGTCGGACGCAGACCTTGCTGCTGAGCTTCCTGATCCGGGAGATCGGGCCATGTTGATGGCTGGTCTTAGGCCGCGAAGCCTCGACTTCTTCACCGAGCCGCTGCCGCTGCCTGAGGACTGGCCAGATGCACGATGTGGGTATCTGCAGCTCTCACCAGCCTACGAGGTGCCAGCAGCAACGGCCGAGCGTCGCGGTTGGGATGTGCGTCGCGAGAGTCTTCATCATTTTGCGACGCTCACACATCCTGACCTAGTGGCACGGACACTTGCCTCGCTGATCCGAGAGCTCTAGGTCGTTTCTGCTGTCTGTTCACCTCCGGCATCTACCGCCTGACCCCTGTAATACGAGTGCGGCGGAATCGTTCCAGCCGGCGCACCGCGTCACGAGGCAGTACATGAGCCGCAGCTGCCATCGACTTGTAGCGACGCCCCGGCACTGACAACACTTTGCCGTTTGCCAGATCTGCAAAGAGCTCCTCAACCACCTGGTCAGTATTCAGCCACACCCACGAGGAAGCGCCAGACATGTCCACGCCGGCGCGCTGATGGAACTCCGTGTGCACGAACCCGGGACACGTCGCAATCGCCTTGACCCGGGTACCCGCTAGCTCATTAGCCAACCCCTGCGTGAAGAAAGTGACCCAAGCTTTCGCGGCACTATATGTACCGAAAGGCATGAAGCTGGCAAAGCTCGACACGTTGCAGATCAGCCCAGAATTGCGCTGCAGCATGCCCGGCGCGGCAGCGTGGGTCAACCTCATTACCGCAGTGACGAGTACGTCCAACAGAAGCTGTTCTCGTTCTAGCTGTCCCCCGACAAACCGTTGGTTGATGCTGAAGCCAGCGTTGTTCACGAGCACGTCGATGGGTCGGTCTGGATCACGAAGCCGCGATTCCACGTGCGCCAGCTGGCGAGCATCAGCCAAATCTGCTGGCAGTACCTCTACCCGCACTCCGACCCCTGAAAGCTCCCCGCTCAGCGCCTCAAGTCGACCTTCGTCGCGTGCAACAAGGACTAAGTCGTGGCCGTCAGCAGCCAGCCGTCGCGCGAACGCTTCGCCAATCCCTGACGTGGGGCCGGTAACCAATGCAGTGCTCATCGCACCAGCCTGGCACGATCGACGCATGACAACGACCCCACCGCCACGCCAGCGCGCAAGAGATCTGGGCCTTCCGTTTGATGGCCGACCGGGAACACTGAATGCCATAACGGACGTCAGTGGCGTTGAGGTTGGCTACACCACATTGATCGAAGGCGAAGGTGAACGGTCAGTACGCACGGGCGTGACCGTGGTCCTGCCTCGAGGACGTCATGGCGTCGGCGTCCCAGTGGCCTCTGGGGTGTACTCCATGAACGGGAATGGCGAGTTGACCGGCTCCCACTGGATCGAGGAGACCGGACTGCTCACCCTCCCCATTGGTCTCACCAACTCACACGCCGTGGGCTCTGTGCATCGGGGCATCATCGACTGGGTCGTTGAGAATCACCCGAATGTTTCCGCTGACTGGCTACTCCCCGTGGTCGCCGAGACCTACGACGGCGACCTGAACGACATCAACGGCAACCACGTGACGAGTCAGCATGTCGCCAGTGCACTCGATGCAGCTGTTTCAGGATCAGTACCTGAAGGCAACGTCGGTGGGGGAACAGGGATGATCTGCTACGAGTTCAAGGGTGGCTCGGGGACTGCGTCAAGGCGCGTTACCTACGGCGATAGCGAATGGCACGTAGGTGCGTTTGTCCAGGCCAACTTCGGTTCACGCGAAGAGCTCGTGCTCGCCGGACAAGGGATCGGGAAACAAATTCCGCTGCAGCCACAACCAGTCGCGGCCACGCGCCCGCCAGGTGGCGGTTCCGTCATCGTTATCGTCGCAACCGATGCGCCTCTCCTGCCCGCGCAGTGCAAGGCGCTGGCCCGCAGAGTTCCGCTGGGGCTGGCTAGAACCGGTACCACCGGTTCCCATTTCAGCGGCGACATCTTCTTGGCCTTCTCGACCGGAAACGAGTCGTCGGTCCACAGCGGCTACACAGACAGGCCAACCCTTGGTCAGCTCGATGCCATGACGTTCCTGCCTTGGGGACACATCGACCGGCTCTTCGCCGCAACGGTTCAGGCGGTCGAAGAGGCGGTCGTCAATGTGCTGTGCGCCGCTGAAACGATGACCGGCCGACATGGCCTGACTGTTCCATCGCTTCCGCTGGAACTTGTTGCGACGACTCGTGGTCCGGCCCGCTCCTAACGAACCGCCCTGCTGGCGTCGCGTCATAGTGTTGCCGCGTGACCGCAACGATGAAGCTCGCCCCGCATCTAGCTGGGCTCGGAACAACGATCTTCGCTGAGATGTCTGCCCTTGCAGTGGCGACCGGATCCATCAATCTGGGGCAAGGGTTTCCAGACGTCGATGGCCCGGACTCCATTGCTCGGGCGGCTGCCGACGCCGTCATCTCCGGCAAGGGAAACCAGTACCCTCCCGGGCCAGGGATCCCCGAGCTGCGGCAGGCGGTAGCCGCCCATCAATCCGGCCTGTACGACCTTGCCGTGGATCCCGACCGAGAAGTACTCATCACAGCCGGCGCGACAGAGGCAATCGCCGCAGCCATGTTCGCGTTTGTCGATATTGGTGACGAAGTGGTCGCGCTGGAACCTTTCTACGACTCCTACCGTGCCACGGTGACGATGGCGCGTGGACGTTGTGTTCCAGTGCGACTTGATTCGCCGGATTTCCGGCTTGACGAAGCCCGACTGCGCGCCGCCGTTTCCCCCAAGACCAAGCTCATCTTGTTAAACAGTCCGCACAACCCAACCGGAGCCGTCTTATCGATGGCCGAGCTGGAGGCCGTCGCGAAGATTGCCATTGAGCACGATCTTCTCGTTGTCTCAGATGAGGTCTACGAACATCTCGCCTTCGACGAACCACACATTCCGATTGCGACGCTCCCAGGGATGCGAGAGCGCACAGTAAGCATCTCTAGCTCTGGAAAAACCTTTTCGTTCACGGGATGGAAGGTTGGATGGGCGACGGGACCGCAAGACCTGATCGACGCCGTCCGTACTACGAAGCAGTTTCTGACCTTTGTTAGCGCCGGCCCGTTTCAATACGCGATCACTCACGCGCTCAACGTAGAAATGCCCTGGGTTGACTCGCTGCGCGATTCGTTGGAGGCACGCCGAGACTTGCTCAGTAGTGGACTGAACGACTTGGGAATGACGACCTTTCGACCGCGCGGCACCTACTTTGTGACCTCTGATGTAGCCCCGCTGGGTTGGTCGGACGCATATGAGTTCTGTCGCGAACTACCCAGACGCGCGCGAGTCGTCGCCGTCCCTTGTTCAACTTTCTACGACGACCCGACCGGCCCACCTGCCAGCCATGTCCGCTGGACGTTCACCAAACAAGAGAGCGTTCTTACGCAAGCTCTCGATCAAATGGCGAGCAGTGACCTGCGCCAACACGCCAGTCCCTAACTCGCAGCACCGTGAGCTTCCGCTCGAACCGCCTCGAGTTGGGCGGTGACAGCGACCCCGAACAACCCCGATACCGACACCGCCAGGCACCACAGCAAAAGGGCGATCATTCCAGCAAGCGGGCCGTACGTGTCACCGAATGTTTGGCTGACGCCAAAGAACCCCGCCAACGCGAGTGATGCGAGAACAATCATGAGAACGGATGCAGCGGCGCCGTACGCGAGCCACGAGTAGCCAGGCTGTCGCCTGTTGGGACTCCATTTCAGCAACAAAGTTGTCGCCCCGATCAAAAGCAGCACTCCAACCGGCCAGCGAAGCGAATCCCAAACCGGGTTGAACCACGTGTCGTCAATCGCGTTGTTGATGGGCCGCCCAAGCACCACGAGCCCGATCCCCAAGGCGAAGGCAACTCCCGCGGTAACGGCTAGTGCGAACGCCCGCGAGTACTTACGAAGACTCGGCCGATCGACCTCAACGCCATAGATTCGGTTGCACGCACGCTCGAACTGCCCCATGGCCATGGTTCCGGTCACAACGGTCGCAAGCAGAGCAAGCGCAAGAGGCCAGTACTGATGGTGGCCACCAGTGTCTTGCGCTTGCTGCACCGCACCTGTCAAGAGTTTGCCGGCCGGGCCAGGCGCGGCACTCTCGATGACGTCCGAGACTCGGCGTCCGAACCCGCTTGACCCAGTTGCTGCCGCCAGCCCAACGACGGCGATGAGTCCTTCGACCAGCAGGAGAACCAACGCAAAGGCAGAGGCACGTGCGTGGCTAAACCCGTCAGCTAAACGCAGCCGCATGAATGAGTCCTGCAGCAGTCGAACTCTGCCGGTGCCGCGCAGGGTCGATCGCGCGTGGTCGCCAGTGAGCTCGAAAGTCGAGGGAACGGTCGCAGCGCGGCTCATGCTGGGTCGGGATCACGCGGGACGCAAACCGTCAGCGCCTTTGGCTCTATCCGCACCTTCAGGGTCTTGGTTGCACTCCGATCCCCACCATCGAGTTCGTAGGGCAGTTTCGACTTCAGCTGAACATCGACTCGAGTGCCAGTACTGGCTTTGACGAATTTCGAGCGGCCGGTTCGTCCGATACTCGCGCGCATGAGCAGCCTGCTCCACTCAAGGGGTGTGGTCGCGGTCACGACACCAATGTCGAGTTGACCATCGTCAGGCTCGGCATCATCGAACGCATCGATACCGCCAAAAAGCGACCTAACGTTGCCAACGAGAACACAACCAGCTTTCCCGTTGTAAAAGGACTTTCGATCGACAGTTACCCGCACCTTGAACTGAGCGTCACTCAGCGCTCTCGCCCCGGTGAAGACGTACGCGCTGCGCCCCAGCTTGTCCTTCAGTCCGCGATCTGCGTGCTTAATCATCAGCGCGTCTGCACCAACACCAGTCATGACTCCGAAACGCTCGCCGTTGACTCTTCCCACGTCCAGCCGCCTGCGTCGACCGTTGAGGCCAACCTCGACCGCCGTCGGCAGGTCGGTCGGCAGCCCGAGATTCGATGCAAACAAGTTTGCCGTTCCGGCTGGAAGCACGGCCAGCGGGATTCCCGTACCGGCCAGGACATCCAGGCATCGCTGCACTGTTCCGTCACCGCCCCAGACAAAGACCAACTCCGCACCAGCCTTGAGCGCCTTAACTACCTGCTTAGGCGCCTTGCGGCTCTTGTCGACCTCAAACCACAAGGGATCGACAATCCCGAGCGCCGCCAGCGCGCGTCGGAGCTCCGGCAAGCCACCACCGAAGGTCTTTTTGTTGTGAGCCACCACCGCGACCTTCACTCGCTCACCTCTCGGAGGAGTTCAACGCGGTCCCAAGCTCGAACCGCGAGGAAGGCGATGGTCACGCATGCGGCCCCGACCAGCAGTCCAGCCAATACGTCAGATGGGTGATGCATGCCTCGATAGATGCGAGCCGCGCCAACAGTCAGCGCTGCCGCCACCGCCAAAGTCCATGCGCATACCCTGGCAACGATCGAACGAGTGTGCAGCGTGACCAATAACGCGAGAGTGGCGTACAAGGCGAAGGACGCGGCCGTGTGACCGGAGGGATATGAAGAAGTAGGTGGGGACACATCGAGCTGATGGACATCTGGTCTATCGCGTTCGACGAAAAGCGTTGTCACAACAAACGCGGTTACCTCTAGCACCATCGCAGTTGCCAAAAGAAGCGCGGCGCCCCATCGCCGCATCATCAAGAGTGCGATGCCCACGATCGATGCGATGGAAACGACGGTCACGGTCTCGCCCATTCCCGACGCCCAGACGGTCCACGAGTTCAGAGTCGCCGTTCGGGCATTTTCCCAACGCTCAGGCAATCGCTCGTCGGCGCGCGTCAGCCAGCTGTCGGCAAGCGGCCCCGTGATGAGCAGACCCAGCGGAATCACAATCGCCAGCAGCAGGAGCCAGCCCCCCACGGCAATGGCCGAGTAGGACCTCCAAGCGCGCGAATACGCTGGTTTCGCCTCGCGACGGGAACTAGTGCCGCTCTCATCGTGAACAGACAGGGCAGACTCCGTATTTGGCGGCATTCCGTTGGTTTACCCCCGGCGAGGTCTGGGTAAACATAGGGCTGTGCTGCCCATCCTCGTCCTCGGACTGATCGCCGCCTCCACAGGAGCAGCAACCACGTCGTTCTTGCTGGTGCGTCACCGAGCGGACACCGGAGCACCGCAAGTCCCACATCAGCCATCCCCAAGCACTCAAGGGCAGTCTCCGAATGTCTCATCGGAGGGGGCGCATGACCCAGCCAAGGAATCCGTCGTGGTTCTGCCGGTTGCCGCGGTTATCCTCGCCGTCGCAGTCGTCCTGATCAGCGTTCTCATTCTTATGATCGAACGCCACATCGGCCTTGAACGCTGGGACAATTCGGTCGAAAGTTGGGCCGCTCGCCACGCGTCTGCAACAAGCACAAACTTCATCGAAGCGATCACTCACCTCGGGGACACTCTGACGGTCCTTTTGGTGTCCGTGGCAACTGCGATATACGCGTACGCACGGACAAGACGGCTTGGTATCCCCGCCTTCTTGCTTGTCGTAGTCGTCGGACAGTGGGTGCTGGCCAACGTCATCAAGTTAACCGTTGCGCGAGCCCGCCCCGATCTGGATCCACTAGCTAGCTTTAGTGGCTCCTCATTTCCCTCAGGACACTCGACCGCGGCCGCGGCGACCTACCTTGCGGTCGCGCTCGTGCTGGGTGTTTTTGTTCACCGCCGCGGCCAAGCGCTCTTTATGGGGATCGGCGTTGCAATCGCGGTCGCAGTCGCTTGTAGCCGGGCACTACTTGGAGTCCATTGGCTCACCGACGTGGTTGGCGGCCTAATCCTTGGTTGGTCATGGTTCGCGCTTTGCTCGGTCACATTCGGTGGACGCCGGTTCGCGTTTGGGGCGGGAGTTCGCGACATCGAACGCGGCCTACATGAAGACACGTTGCGCTAGCAGTCGGCTAGAACCACTTTGCGAACAGCAGTTCCTCTGGCGTCACCACGCGACCCTCGGGCGGGATCCCTTCGAACTCTTCACCGATCGCCCTGGCCCACTTCACTCCACGATCCAGCAACCGCCGACTGTCGGTTTGCATGCGGTCTCGCGTCACGAGAATTCCCAGGTCGGCCCCGGGGTATCGGTACTCACCTGCACCGTAAACCTGCAAGTAGAACGCCTCGTCCTCGCCACCGACGTTGTGCCAGTCGGTCTCTGCACGCAGGAACCGGATTGTTCCATCTTGGTTCATCCGCCACAGCCCGCTGGCGGGTGCCTTGGTGATCAGTTGTACGTCGTCCGAAACCTGCTTCAGCACCAGTTGCGTCCAACGGTCGAAGTCCTGCCAACGTAGTTGGACCTCGTCGAGGTCGATCTCCCAGTCAACGTCGGCAAACTCGAGTAGGTGGAACAAGAACAGCGGGATGCCGCCATACCGCGCGGTGATGAGATTGGTTAGTGGCGACGCCCCGGACACTCGCGGGTTGATCTCGCCCAGGTAAACACTGCCGTCGTCGTCGTCCAGCAGGAAGTCGAGGCAGAAGACGCCGCGATAGCCCTCCTTGTACAACCGGTCACCCAGCCGTCGAGCCATCTCGCGAATTCGCTTGCGAGCTTGCTCATCGAAGACGCCCGGGTACACGTCATTCCCGCACCAGCCACCACGGTAGGGAGTCAGCTCGCTGAACCCGGTGATGTCGGTTTGGATCGGTCCGACCAAAGTTCCGTGGCGCGTGGCTACAGCCTCGACTGTGCCAGGGAAGTGGTTGATCCGGCGCATCACCTTTAGCTCTTCCTCGGCTAAGACGTCTGCGTACTCGAGGAAGTCCTCCTTGCTAGCGATGAAGAAGGTGGTCCGCCCAGAGTCGCCATACGGCGTCTGCACCACGAGGTCCTCACCCAGGTCTGCCGCCCTCGCGAGCCGCTTGAGTTCCTTGTAGTTCTTCGCGCGGCCTAAGACATTCGGAACGCTGGGAACACCCGCATCGTTGCCGAGCTGCGTGGTCACAATCTTCGAGTCGATGCGTTCGCGAAGCTCTCTCGGCGGAAGCGCGATATCCAAGCCCAGCTGATGCGTTAGCTGCTCAGTTTCTTCGTCGAACATGACGAAGAGTGCCTGGCCAGGTCCGGTCGCCTTGATGTGGTCGATTACCTGCTTGTTGCCCAGCAGGTACGAGTTAACCGACTCAAACGACTCAAAGTCGCGCGGGCCAGCGTGAGTGGGCGAGAACGAGCGGGCATGCGCGCCATTGAAACTGTCAAAGTACGTGACGAAGTGAAAACCTCCAACCCACTCATCGATTCCCAACAGGTTGTAGGGAGTCGGCGAAATGAAGTAGATCGGCGAAGTGTTCTCGCGAAAGTATCGATAGATGTCCGACAGGCTTCTGAGCACTGGTCGGTCAGAGAGGTCATTGTTCATGACCGGCTCCTTCATCGGACGTCGCTTGACCTTTGACGCTTTGGACTCGGGGCGTCGTTTTTCGTGGCGCTTGCGCTTGTCCTTCTTGCGCTTTGCCTTTTTGGTTTTGGCGCCTTTGCCCATCGTGGCAGGACAATAACCTTCTTCGAGGTCTTACGGGAGAGAACGACCGATCGTGATCTGGCCAGACAAATCAGGGCGTATCGCCCGGTTGTCGGCGCCTACTCAACGATTTCTAGACGGTTCTAAAGAAGTTTTAGTCAATTTAGACACCTCAAACAATAAGGACTGGCGAGTTCACCGGTGGCGTGAGAGTGGCAGGTTCGTAGGTGGCCGGTGGAATGGCGACCAAGCTGCGCCTGGCCCGCGAGTCCTCGGCAAAGTTGTTCATGGAGATGGTCCACCTGTCGTCTGGCCAGGCAAGGTCAACTGTCAGCGCATCGCAGTCATAGGCGGCGGTGTAGACCGTGCCCCAGGTACTAGCAGCGGTGGAGCGGTAGATCGGCGGAAGCAAGAAACGCTCTAGCAGTGACTGCGCCGACGCCGTCGGCTCGTTGATCGCTTCGGTCATGGCCTCTTCGCGGGCAACAGTGGCACAGAACGCGGCATGTTCTGGCCATTCAGTGACGCCTTGCCTATTCGCCGCAACCGCAGAGCCGCTAACCACGAGGTCGCGGTCAGGGGCTACGTAGGCAATGGCACTGTGGCCTGACGAGTCGACCAGAGCCACGTTGTAGGACAACTGCACGGGGACCCGACGAAGCATCTCGAGCGCTTCCGGAACATTTCGTCCGAACTCCAGCAGGTAGCGCACCACTAGACCGATACCAAAACCTTCACCAACGATGGGTCGCCCACCGAAGGCAATGGCGACCGAAAGTCCATGCTCATTGACGCCGTCCAGTGCGCCCCATACGCAGTCGCTCATCGCAAGCACGCGAGTGCCGTTCCAGCTCGACGCAACCAGAGTGGTGTCGCACAGCAACGGTGGGTAGTCGTAGTTGCGGATCAGGGTGTTCGCGTCGCGAGTCCAGGTGACCATGGAGCAAGCGGCAAACAGCGGCGGCGGGCACCAATGACTCAGGAACCGAGCCTCAAGATCTCCGCCTCCGACGCCTTCAACCAGCCGTTCGTAGGCAGGCACGAGTTCAGGCATGTGTTGCCGCAGCTTGTACGCACCGACCGCATATGACGCGCGGGCCGCTTCACCTTCGCGTAGGTACCACCCGCGGTATGCGGGCCACCCGTGGGCGAACAACTCTGGCATACGCTGATCAATGGCGTTTCCGCCGTCGATCGCCCGAAAGGTTGAGTCGAGTTCGACCACCTCGGGCTGCACATGCATCGGAACCATGAACGACCACCTTGCGAAGTATCCGACGCTGGCCAAGCCGACCGGCGTCGCAATGAGTATGCGGGATTAGCCTCCGTCTCGGCACTGAACCCACCAGTCTTGAGGCGCGCGTCGCCGATGTGCGATATCCCACTCCCACAGCGTCGGTGCGGCGCGGCAGCTCTCACCCTGGCCAGCGGGTTAGCATCCCGCCGTGGAGCTCACTGAGTACGCCAGCTACGACGCCACCGGCCTGGCCGAGCTGGTAGCCGACAAGCAGGTCCATCCCCGCGACCTAGCCGCCTGTGCGATGGCTGGCGTCGAAAAGCTCAACGGCACGCTCGGTGCCGTCGTTGAGGCTTTCGCAGATCGTGCAGCAGCACTCGACGACTCGGTGCCAGCAGGCCCGTTCGGCGGTGTTCCGACCATGGTCAAGGACCTCTACCACGGAGAGGCTGGTGTCGTTTGCGAGAACGGCAGCCGACTGGCCAAAGGTTGGGTGGTGCCAGCCGACTCCGAGTTCTCGATGCGGATTAGGCGCTCCGGGCTGATCAATCTCGGCCGGACGGCGTCCTCCGAGTTCGGGATCATGGGCACCACCGAGACGTTGGCGGCGGGCCGCACCTGTTCGCCGTGGAGCCAAAACCACATGGCTGGCGGTTCAAGCGGCGGCGCTGCGTCTGTGGTCGGTGCTGGGATCGTTCCGGTCGCCTCGGCCAGCGATGGTGGTGGCTCCATTCGCATTCCCGCCTCATCGTGTGGCGTTGTCGGGCTTAAGCCCTCGCGAGGCCGCGTGACGTGGGGGCCGGATATTGCGGAGGCGCTGCTCGGCTGGGCCGTGCATTTCATGGTGACGCGCAGCGTGCGCGACACGGCATTGTTGTTGGACGCACTGTCCGATCCAGGCAGCGGCGACCCGTTTGTGATCCAGCGTCCGGATCGACCGTTTGCCGAAGAGGTGGGCGCTCCTGTAAGTGCGCTGCGGATCGCTTTCTGCAGCACTCCGTGGTCTGGCCAGGGAGCCGACGCCGAGATCGCCCATGCCACCGAGGCAACCGCTCGAGCACTGGCCGACTTGGGCCACCACGTGGAAGCGGCAGCACCAACTTTCGAATGGGAGCCTTTCCTGCAGGCGACCACGGATGTATGGGCCGCTGACAACGCCCACACGATTGACGCGTTCTCGGCCGCAGTAGGACGCGAGCCGAACGTAGACACACTTGAAGGGCCGACGCTAGCTGCTCTCAACTACGGACGCACGGTTACAGCCGCACAGTTGATGAATGCGTTCGACCAGGCAAACGTTGTCGCTCGCAACATGGGTTGGTTCTTCAGCCAACATGACGTTTTGTTGACGCCGACGTTGGGACGGTTACCGGCGAAGTTGGGCGTCTACGATCCGACAGCCGACGTCCCGCTGGCAGACATCTTCAACACCTGGTCGCCGCTCGAATCGTTCTTGCCGGCGTTCAACGCCACAGGCCAACCAGCAATCAGTCTGCCGCTGCACATGAGCAAAGATGGCTTACCCATCGGCATGCAACTCGTTGGCGCGTTCGGGGCCGAGAGCCTGCTCCTACGGCTGGCGGCGCAGCTTGAGCAAACTATGCCGTGGCGGGGCCGCGTCCCGCCCATCCACGTCAGCCACTAACCGTTGGCTGCGTAGCTGCATGAGTCACGAGGAAACGCTCAGCGCCAGCATCCCCTGCTCGGCGTCAACGTCAACGCGCACGGTGGCACCGTCTACCACTTCGCCGGAAATCAGCATCCTCGCCAGCGGATCGCCAATTGCGGTCTGGATCAGACGACGCAGTGGCCGCGCACCATAGGCCGGGTCATAGCCTTCGCTAGCAAGCCAAAGGCTTGCATCAGGAGTCACAACAAGGCTGATTCGCCGATCCGCCAAGCGCTTGTCGAGGCCGTCGACCTGCAGGTCGACGATCTGCGCTAGCTCGTCGGTGGTGAGTGTGTCAAAGAGCACCACGTCGTCGAGTCGATTCAAGAACTCTGGTTTAAAGGTGGCTCTAACCACGCCCATTACCTTGTCGCGCTTTCCCTCTTCGTCTAGATGCGGGTCGACCAAGAACATCGACCCGAGGTTTGAAGTGAGAATCAGGATGGAGTTCTTGAAATCCACTACGCGTCCCTGGCCATCGGTCAAGCGACCATCGTCGAGAACCTGCAACAGCACATCAAACACTTCGGGATGTGCTTTCTCGACCTCGTCGAGTAACACCACCGAGTAGGGCCGACGGCGCACCGCCTCGGTTAGCTGGCCACCCTCTTCGTAGCCGACGTAACCAGGGGGCGCACCTACAAGTCTGGCCACCGAGTGCTTCTCACCGTATTCGCTCATGTCGATGCGAACCATGGCGTGTGCGTCATCGAACAAAAACTCAGCCAGCGCTTTCGCGAGCTCTGTCTTACCAACCCCGGTTGGTCCAAGAAACAGAAATGAGCCGGTCGGTCGGTCCGGGTCAGCGATACCTGCCCTGGCTCTGCGCACCGCGTCGGACACCGAGCGGACGGCGGCAGTCTGACCGATAACGCGCGCCCCGAGCTCGGCTTCCATGCGGAGTAACTTTGCGGCTTCGCCTTCGAGTAAGCGTCCGGCGGGGATACCTGTCCAGGCTCCAACTACCTCGGCAATGTCGTCGGGACCAACTTCTTCTTTCACCATCGCATCCATGGCTTCTGCTGATGCAGCTGCCTCGGTGATCTGCTTCTCCAGCTCGGGGATCTCTCCGTAGAGAAGTTCTGAAGCCGTCGCCAGGTCACCTTCGCGCTGCGCGCGCTCTGCGCGAATGCGTAGTTCGTCAACCCGTGTCTTCATCTCGCCGACCCGGTTGAGACCAGACTTCTCTCGCTCCCAACGCGTGCTTAGCGCGTCGAGTTGCTCCTGCACGTCAGCCAGTTCAGCGCGTAGAGCCGCGAGCCGTTCCTGGGACGCTGCGTCGGTCTCGCGAGTCAGCGCCATCTCTTCCATGCGTAGTCGATCGGCCGTCCGTTGCAGCTCATCTATCTCCACCGGGCTCGAGTCGATTTCCATCCGCAGGCGTGACGCCGCTTCGTCAATCAGGTCGATCGCCTTATCTGGCAGCTGACGCGCCGGGATGTAGCGGTTGGATAGCGATGCTGCAGCTACCAGCGCAGCGTCCGAGATCTGGACCTTGTGATGGGCCTCGTACCGCTCCTTGAGGCCACGCAGGATGGCGATCGTGTCGGCGACGCTGGGCTCACCAACGAGGACCTGTTGGAACCTCCGCTCCAGCGCTGGATCTTTCTCGACGTGTTCGCGAAACTCGTCGAGTGTCGTGGCACCGATCATCCGGAGCTCACCACGCGCCAGCATCGGCTTCAGCATGTTGCTTGCGTCCATGGCGCCTTCGCCGGTCGCACCAGCGCCGACCACGGTGTGCATCTCATCGATGAACGTCACTACCTGGCCGTCAGACTCTTTGATCTCATCGAGGACGGCTTTGAGTCGTTCCTCGAACTCCCCTCGGTACTTGGCGCCAGCCACCATGCCACCCAGGTCAAGCGCAATAAGCCGCTTGCCGCGCAAAGACTCGGGCACATCACCTGCAACCATTCGCTGAGCCAAACCTTCAACCACTGCGGTCTTGCCCACGCCAGGTTCGCCAATCAGGACAGGGTTGTTCTTGGTTCGCCGCGACAGCACCTGAATGACACGTCGGATCTCGGCGTCGCGTCCAATCACCGGGTCTAGTCGGCCCTCGCGAGCCTGCTGAGTCAGGTCGACGCCGTACTTCTCTAGGGTTTGAAACGTTCCCTCCGGGTCCGGTGACGACACGCGTGAACTACCGCGCACTCGGTCCAATGCATCTGTGACTGCATCCTCGCTGACACCTACCGATGCGAGCACGTCGGCCGCTTCACCCGGCACGCTGGCAAGGCCAAGGAGTAGGTGCTCGGTCGACACATATGAATCGCCGCGCTCCTGCGCTCGCTCGGTCGCGCGTGCAAGCACCCGCTGTAGTGCTCCGGAAGCCTGAGGACCCGATGCGGTCGTGCCACTTACGCGAGGTAGGCGTGCGAGCGCTGCCTGCGCCTTTGAGCGGACGTCTTCGCGGTCGACGCCAATCGCCTGCAACAACGCAGCAGGAATTCCGTCGGCGTCGTCGAGGAGCGCCGCCAACACGTGTACTGGCTCAAGCTGTGGATGGCCGTCGGAGACCGCTTGCTGTTGGGCGGCACCTAGCGCGTCACGACTGCGCGTGGTTAGTTCCATCGGGACTCCAAAGTTTGATATCAGCCAAGCGGTGAGCGGGGAGGTCGGCGCCAGACAACAACTGAAGTTCGGTCACGTAGGACCATCTCGGTTCCCACAGCGCCGGCACGACGTCCGTCGACATGCGATCCATCGGTACGTTCTAGCTCAGCCTCAAGCTCAGCTACCCGGGCTCGCAGCGCCTCGACATGCAGCTCCAACTCGAAGATTCGTTTGACGCCGATCAGGCCAATACCTTCGGCTGAGAGCTGTTGAATCTCGCGCAAGCGGTCGACGTCGCGCGCCGAATAGCGGCGTCCTCCCCCTGCTGTTCGCTGCGGAGCCACTAAGCCGAGCCTGTCGTACTGGCGCAGCGTCTGCGGATGCATGCCGGTGAGCTGAGCGACCACGGAGATGGCGTAGACCGGTGTACCGCTGAGGTCTTCGATTGACATGGTTACTCCTTCCCCGCTATGGAGATCAGGTCAGCTCGCGGATCGTCTCCAGCCGTGGCGGTTTGGTAGTCCTCAAGTAGCTTTCGAGCCTTGCCGTCGACCCGCTGCGGGACCGCCACTTCAGCAGTGACGAGCAGATCGCCAGCTTTGCCATCCTTACGTGGCACTCCGCGCCCACGAACCCGGAATGTGCGACCGCTTGGAGTGCCTGCGGGGATCTTGAGCGACACCTGGTCACCGTCGAGCGTCGGCACCTGCACCGTCGCGCCAAGAGCCGCTTCCGAAAAGGTGATCGGAAGGGTCAGCGTGAGATGAGCACCCTTGCGTCCGAACAGTGGGTGTTTGCGCACGTTGACTGTGACGAGCAGATCACCGCTGGGGCCACCTTGGTTACCTGGCCCGCCCTTGCCGGACAGTCGAAGAGTTTGCCCATCCTTCACGCCGGCTGGGATACGCGTTTGGATGGTGCGCGTTTGCATCGTGGCACCCATGCCGCTACAGGTGCTGCACGGATCGTCGACGACAGAGCCTCGACCGTGACAGGCCCGACACGTCTCAGCAAAACCAAATCCGCCTTGTTGTCGAACTGTCTGTCCTGAACCTCCGCAGGAAGCACAGACGTGCGGTGACGTACCAGGCTTTGCACCGGACCCACCACACGTTGGACAGGCGGCTTCGCTTCGGATTTGCAGCGACGTGGTGACGCCGTGCACAGCGTCGCGAAATCCCAGTGTTACTGACGCGCTGAGATCGGAGCCTTTCGTACGCCGACGTTGGCCGCCTCCTGCCTGGCCAAACATCCCGCCGAGAACATCGCCCAAGCCACCTTGCCCGAACAAGTCACCGAGGTTGACCGACTGTGCTCCGTCCTGTCCCCCAAAGTAGGCGCCTCCCGGGCCGAACCCACCCCCGCCGTAACCAGAGCCGTAGGAACGAATCTCGTCGTACTCACGACGTTTTGCGTCGTCGGAGAGCACGTCATACGCCTCCGAGATTTCCTTGAATCGCTCTTCGGCCGCTGGAGAGCTTTCGTTTGCATCTGGATGGTGCTTGCGAGCCAACGTGCGGTAGGCCTTCTTGATTTCCTCAGCAGACGCTGACTTGGTGACGCCGAGCGCGGCGTAGTAGTCCTTCTCGACATAGTCCTTGGTGCTCACGACGTCACCTCCTCTTGCTTGTGCCTAACTTTCCTGTTGATTGCGGCGTTTCGTACGCATACGAGAGCGAACGCGTCGTTCTCGCTAGGACTGGGGGTCGGCTACTGCTACTCGTGCTGGGCGAATCACGCGGCCGGCGAAGCGGTAACCGGGTTGAAAGATCTGAACGCAGGTGGTTTCGCTGACTTCAGCCGACTCCGTGTGAGTAAGCGCTTCGTGAATCACCGGGTCGAACGGATCGCCAACGTCGCCAAAACGCTCTAGCCCCAACTTGGTGACGGCAGACTCAAGTGAGTCAGCCACGGCTTTGAAGCCACCGACGACCTCACCGTGCTCCCTTGCCCGCTCGATGTCGTCGAGCACCGTGAGCAACTCAGCAAGCACAGACGCCGTCGCCTGCTCACGCACCAGCTCCCGGTCGCGGTCGACGCGCTTGCGGTAGTTGGCGTACTCGGCGTGAACGCGTTGAACGTCTGCTGTTCGTTCGGTGAGCTGTTCCTCAAGCGCAGCGAGGTCGGCATCGAGAGTGCCGGCCATCTGCTCTTGTCCGGCCAGCGAAGCTGATGGGTCAGCATCAGTCGAGGAGGCTGAGGTGGCGGGCGTACCCGCCACCTCACGAACCTCACCTGTCACTGGATCGATGCGCCGCTTGTCGCGGACTACCGGTCCGGTGTGTTCTTGGTCGGACTCGCTCACTTGTCTGCCTCGCCGCTTTCGGCCGGCTCGTCGACGATTTCGGCCTCGACGATGTCGTCGTCGCCTGAATCGGCCGCTGCCCCATCTTCAGCAGCACCCGAACCAGCCGCTTCGCTTTGTGCGTACATCGCAGCGCCCAGGGACTGACTAGCAGTCGCGACCTTTTCAGCAGCAACCTTGATAGCGTCGGTGTCAGTGCCTTCCAGCGCCTTCTTCAGCTCAGCAAGAGGCTCCTCGACGTTTGCCTTGGCATCCTCAGGAACCTTGTCTTCGTTGTCCTTCAAGAACCTCTCGGTCTGATAGACCAACGCATCCGCGGAGTTGCGAACCTCTGCCTCTTCACGCCGCTGACGGTCCTCTTCAGCGTGCGACTCGGCGTCGCCCATCATTCGCTCGATGTCTTCCTTGGACAGGGCAGAGCCACCCGTTATCTGAACTGAGTTCTCACGGCCGGTCGCCTCATCCTTGGCATGCACGTGCACGATGCCATTGGCGTCAATGTCGAACGTCACCTCAATCTTGGGGATGCCTCGCGGAGCTGGGGGCAATCCAGTGAGCTCAAACATTCCGAGCTTCTTGTTGTACGCCGCAATCTCCCGTTCGCCTTGGTACACCTGAATCTGGACCGATGGCTGATTGTCGTCAGCCGTGGTGAACGTTTCCGACTTCTTTGTTGGGATCGTTGTATTGCGTTCGATCAGCTTGGTCATGATTCCGCCCTTGGTCTCAATACCCAAGGACAACGGCGTCACGTCGAGCAGCAGCACATCTTTGACTTCGCCCTTCAACACACCGGCCTGCAGCGCCGCACCAACCGAGACAACCTCGTCAGGGTTGACCGACTTGTTTGGCTCCTTGCCGCCCGTTAGCTCCCGCACTAGTTCACTGACCGCGGGCATGCGGGTGGATCCGCCGACCAAGATGATCTGGTCGATGTCGGACACCTTGGTGCCACCGTCGCGAATGACGGTTTCGAATGGCTTGCGGGTGCGCTCAAGCAGGTCATGCGTCATGTTCTGGAACTGCGCGCGAGTCAGCGTCTCGTCGAGGAACAAGGGGTTCTTCTCGGCGTCGATCGTGACGTAGGGGAGGTTGATGGATGTCTGCGCTGAGGACGACAGCTCAATCTTCGCCTTCTCCGCCGCTTCGCGAACACGCTGCATGGCCATCTTGTCTTTGGCCAAGTCGATGCCGTTGGCCGCTTTGAAGCGGTCGACCAGCCAACCAATGATTGCGTCATCCCAGTCGTCGCCACCGAGGTGGTTGTCACCACTGGTCGCCTTGACCTCGACAACGCCTTCACCTATCTCCAGCAACGACACATCGAAGGTTCCGCCTCCGAGGTCGAACACCAGGATCGTTTGGTCCTGGTCGCCTTTGTCGAGTCCGTAGGCCAGTGCGGCTGACGTGGGCTCGTTGACGATGCGCAGCACGTTCATGCCGGCGATCTCGCCGGCTTCTTTGGTTGCCTGCCGCTGGGCGTCACTGAAGTACGCCGGAACGGTGATGACAGCTTCTGCTACCGGCTCACCGAGGTAGGCCTCAGCATCACGCTTCAACTTTTGCAGGATTCGCGCTGAAATCTCCTGGGCCGTGTAGTCCTTGCCGTCGATGTCGACCGACCAACTGGTCCCCATATGGCGCTTGACCGACCGGATGGTGCGATCGGGGTTAGTGACGGCCTGGCGCTTGGCGACCTCGCCAACCAGCACCTCACCGTTCTTGGCGAAGGCGACGACGCTGGGGGTGGTGCGTGCGCCCTCCGCGTTTGCGATGACGGCTGGCTCGCCGCCCTCTAGGACGGAGACGACAGAGTTGGTCGTCCCCAAGTCGATTCCGACCGCTCGGCCCATGTGGGTTGTACCTCCGGTGTGGTCTGGCCCGAAGCCAGAGAGTGTTCGTAGTTGCTACTAGGTGTATCAAACAGGTTGAGTCGCTACGACGCAACTTTACCTGTGGATGGAACGCACAAGGCCCGCCGGGTCATCCCGGCGGGCCTTGCAAACTGTGCAGACGAGCTGTGACCTACATCACATCCCGTACAGCTGAGTGACTAGTTCAAGCTGATCTGCAGCGCCTTGCTGGTGACCTTGGCGACAACCTTGCCCTGGCCACCCGACTGCTTCACAGCCTTGCCCAGAGTCCGGTACTGAGCAGGGTTCTTGATCTTCAAGGTCCACTTCGCTTTGCCCTTGGCCGACGTCTGCTTCGAGCTGACCGTGGTCCAGCTGGTGCCACTCTTCTTCTGGAGCGCAATCGGAAGACCCGCGATGGTGTCTCCGCCTGGCCGACTGAGCTTGGCCGTGAAGGTCACCTGCTCCCCCTTGTTGACCTGAGTGTCATCCGCCTTGATCTTGGCGGTGTTCTTGGCCAGCGAGACGCGGGCAACCTTTGAGGCCAGTGTGTTGGTCGCGGTGCCGATGGCCCCAGTGACCCACACGTCCCACGGCGACGTCGGATCGATGGCGGCGTCCGTGCCACCCGTCCAGTCGGTGGGGTTACCTGGCCCGTCGTACTCGCCAGCAGCCTTTGCGAGGAACAACGCGTTGGTCCACGTCGAGCCGCTCTTGGCTATGACGACGACGTTCGGCCCACTGGCCGCGCCCTCAACGTCGCTCGCGACCACATGGACATTGCCAGCACCATCGATAGCCACGGACGGGCTGAACCAGTCGGCTGACCCCGACTTGAGCGTTTTCTGTGAAGTCAGTGTGA
>DATKIY010000087.1:0-2176 GCA_035543875.1 Actinomycetes bacterium | reverse complement strand
CCGTGGAGCAGTTCCCGATGACGTCCGGTCGCAACCACTTTGCCGCCAGACAAAAACGCAACCGTGTCGGCGTGCTCAAGCAGAAGTGGGCTGGTGGTGAAAACAATGGTTGTCCGGCCAGCGCGAGCCTCGCGGATTCCTACACCGATGCGAGCCTCGGTGTGCGCGTCGACAGCGCTGGTCGGTTCGTCCAGGATGAGTACGTCAGGGTCGGCGACGAGCGAGCGAGCCAACGCCAGTCGTTGCCTCTGGCCGCCAGACAATGAGCGGCCGCGTTCGGGCAGGTCGGTCGCGAGTCCTTCTGGCAATGCCTCGACCACATCCAGCGCTGACGCCCAGGCCAAAGCTTCGTCTACGTCGACGCGGCCGGTTCGCGGGATCTCGAAAAGGTCCTCGGCGGCACCGGACAAAATCATCGGGTCTTTGTCTTGCACGAGCACCCGCCGACGCACCGCGGACAGCGGAAGGTCGGCAACGCGAACGCCGGCCAGTGTCACTTCACTGTCGCGGTAACGTCCGAGTCGGTCTGCCAGGAGATCCGAGTCGTCGGGGTCATCGGTTACCACAGCGGTAAACAGTCCGGGCTCGACGACGAGACCAGAGGTGGGGTCAACCAGTCGCCCGTCGCCTGGCTCCGCGACGAAACCTGAGGGTTCTTGAAACAGTCGCTCGAGCAACAGAACGGCCAACACGCGCGAAGCTGCAACGCGCGCTGCCGTCCACTTGTGAGCCGCTTCGGTGACAGTTCGAAGCGGAAGTACAAGGAAGGCGGTGTATCCGTAGAACGCGACCAGCTGTCCGACATCGAGTTCCCCCTGAATCGCCAGTCGCGCGCCAAGCCAGGTGACGATTACGACAAACAGGCCAGGAAGGAAGACCTGAAGCGCATCCAGCAACGAGCGGATCGTCGCAGTGCGAACGGCAGCCTTCTGCACGTCCTGAGAGGCGGCGCGGAAGCGATCGAGAAACAGTTCTTCGCCACCGATGCCGCGCAGCACCCTGAGCCCGGCGACCGTGTCTGCGGCGAGCTCCTGAGTTTCACCTAGTCGGGCGCGTTGGGTGCGCTCTCGACGTTCGAGCGGCCGCACGAGTGGAGCGACGGACATCGTGAGCACGGGAACACCGATCAACACAATCAGTCCGAGCATGAGGTTGCTGTAGACCAAGATGGCGGCCACCGCAAAGAACGCGACGATCGCGCCAATGAAGCGCGGAAGAATGTCGAAGGCGCTACCAATGCGCTCCACGTCATTGGCAGTGGCTGCCACGACCTCACCCGTTGCGACTTGTTTGGGGAGGTCGGCACCCAGGGCGGCCGCTCGACGCACTACGAGCTGTTGGACCCTTGAACCTGCAGTGATCCAGTTGGTAACCGCCATTCGGTGGCGGAGTAGCCCGGCCGTGGCCTGCACGATGCCAAGTCCGAGGACCACGGCGGCCCACTCGTAAGCCAAAGTCGTGTTCTTCTCGGATATCGCCTGAATGCCAGCACCCAGGGCGCCTGGGATCAACGCCTGCCCTCCCATCCAAAGGACCCCCCAGAGGACGCCGAGACTGAGGATCGCTTTTTGCCGTAACCCGATCCAACGCAAAAAACGCCCGGGCGACGTGAGGTCGGGTTCACCGGGATCGCTGAAGGGCAGGTCGCGAAGCATGACTGCCCCACGCTAGGCCGTGGCACCCCCTTCGAGCGAATGAGTTGTTCCGCGCCTCGGTAGACTTTGCATCACAGAACTGTTCTCAATCTCCTCTGCACCACCACCCGTACGCCCACTGCGAAGAGCAGAAAACCAGAAAGGCCAGCGTGAGCCAGCCAACAGAGGGTTTCGACACGGTCCTCGTGGTTGATTTTGGAGCTCAGTACGCACAGCTCATCGCGCGGAGGATCCGTGAGGCTCGCGTCTACAGCGAGATCGTGCCTCACACAATGCCGGTCGAGCAGATGTTGGCCAAAAAACCTCGGGCCATTGTCCTGTCGGGTGGACCCAGCAGCGTTTACGCCGACAAAGCCCCCTCGCTTGACCCACATTTGTTTGATGCTGGAGTTGCGACGTTTGGCATCTGCTACGGATTTCAGGCGATGGCACAAGCGCTTGGCGGCGACGTCGCGCGTACCGGAACCTCTGAGTTCGGTGGCACCCCACTTCAGGTGGTCGAAGCGGACTCTGCGCTCTTC
>DATKIY010000086.1:0-5482 GCA_035543875.1 Actinomycetes bacterium | reverse complement strand
CTGAGAGTGGCTGAGCTCAGTGAGGTCGCGGATCGACCGGGTGCGTTGGACTTCATCACGGACGAGGGGCTGCTGCCCGCGAAACATCACACGGTGCAAGGCGGGCGCATTCGATTCCAGGAGGGGCCAATCACACTGCGTCGTGACGATCAGTGGCGCCATGACATGCCCAGCAGTCAACGGCTTCTTGTCGCCGCCGCCACCTGGCCATCGCGACGCCGATACGGCTACGTCTGAAGCGCGCGGTTCGATTCGGCGGCAGGCAGTTCGCCACGTACCCTGGGGGTATGCCGCTCGACGTCGTTCCGCTGGGCTTCGCCCCGCAGACCGTTCCCTATCAGCACGGGTGGGACGAACAGCGGCGCCTTCACGCTGAGGTGGTCGCTGGTACCCGGCCCGACACCTTGCTGTTGCTGGAGCACGACGCCGTCTACACCGCTGGCAAGCGAACCAGCACCTGGGAGCGTCCCACCGACGGCACGCCAGTCGTCGATGTCGATCGAGGCGGGAAGATCACGTGGCACGGCCCTGGACAGTTGGTGGGCTATCCCCTGATCAAGCTCGCTGACCCGATCGACGTGGTTGCGTACGTGCGTCAGTTGGAACAACTCCTCATGAGTGTGTGCTCCGAACTCGGCCTGGCCACGACGCGCGTCGACGGACGCAGCGGTGTCTGGGTGCCCGCCGATGACAACGGTCCCGAACGCAAGCTCGCAGCAATCGGCGTGCGGGTCGCCCGCGGAGTGACGATGCACGGATTCGCGATCAACGCCGACTGCGACCTCGCCGCGTACGACCGCATCGTCCCCTGTGGCATCGAAGACGCCGGAGTCACGAGCCTCACCCGCGAACTCGGCATGCCCATCACGGTCCGCGACCTGCTCCCCCCCATCACCACCCACTTCACCCGCACCTTCCCTGCGAGAACGACGCGTTCACACCCGTATGGGTACGAAACGCCGCGTTCATCCGAGTCGGTGGGCGTATGACCGTGGCACCGGAAGGTCGCAAACTGCTGCGCCTGGAAGTACGCAATGCGCAAACACCGATCGAACGTAAACCTCCGTGGATCAAAACCAAGCTCTCACTGGGGCCGGAGTACCGCCAGATCAAGCAGCTGGTGAAGGCGGAAGGTCTTCACACTGTCTGTGAGGAAGCGGGATGCCCAAACATCTACGAATGTTGGGAAGACCGCGAGGCAACATTCCTCATCGGCGGCGACCAGTGCACGCGTCGCTGCGACTTCTGCCAGATCGAGACCGGCAAACCGCTCCCCCTGGACGCCACCGAGCCGCGCAAGGTCGCGGAAAGTGTTCGCACCATGGGACTGCGCTACGCGACGGTTACCGGCGTCGCGCGAGACGACCTCGAAGATGAGGGCGCGTGGTTGTACGCCGAGACAGTGCGTGCGATTCACCAACTGAACCCAGGAACCGGGGTCGAACTTCTCATCCCCGACTTCTCAGCCAACCCGTCACATCTGGCTGAGGTGTTCGGGTCGCGGCCCGAGGTTCTCGCGCACAACATCGAGACCGTCCCGCGTATCTTCCGACGCATTCGTCCTGGTTTTCGATACGAACGGTCGCTTGAGGTCATCACCGCCGCACGCGAGGCGGGGCTCGTCACCAAGAGCAACCTCATTCTTGGAATGGGCGAAGAACGCGATGAGGTTGGTCAAGCGATCAGCGATCTCGTCGATGCCGGTTGCGAGCTCCTCACGATCACGCAGTACCTGCGCCCGAGCAGCCGGCACCATCCGATTGAACGGTGGGTCACGCCAGCGGAATTCGACCAGCTTGGCGAGCAGGCGCTGGCCCAAGGCATGGTCGCGGTGATGAGCGGACCGCTTGTTCGTTCGTCCTACCGCGCCGGACGTCTGTACCAACAAGCTCTGGCAGCGCGCAATGAGTCGCGCATCCGGGTCGCGCCGCCCCGGCCCATCGCATGATCTGCCGACTTTCGTAGGCTGGGGTCATGGCGCGTAAGAAGAAGGACAAAGACGGCAAGCCCGGTCGGCTCAAGCAGATCGGCCAGGCGTACACCCTGACCCGCAAGAGCGATCCCATGATCGGTCTGTGGCTTGCCGGTGCCTTCCTTGTTCCTTTCCTCGTTCTACTGGGGATCGGATTCGCGATCGACAACCCCGTGCTGCTGGGATTCCTCGGGGTCATGATCGGCATGACGCTGGCCACCGTCATCTTCGGACGCCGCGCCGAGCGCGCCGCGTACGCGCAAATCGAGGGTGAGACCGGAGCCGCGGCCGCGTCACTGAAGTTGCTGCGACGGGGTTGGACTGTCACACCGATGGTCGCAGTCACGAAGAACCAAGACCTTGTGCATCGGGTGGTCGGACGCCCTGGCGTCGTCCTGGTCGGCGAGGGTGCACCGACGCGCGTCGGCAACTTGCTTGCACAGGAAAAGCGCAAGATTGCACGCGTTGCCCCGGACGTCGCGATTCACGAGCTAGTTGCAGGCAATGGCCAGGGACAGGTACCGCTACGCAAGCTCTCTCGTCGCATCATGAAACTGCCGAAGTCGTTGACGCCGGCGCAGGTCACTGAGCTGAACTTCCGACTGAAAGCGCTGGGCGCGCAGCAAGGCACGCTGCCGATCCCCAAGGGACCAATGCCCAAGAGCGCGCGTCAAGCCAAGAGCATGCGGGGCTAGTACACCAACAAGCAGCTAGCGCGACCGAACGACCACGGTGCGTCCCGCCCGATCGTGGAACCCGCGCCGGTCGCGGTCGTAGACGACTGCCGGCAAGACAAGCGCGAGTAAGAAGGTGCGCAGGAGAACGAAACCGATCCCCAAGTTGTTGCGGCCCACCGGTAGAACCCGAAGACCGGTCGCCACCATCCCCAGCGTGCGTCCCGCGGTGTAGAGCAACACCACATACTCGAGGGCAAACACCCCAAGCACTATTAGGCTGAAGCCTGGATCGCCTTCTGCTGGCTGGCCCACCACAGCAAGAGTGATGCCAAGCGCGACAAACCAGTCGATGAAGATCGCACCAATGCGCAGACCCCACGGCGCTGCTGAGCCCGCGCCCGACTCGGGGAGACCCAGCCGCTGCCCTGCGTAGTCGCTGGCACTCTCGGTGTCGCGTGCAACCCCTGGCCCGGAAAGCCACGAGCCGATGTCGTCCCTATCCACGCAGCCAACGGTACTTACCCCCTTGTAATGCGGAAGATCCGACCACCTATGGGTGGTCGGATCTTCCGCATTAAAAGGGGTCAGGCCATTTATCGGCGCGGGTTGCTCGTTCGGCATCGTCGATACGTGGGCAGGTGAAGCACACAGATGGCTTTGGCAGCCGATAGGCGAAGCAGCAGGTCTCGCGTCGACGCGACCACCATCGCCGTCCTCGAGCATCCAGCACCTCGTATGTCGACGAGCCAGAGGTGAACGGCCAGCTGTTCCCCGGCAGCAACATCCGGCTGTCGCGAGCGCCCGCCGCTGCATCGCCCAGCATGCTTCCCGCCGTCCACGCTCCCGAGTCGAACGAGTCAGTGACAGCGCCCCACAGGCTGTGCCAACCCAACCGCACGTCTGGCTCATATCGACCCAAGAACTGCTGAGCGTGGTCAACCACGCGTGAGCGAAGCGAGGCGGCCAAGGTTTCCACGTCAGGTACGGCCGTGGCATCAGGATGGTCGACCGACGGATCGTCGGGCAAGCACAAGAAGGACCCGTTCAGCAACGCGATGCCGTTAATCCAACCCTCGACGGGATGGCGACGGAAGGCGACGCCCTCTGGGGCAATATCCGGAACCCGTCGAGCCGAGTGAAAGAGCGCCGACCCGATCCACGCGAATGTGTCGCAGTACCAACCCAACACATGGGCTGCAGGTACCGCAGGAGCAATCTCCTCGACATCGCAGTCCTGAAGTTCGACAAACATCTCGGCTGCTTCGTTGCGCCACTCGGCTAACCGCTCCGACGAATCGATGAGATCAGAGCAGGTCACCCAATCGTCTGCCTCCTTGAGCAATCCAAACCGTAACTCGCCCCAGGCGATGGCTTCATCAAGCTTGAGCATCGACGCGGCGATAGGTGGCGACGCCTTACCGAGTCCCATCGCGTCACCTCTCGAAAATTCATCCGTCGCCAGCGTCGACCTTACGGTCGAGCGGCTACTCGCGACAGCCAGAGACCAGCCGCTCGCGGCTTGCTGATTCGGACGCGACGAAGATGCGCGTACTTGGGATCCGCGAAACGCCGAGTCATGTCGTCGCGACGCCACTGGTACTGAGTCCATGCCCACTGCACCGGGTGTTCAGGGTCGAGCCAGTCACGAAATCGTTCAACGTTGTCGTTGAAGATGAATTCGCTGAACCCGGCACGCCGCGTCGATCTCCACAGCACCCGGCGCATGACGACTGCACGTGTGTAGTCGAGCCAGACCACCGTGTCGGCACGCGACCACATGAGGTCACGGACCGCCGAGTAACCGTGAGAGTCGAACACCCACCTCGGTCGCTCCACGATCTCCGTCACGTCTTCCACAAATGACGGAATGGGCTCCCAATTCGGACCGTGGAACAACGCGTCCATCTCGATATACGGCAGGCGCTGTTGTTCAGCCAGAGCGCGCGCGAAGGTCGACTTCCCAACGCCGGTGATGCCACACACCAGGACGCGTTCCACCCCAGAACTTTAGAGGGGTCAAAGTAGTTGCACGCTCAACCACTCCCCCTTGCAATGCGGAAGATCTGACCACCCATACGTGGTCGGATCTTCCGCGTTGCAAGGTTGGTGGGAAGTAACGCGGCTGAAACACTTGAGACACGGCCGAGTAATCGCCCCCACCTAGGGTTGCGAATGTTCCGCCCACCCCGGCTCGTGGGGAAGCGAGCTGGCCGTCCTGGAGGATTCATTGTTCTCGAACGCCGACGAGGTCCTGGCCTACATCAAGAAGAACGACGTCAAGTTCGTTGACGTCAGATTCTGCGACCTGCCGGGGGTGATGCAGCACTTCAACATCCCGGCGACGTCGTTTGATCAAGCCGCCTTTGACGAGGGGCAGATGTTCGACGGTTCGTCGATCCGTGGCTTCCAGGCGATCCATGAGTCGGACATGAAGCTCATTCCGGACCCGAAGACCGCCTTTGTCGACCCATTCCGCGTCGAGAAGACGCTCGTCATGAACTTCTCAATCCGCGACCCGTTCACCGACGAGCCATACAGCCGCGACCCACGCAACATTGCCGCAAAGGCCGAGGCCTATCTCAAGAGCACCGGCATCGCCGACACCGTGTACTTCGGCGCCGAGGCTGAGTTCTACGTCTTCGACGACGTGCGCTTCGAAACCAAGCAGAACACCGCGAGCTACTTCGTCGACTCCATCGAAGGTGCCTGGAACTCCGGACGCGTGGAGGAAGGCGGAAACCTCGGATACAAGACGCGGTACAAGGGTGGGTACTTCCCTGTTCCACCCGTCGACCACTTTGCGGACCTGCGTGACGAAATGGTGCTCGCCCTT
>DATKIY010000085.1:0-5340 GCA_035543875.1 Actinomycetes bacterium | reverse complement strand
GGAAGGAACCATCGACGAGTTTGTAGACCTAGTGCTACCGCACGGCACCAGGCTGTCGACTCCCGCATCCTGGGGCTGGATCACGACCGGACCGACCACTGTCCCAACCGTCGTATCTGCCGCTGGCATGGTCGTTGCGCCGCAACGTCAGACACTGACGGCCTTCAACCATCTCGAGGAGCTGTCTCTGGAGTGGCTCGCACAGATGTGTGGGCTGTCTCCCTCGATGAAAGGCGTCTACTCCAGCGGAGGTTCTACAGCAAACCTCGTCGCGCTTGGGGCTGCCAGGCAGTGGGCGCTAGAAAAAGCAGGACTTGACCCGGCCACCGACGGCCTTGATGGTCGGCGTGTTGCGCTTTACACGTCAACGCAAGCTCATCACACCATCCACCGATCGGCAGGCGTACTGGGTTTAGGACGCAACAGCGTTCGAGCGATTGCCACCGATGGTGAGCTTCGGTTGGATCTGGTCGCACTTCGCAGTGCTCTGGAGCACGATCGTGATGCGGGTGTGCTTCCGGTGGCCGTCGTGGCCGCAGCCGGCACCACGAACACCGGTGCGATCGATCCCCTGCGCGGTGCCGGCGAACTTGCCCAGGAGTTTGGCGCTTGGTTCCACGTCGATGGGGCGTACGGCTTGCCCGGAATCCTGGACGAGCGCTTGACACCTCGGTATGACGGACTTGATTTGGCTGACTCGGTCATTGTCGACCCTCACAAATGGCTGAACGCTCCGGTCGGGATTGCTGCGACGTTTGTTCGTGATCGAGGAATCCTTCATCGGGCGTTTACCCAGGAACCGGCGGACTATCTCGAAGGTGCTTTCTCTGACGACGACGTTCAAGTCTCGTTGGACTCGATGGGGATTCCGTACTTCGACTTTGGCGTGGAGCTGTCATCCCCTCCGCGAGGGGTGATGGTCTGGGCGATCCTTCGGGAGCTTGGCGTGGAGGGCGTGCGGCAGCGCGTGGTGTGCGACAACAACTTTGCACGGCACGTCGCAGCCCGAGCGCACGCACATCCGAGCCTTGAGGTTTTGGCTGAACCGACGCTGTCAATCTGTGGGTTCCGGTACCGCACCTCGGCGGACCGCGACTGGGATTTACTGAACAGTCAGATCCTGCGACGGTTGGCCCGTGAAACACCCGTTGTGGTGAGCTCGACCGTCGTAGGAAACGCCTTCGTCCTGCGCCCCTGCTTCATCAATCCGCGCACACAGCTGTCGGACGTCGACCAGTTCGTAGATCTGGTCATCCAGTTCGGTGCCGAGCTCACAGCTGAGTAACTGCTCGCCTCACGGCACGCTCGTCTTATGGTTGGCCGGTGAAACCCGTCCCGCAACGCGCCGCCATGCGGCAGATTGACCAGCTCGCTGACACGTACGCCCGAGCCTTCGTCGACGACCCGATGATTCGATGGCCAATGACTCCGAGCGCTGGCCTCAGCGAGTGCACGGCACTGTTTCGCATCTTGCTTGAGTCGTATCTTGAGTTGGGCGTTGTCTGGCAGCTAGGCGACTGTGTGGCGACGGCGTCATGGTTGCCGCCTGCGGCAACGGCGAAATTCGCCGACATTGATCTGGCAATGCGCTCCCATGTCAAGGTCTTCACTGTTGACGATGGCCGTCGCTATGGGCAGTTCTGGGACTGGATAACGAGCAAACTTCCCGACGAACCTTGCTGGTTTCTGGACATGATCGCGGTGCACCCCGATCACCAAGGGCAGGGCATGGGTGGCGAGCTCATCGCCCACGGTTTGGACCTGGCACGAGCAGATGGGCTGCCTGCAGTGCTAGAGACCAGCCAGCATCGAAACGTTGGCTACTACCAGCGTTTTGGATTCGACGTGGTTGCCGAAGAGCAAGCACCGGACGGCGGGCCGATGATCTGGTTTATGCGTCACTCGTAGTCGTCCGCCTGTCCTAGCCGTCAATTCACGAGGCCCGTCTCGATTCATCGGGAGTGAACCGCGGGTTGGCTCCGCGCACCGGCATGGGCTGGGGGCCCGGCCCCGAAGAAACCAGGGTCAGCCTGACCTTCGAACGAACCCTGGCTGGCACGAAGGGCTTGATGGCGCGTTTGACGGCAGGCCGCCAGCTCGACCGGAACGCATTCCGCCTGCGCCCCGACCGACCGGTAGCTGGAGCGGCGTGGACACGGGGCCGAGACGGTGTCGAGTCCATCAGCAGGGTTGCTGACAGGGCTGGAGCGGACATTTCAGCGAGTCGTGAGAGAGCCATTCGGATCACCTGAGTCTGTGGAGGGGAAGGCATTGTCTACTTTTTCGATAGACAAAGTATACAACGATGTTTTGGCACCGCTACCCGGGGCGTTGAAGGCGTTGTTTCCGCTGGTGGACGGGCCGTGCACTGGGTCCCGGTGAGTACCCTCGCGGGATGCTGAGACTTCGAGCTCCTGAGCTGACGGGTCGCAGCTGGCTCAATACGGGTGGAGAAACGCTGTCGCTGCCGGGTCTGCGCGGCCGGATCGTGATTCTCGACTTCTGGACGTTTTGCTGCATCAACTGCCTGCACGTCATCGACGAACTGCGACCGCTCGAAGCCAAGTACGGGGACTCGCTGGTAGTGATCGGGGTGCACTCGCCGAAGTTTGAGCATGAAGCGAATTCGGACGCGTTAGCTGCAGCGGTTGAACGTTATGACGTGCATCATCCTGTCCTCGATGATCCCGAGCTGTCGACATGGCAGCAATACGCAGTGCGTGCTTGGCCGACACTCGTCGTCATTGACCCCGAGGGCTACATCGTTGCGCAGCTTTCGGGAGAAGGTCATGGTCACGCGCTAGACCGGTTGCTCGAGGAGCTCGTTGACAGTCATTCGACGCGCGGCACGTTGCACCGAGGCACCGGGGTCTATGTCCCACCAAAGGTGAAACCTTCGACACTTCGATTCCCGTCGAAGACGATCCTGCTGCCCAACGGCAATCTTCTTGTGACGGACACTGGGCACCACTCATTGGCTGAGTTGGCCGGTGACGGGCAGACACTGGTTCGTCGAATCGGAAGTGGTAGTCGGGGGTTGGTCAACGGCTCCGCAACGGTTGCACAGTTCAACGAACCGAACGGGCTTTGTCTGCTTCCCGATGACATCCGGAAGCAGGTTGGCTTCGACGTCGTGGTGGCTGACACGGTCAACCATTCGCTGCGTGGAGTTCGACTGTCGGACGGCCGGGTGCGCACGCTCGCCGGTACAGGGACGCAATGGATGCAGGGCGACCCGTTCCCCGATCGCTCGTTTCCCGACATGCCCCTGAGCTCGCCTTGGGACGTTGCTTGGTTTCCCGCATGGCGCGAGGTGGCCATTGCCATGGCCGGAAATCATCAGGTGTGGTCGTTCGACCCGGTCACCTCACGACTCACCCTGCGAGCAGGAACTACCAGTGAAGGGTTGATCGACGGGGACGCAACATCGGCTTGGTTTGCCCAGACGTCAGGACTTGCCCCGTCGACTGATGGCATCACGCTGTGGCTGGTCGACTCAGAGACGTCCTCGCTGCGGCGAATCCGCAACGGCGTTGTCCACACAGAGATCGGCACCGGACTGTTTGATTTCGGCCTGGTCGATGGAGATGCTTCGCAGGCAATGCTGCAGCATCCGTTGGGGGTCGCGGTTCTACCTGACCGATCTGTAGTTATCGCTGACACCTACAACGGTGCTATCCGGCGGTTTGATCCTTCGACTCGCGAGGTTTCAACCCTTGCAACTGGGCTGGCCGAGCCGAGTGGTGTGGTTGCGCGCGGGGACTCGCTGATCGTGACCGAGTCGAACGCGCATCGACTCGTTCGTGTTCGCGTCCCCAAAGAAGCTTTGCGCATGACCGGCGAACGCATGCAGACGCAACGTCCACCACTTGACGTGCGGCCTGGCACGTTTGAGTTAGCCGTGAACTTTGTCGCGCCAGCTGGCCAGAAGCTGGACGATCGCTATGGCCCTGCCACGCACCTGGCCGTGTCAGCTACACCGCCAGCGTTGCTAGCGGAAGGTTCGGGAACAGGGTCGGAGCTGAATCGTCAACTGGTCTTGTCGGACGACGTTGCTGACGGCGTCCTTCACGTGTCGGTCCGGGCCGCTTCCTGCGATAGCGAGGGTGTGGAGTTCCCCGCCTGTCATGTACACCAGCAGGACTGGGGCGTTCCGCTACATATTGATGACTCCGGCGTCAACAGTTTGGAACTGTCGCTCGCTCAGCGCTCCGACGACACCACCCCCTAGCCCCACCAGCATGCTGATGGGGATGGCAGAAGGCCCCGGTGATGTGCTCACCGAGGCCCTCCGCCAACAGATAGCGCCGGTCGAACTAGTGCGCCGGGTGCAACCCGAACTCGCTGAGCCAGTCCTGGACAACCGGAATGTCCAGACGCTGGTAGCCGCCGATGTAACGACAGTTGTTGGTGTAGCCGTAGCTGGTGTCAGCAACGATGTAGCCGCTCTTGAACGCGGGGCCACCCGAGTCGCCGAAGCAGGTTCCGCCGCCGCCAGCGTTGTCATTCTCGTTGCCGTTCATCTGCAGAATCTGAGGAGTCAGTTTTTGACCAGGCTCGTCAGTGGTGCGACGAATCAGCGGGTACGACATCGGAGTCGGTTTGCCCGTTGTGTCGTTGAGTTTGCGGACCTCAGTCCCGTAGCCAACGGTCGTGAACAACGTCTTGCGCAGCTTCGGTGGCTTGAAGGAGTCAAGGAAATTGAGCGGGGCAAGAGTCGCTGGCTCAATGCCTCGAACGGGCGAGTCGAGGACAATGACTCCCACGTCGTTCCAGTTGTCGACGTCCGTGAAGCCGGAGTAGTCGGGATGTGTGTACGCCGTACCAGGCAGGAGGCCTGCCGCCGAGAGTTCGGCCGAGGTGTACCCGACAGTCGGATCGGCCGCCGGTGGAATCGGGGACGGAGCGGCTTCTGCGATCACAGACTGAAACGTCACGGCAGTTTTACCAACCGTTCCGTCAGTGCAGTGTGCTGCCGTAATCAGCACAGTGGGGGAGGCAAGTGTCGCGGTACAGCGGAACCGTCCAGCCGAGTCGTAGAACACGATCATCGCAACATTGGGATGACCATCACCGTCGGGTTCGCCTCCGGTAATGGCGAGCGCTGGCACAGTGGCCAGCGCGAGCATCAAGGTTGTGACTGCGGCACCGATCAGGGTGCGCAAGGGTTTTCTCATCAGACATTTCCTTGTGGGTAGGGGTCTGGGGCCATGGCAGGCTAACCCGACCCCTGCATGATCGGAGCGTTTCAGTCAGATTTCACGCTTTCGATCATGTGGAAATGACTTGTGACGCTCCAATCATGCGGACGTTGACGGGCTAGAAGGCGGACTCGGGGAC
>DATKIY010000084.1:0-27161 GCA_035543875.1 Actinomycetes bacterium | reverse complement strand
GTAGCGAACCAACAACAAGTTCGCGCTTTAGTTCGAGGCCAGCAACGAAGAAGAAGATGGCGAGCAGACCGTCGGCCGCCCAGTCTTCAAGCGACAGATCAAGATGGAAGAACGTTGGCCCCAAGACGATGTGCTTGAAGTCGTAGTACCAATCGGCGAGCCCGGTGTTCGCAATGATGAGCGCCGCAACGGCCGCGATCAGCAGCAGCGCACCGCCAACCGTTTCCTGACGAAGGATGTCGGCGAGTACCCGACCCTCGCCCGGTGACAGTCTGCTGAAGAAAACGGTGCGCCTCGACGCCATCGCGGTCCTTCCCACGCAGGACAACAGGACGCCGACCAGTCTTCCCGGCACACCGATCGTCACTCTACCTGCAAACACATCCGCTGAACCGGTCGTCGTCAGCGAGCGCGTCGATGAAAGGATGACGCAAGACGTCGTCACCGATCGAGTTCGTGGGAGGTGCGAAGTGGATCCGCACGAACTCGACCTCTGGCTTGCGGCCGGCTGTCTCGTACTTCTCGTTGCGGTGCTCGGTGTACGACTGGCTGTCAAGACTGGGCTTCCGAGCATGTTGCTCTATCTCGCACTCGGGCTGCTCGTCGGCGAGGCTGGGCTTGGCTTTGAATTTAGCAACGCTGAGCTAACGCAAAATCTCGGTTTGCTAGCCCTCGCGCTCATTCTCGCCGAAGGTGGACTTACAACCCGTTGGCGTGTGGTGCGACCTTCGGTCGGCTTCGCACTTGTGTTGTCGACCCTCGGCGTCGCTGTGTCGGTGACCATCGTGGCGCTGGGCGCGCACTTTCTCCTGTCGTTCGACACCAGGGAGGCGCTGCTCCTGGGAGCTGTTGTTTCGTCAACCGACGCTGCGGCAGTTTTTTCGGTGCTGCGTAACATCCCGCTGCCCCGACGTTTGGTCTCGGCGCTCGAAGCCGAGTCCGGGTTTAACGACGCTCCCGTCGTCATCTTGGTTTCGCTGCTTTCGTCGGACTCGTGGGACGAGACGAGTATTTGGTACTCGTTCGGGCAGATCGTTTTCGAATTGGGAGTTGGAGCCGCGGTCGGTTTGGCTGTCGGCTGGGCGGGGTCCTGGCTGCTGTCCAGAAGTTCGCTGCCAGCGGCGGGGCTGTATCCACTCACGACATTGGGCATGGCGCTGTTGTCATACGCGACGGCCGGGATCCTGCACGGCAGCGGTTTTCTTGCCGTTTACATCACTGGCCTGTGGCTGGGGAACGCGTCACTGCCGCACAGGCGAGCGACGCTCGCTTTTGCTGAAGGCGCCGCTTGGCTTGCTCAGATTGGGCTGTTCGTTCTGCTCGGCCTGTTGGCGAGTCCATCGCGATTGCCCGACGCGCTTCTCCCAGCCCTAGCCGCCGGGTTCATCCTCACTTTCTTGGCGCGACCCCTCAGCGTGATGTTGTCTGCACTCCCGTTCAGGTTGGGCTGGCGAGACCAGGCCTTCTTGTCGTGGGCAGGACTTCGCGGCGCTGTCCCCATCGTTCTCGCAACCATTCCGCTGACCGCCGAGTTGGCTGGTTCTCAGCGCATCTTCGACATCGTGTTCGTACTCGTCGTTGTGTACACGCTGCTGCAAGGTCCGACGCTGCCGATAGTGGCGCAACGCCTTCGACTCACCGAAGCCCTCAGCGCAAAAGACCTGACGGTTGATGCCGCTCCGCTCGACGACATGAAGGCTGAGCTACTGGAGTTGACAGTTCCCGACGGTTCCAAGCTCCACGGCGTCACGATCGACGAGCTGCGTTTGCCAGCCAATGCGACGGTGACGTTGGTCGTCCGGGCCGACCATTCCTTCATGCCTGAGCACACCCTCCGGATTCGGGTTGGCGACCAATTGCTCATCGTGGCCACTGAGGGTGTTCGAGAAAACGTCGAAGCTCGGCTGTTGGCGATCCATGGTGCAGGCCGGCTCGCAGGTTGGGTCTCGCCTTCGCACGAGATTGGCGCCAGCGCCTGGGCAGACCGCCTGAAACGGCTCTTGCGCTCGGCGCAGTCGTGAGCCGAACGATCAACCTGTAGCGTGATTGGTTGCCTCCGTCGCCGGAGGGCGTCTAGGTTGATCCGCAGGCAACCGAGGAGCACCTTGTGGCGAAGAACAGCCTTCCGTGGATTGTCGTGGCCGCTTGTGTCTCGGCCCTATCCTTGGCGGCCTGTGGGAGCGACGAGCCCTCCGAGGTGGCAGTCCCAGACACGCCGACTGTCGCCTCCAACGCGTGCCCCGTCGACGGCTGCGCCATCAAGATCCTCGACGCCGCTCGTGAGGGTGACGAGATCGCCCTCACGTGGGAGCCGAATTTCCTTCCCGACGTGTCGAAGAACCACATCCACGTGTACTGGGACAAATACGACGCCGACCAGGTGAGCAGCGACGCCGAAGCTCGGGGTGTGTCGCAGGGGGAGTGGGTCCCGACCGCCGAAGTTCCCACCTATGTGACGGGGTCAGCCGTGTCCGTCGACAACCGCGGTGCTTCCACGACTTTGTGTGTCACCGCCGGCGACCGCAACCACGTGGTGATCGATGCGTCGATCGTGGATTGTCTTGACGTATCCGATCTCCTCCGGCGGTGAGGCGGGCACCTGACTCGTCCCTCGACGGCCAACGTCGGCCCGCCGGCACTTCGGACCTTCCTCATCGCCGATGTGCGTGGCTACACGACGTTTACCCAGGAACATGGCGACGAGCAGGCAGCCGCGCTGGCGACTGCATTTGCATCGATCGCGACCTCGACACTTGAGGCGGGGGGCGGAACCGGTCTTGAGTTCCGCGGAGATGAAGTGCTCGCCGTGTTTACGTCCGCCAGGCAAGCAATCCGCGCCGCAACCGACCTGCAGGACGCGTTCGTCGAAGCGACGATCACCGATCCATCGCTTGCTCTTCCAGTTGGCATCGGGCTGGACGCGGGCGAAGCGGTTGAGGTCGACGATGGCTACCGCGGTGCAGCGCTGAACCTAGCGGCCAGACTCTGTGCCATTGCAGGCCCCGGCGAGATCCTGGCTAGCCAGGAGATCGTGCACTTGGCGGGGCACGTTGAGGGCATCACGCGGGTCGACCGCGGCTCGGTTCGTCTCAAGGGTTTCGCAGATCCCATCCGAGTGAACCGGCTCACGCGGGAGGGCTGGGATCCTGACGACGACGTCGAGTTCCAGCGAGCGCTCGGCCCGCGGGGTCAGCGCACCATGACCTCCGGCGCCCCGGTGTGCCCGTACCGTGGGCTGACAGCTTTCCAGCCTGAACATGCTGACAACTTCTTCGGACGCGAAAAACTCGTTGCCGACCTCGTTGACCGGTTGGATCGCGACCGGGTTCTGTTTGTTGTTGGCCCGTCGGGCAGCGGCAAGTCGTCGGTGGTTCGCGCCGGGCTCATCCCAGCAATCAGCGCCAACGCCCTGCCAAAGAGCGAGCACTGGTCTGTCGCGCTTTTTACGCCGCGAGCTGACCCAATCTCGGAACTGTCGTATCAACTCCGACGCATTGCCCACGACGTCGCCCCGCAAGCAGTCGATAATATTGGGTCCTCCCCTTCACTCCGAGTGGAGGATGCGCGACGGTTGACGGACGCCATCTGCGGCAACGACGGCGCGCTGCTGATGGTTATCGATCAGTTCGAGGAGCTCTTCACGCTCAACCAACGACGTGAGCAGGAGAGCTTCATCAGCATTCTCGCCGCTGTTTTGGATCCCGTCGACAGTCGAGTGCGCGCGGTGATGTCTCTGAGAGCAGACTTCTACGGCGCATGCGCGACGATCCCCTGGCTTTCCGGACGCGTACCCGCCAACCAGGTCCTCGTAGGTCCGATGGGCCACGCCGATCTGCGCAAAGCGATTGAACAACCCGCGGCAACCGCCGGGCTGCGTCTTGAAGATGGTCTGGTCGACGCAGTGCTCGAAGATGGAGGGAGCGAGCCAGCCGGGCTTCCGTTGGTTTCGCATGCGATGGCGGAGACCTGGCGGCGACGAGACGGGAGCACGCTCACCCTCGCCGGGTATCGCGAGGCTGGCGGCGTCGCGGGGTCCATCGCGCAGACTGCAGACTCGCTTTTCGAAACGTCATTCGACGAGGCCGAGCAGGACGCTTGTCACCGACTCATGCTGCGGCTAGTCACGCCTGGAGAAGGAACGGCCGATACCCGTCGTCGCCTCCCTATGCGCGATCTGGATCACGACCGCGAGGTCGAGGTCAGTCGGCGGGTAGCCGCCAACATGATCGACGTTCGGCTACTGACGGTTGATCGCGACTCGCTAGAGATCGCGCACGAGGCGCTGCTGCACAGCTGGCCCCGGCTACGCGGCTGGATCGAGGCGGGTCGTGACGACCTCCGCATGCGGCAACGGGTCGGTAACGCGGCAGCTGAATGGGTCGCGGCGGGTCGTGACGTGGATCTCCTGAGCCGTGGGACGCCGCTGCAGGCGGCACTCGAATGGGCCGAAGGGCATACCGACGCAATCGGGCCGCTCGAGGAGGAGTACCTGGCCGCCAGCGAGGAAGCTTCGCTGGCGGCGAAGGCTCAAGCGGTGGAGGCGGCAAAACGGTCCCGACGACTCCGGCGTGTGTCCGTTTCGATCCTCGCCATCCTGACCGTGGCGGCAGTTGCGGCATCGATTGTCGCGTTCTCGGCTCTGGCTGAAGCCCGATCACGCTACGGCCAGGCACTGGCCAACCAGGCGACAGTCCTTGCAGACTCCGATGCGCGGGCGGCAACCGGTCTGGCCCTCGAAGCGATGGCGCGAGGCGATGCTGGATCAGTAGCCGCCCGGTCTGCCTTGGTTGATGCCAGCCAGGTGCTGGCTGACGCGAGGTTCGTGCCCTCCGGGCCGGCGGTGTCGGTCGGCGATGCGTCATCGATCGCGATCAGCCCCGATGGGGAGCTGATCGTGACAGGAAACCGAGATGGATCCATTTCTACGTGGAGCGCTACCGGCCAAAGCCTGGACCGCGGCGTCCCCGGCCACACGCTGGCGATCGAGGAGATGGACTTCACACCGGACGGTCAGCAGTTGGTGTCCGGTGGCGACGACACGACTATTCGGGTCTGGGACCTCGCCGACCCCACTGACGTGCCACCACCCACCATTCTTGGACAGACGGGCCAGTACGTCTGGAGCGTCGCCGTCTCCCCGAACGGTCGGACCGTGGCATCGGCCTCCGAGGACGGCACGGTCCAACTCTGGGACCTCGACACTCGGCGCAAACTCGGACCGCCGATCGCCAACTTGGACCCCGACGCCCTCACCGTGGCGTTTAGCCCGGACGGCCAGCTGCTTTTGGTCGGAAACGGTGCCGGTGAAGTCACTGGATGGAGCCTGCCCAACCGCCGAATCGTGATCCCTACCTTCAACGCACATGAGAGCGACGTGTGGGAGATCGAGTTCGATTCGAGCGGATCGCGATTCGCCACAGCAAGCGCCGACGGTCGCATCCGCGTGTGGGACACCGCGACCGGCAAGGAGCTCGCCGAACCCTTCAAGAAGGCGGCCGACAATGTCCAAGGAGTGCTGATAGATGCTACGGGTGACGTCCTGGCTGGCGACGAGAACGGCCGACTCTTGGTGTCGCCAGCCAAAGGTTCGACCAGACCGGTCACCTTCGCAGCTCGAACTGCTCAGGTTGTTGACGCCGCCCGCGGTGGCGACACACTCGCCACCCTTGGCAACGATCAGCGGATGCAGGTCTGGTCTCGGGCTGGGGACCCCACCGCTCTCGTGGTTCCCGGTCAGCCCGCAGGTACCTTCGCCTTAGCCGCGAGCCCCGACGGAACGCGGATCGCGACGGGCGACGGCAAGGGCAACGTGCGCATCTTCTCTGTCCAGACTGGGCAGCGTGAGCTGGGGCCGATTCAGCTCCACGCGGGACGGGTGTCCAGCCTCGCCTTCTCGGCGGACGGCTCACGGGTGGTGTCGGGTGGCGTCGATGGTGGCGTAAAGATTATCGACGCCGCGACAGGCGACCAGCTGCCGTCTCCAGCAAACGTTGGCACGGAGGTCGCGGCCGTCCTGTTCGCTGATGGACGGCTGCTTGCCGCTGGCGGAACAGGGACGGTGTGGATCTGGAGTGGACAGACCCTCGAAGCTGAGCTTGGTCCGCTCGCACACGCAGTCACCGCTATGGCCGTCTCCTCGGACAACATCCTGGCCGCCGCGGAAGAAGGCGGGTCCGTGCATCTGTGGGACCTCAGCGACGGTCATCCGGTTGGTCAGCCGCTGGCCGCTGGCGAAAAAGCGTTCGTGTGGAGTCTCGCGTGGTCGATGGATGGGTCGACGCTGGCAGTGGCGACCGACGACGAGGTGGTGCAGTTGTGGGATGTGCCGTCTCGATCGATAACCGGGTCGCTCACCCCTCAGCCGGGTGGCGCGCTAGACGTGGCATTCCTTTCCGACGGTGCGACGATTGCGACCACTAGCCGCGGCGATGGGTCTGTGCGGCTCTGGGACATCGCGACGTCGGCTTCCCTCGGCGATCCACTCCCTGGGCACGAAGGGTCGGTGTGGGGGGCGGTCGCTCTTCCCGGAATGCGGTTTGCGACTAGTGGGGAGGACGGCACGATCCGGATTTGGGACATTCTCAATCAGGATCGGGCATGTGATCGTGCGGTCGGGTCGATCGGTTTGGGCACACAGGTCTACCTCGGCGCAGACGAGAAGGCCCTTGCCTGCGTTCAGCGTTAGCTGGGACGCGCCCACGCTGCGCTACTCATCTCCTGCCCCACCGCTATCGATCCCCTGAGCGATCTGACGCATAACCGAGGGGTCGGCAAGTGTTGTCACGTCGCCCATGTCTCTATGGTCTGCGACATCGCGCAACAGGCGTCGCATGATTTTTCCTGAACGAGTTTTGGGGAGCTCAGGGACCACAAGGATCTGGCGCGGTTTGGCGATTGGCCCGATCTCATGCGAGACGTGGTTGCGTAGGGCTTGCACGAAGGCCTTTCCGTCTTCGGTGTCAGCAGCTCCCGACCGAGGAATGACGAAGGCGACGATGCCCTGCCCTGTTGTGGCGTCAGTGGCGCCAACGACGGCTGCTTCGGCGACGGCTGGATGCGATACCAGCGCAGACTCGACCTCAGTGGTCGAGATGCGGTGGCCCGACACGTTCATGACGTCGTCGACGCGACCCAGCAGCCATAGGTCCCCGTCTTCGTCTTTCTTCGCGCCGTCGCCAGCGAAGTAGATGCCTGCATAACGAGACCAGTAGGTTTCCTTGAAACGATCGGGGTCTCCCCAAATCCCGCGCAACATTCCCGGCCATGGTTCGGTGAGAACGAGATACCCACCGGAACCGTCAGGGACCGACTGCGCCTGGTCGTCGACGACGTCTGCACTGATTCCAGGAAGCGGGCGCATCGCAGAGCCTGGCTTGCTCGCCGTGACGCCAGGTAGTGGGCTGATCATGATGCCGCCGGTCTCGGTTTGCCACCACGTGTCGACGACAGGCGTCCGACTTCCGCCGATGTGTTCTCGGTACCAAACCCAGGCCTCAGGGTTGATGGGCTCACCAACTGATCCGAGCAGCCGAAGCGAAGTCAGGTCGAACTGCGCGGGGATGTCGTCTCCCCACTTCATGAATGTTCGGATGGCAGTCGGAGCGGTATAGAGCAAAGTGACGCCGTACTTCTGCACGATCTCCCACCAACGACCTTGGTGCGGGGTGTCTGGCGTTCCTTCGTACATGACCTGGGTGGCGGCGTTAGCCATAGGTCCGTAAACGATGTACGAGTGACCGGTCACCCAACCAACGTCCGCGGTGCACCAGAAGATGTCTGACTCGGGTTTGAGGTCGAAGACGTTGTAGTGCGTGTATGCAACCTGCGTCAGGTATCCGCCAGTTGTGTGCAGGATGCCTTTTGGTTTTCCCGTGGTGCCTGAGGTGTAAAGAATGAATAAGGGATGCTCGGCGTCAAAACTTCTTGCGTCGTGTTCTGCTGACTGCTTGTCAACGATGTCGTGCCACCAGACATCGCGGTCGTTCCACTCAACGTCTTGTCCCGTGCGACGAACCACCAGGACTTTGGCAACCGTCGGAGTTTGTGCGACAGCTTCGTCGACAGCTGGCTTCAGTGCCATTGGTTTGCCTCGACGGTAGCCACCATCGGATGTGATGACCAGCGTTGCCTGCGCGTCGTCGATCCGACTGCGCAGTGCCTCTGCGGAGAAGCCGCCAAAGACGACCGAATGCGGCGCTCCGATGCGTGCACAAGCGAGCATCGAAATGGCAGCTTCGGGAATCATCGGCAGATAGATCGCCACCCGGTCGCCAGCCTGAACGCCAAGTTCGGTGAGCGCATGGGCTGCCTTGTTTACCTCGGACTGCAAGTCGGAGTATGTGATGGTGCGGGTGTCACCAGGCTCACCCTCGAAGTGGATGGCAACGCGGTCACCATGACCCGCGGCTACGTGTCGGTCGACGCAGTTGACCGCGACGTTCAGCTCGCCGCCGTCGAACCACTTCGCAAATGGCGCGTCCGACCAGTCGACCGTTTGCTTCCAGGGCTTGGTCCATTCGAGTCGTCGAGCCTGCTCGTCCCAAAAGCTCGTGCGATCGCTAGCAGCCGCCTCGTACAGCGATGCCTGCGCGTTCGCTTGCGCGGCGAACTCACTGGAGGGAGGGAAGCGACGTTCCTCTCGGAGCAGGTTCGACAGGCTTTCGTCGTGGTTTGCGGTGCTCACTGAGATCGCTCCTAGCGTCGCGTGATTGGTCGGAGATGTCTCGAACCTATCCGGCAGGGGGCCGAAAAGGGGAGTGCTGGCACGATGCACCTGTGACGACGGATGTGTTGGCCTCGCTTGGCGAACTACCTGGAGTCTTCGAGGCGGCCGACTCGGCACGTGCGGCAATTGACGGGTTGCTTCGCGAACCCGCGCTTCGACGTTCTCGAGGCGAGGTTCGAGCGGCTTCGCGACGACGGTCAGCTTGGGCGTCGGCGCAGCTGGAAGGTGCCGACCCCGTCGACGTCGCGGCGTTCGACCCGCCATTTGGTGACGACGAGTCTGGCCGGTTAGCTGCCGGGTCGCTTCGAATATCGGGCGAGATCAGGTCGCTGTCTGACACTTGGCGCCAGGCCCCGCTTCAGGCGCTCGCCAGGCTTCATACCTTGGCTGCGGCTGACGTCGTTGCGCCTGATTCGTTGGGAAGGCCACGAGTGGGTCCCGGGGTGACCGCGAGGCTGTCCGGGCTTGCCGACACGGTGACGTCGTCGCAGGCGTCAGGCGTAGTCGTGGCAGCTGTCGTACAGGGCGAGCTGCTCGACGTCGCGCCGTTTGAGTGGGGCAACGGGTTGATCGCCCGAGCGGCGTCTCGTCTCGTACTGGTGTCGCGTGGTGTCGACCCCGACGCCTTGACCGTCCCAGAAGAGGGCTTGCTTCTACTCGGTCTGGAGCGCTACGAGGCGGCACTTAGCGGGTATCGATCCGGAGCCCCCGAAGGTGTGGCCGGTTGGCTGGTTCACATTGCTGCGTCGGTTCAACAGGGCGCGACGATCGCACGAACCCTGTGTTCTTCCGCAACTGCATGATGCAGGACTGCTGCGGAACGTAACTCGTTACGCGGTCGTTGACTCAGACGAGTTGCGACGATGCGCGGCGTACCAGACAGCGCCGGTTGCGGTGACCGTGACCGCGGCAGCCCCGACTGCGATCCACTTCTGTCGCCTATCGAGTTCACTGACCCGCGGGAAGTCACCCATCCGCGGAAGACGTCGTCGCATCGCCACTGGCGTGGTGAAGCGCAAGACGGGCCAACCACGTTCGCCAGCGACCCGTGCCAACTCCTTGTCCGGATTAACTGCGGATGGATGGCCAACGGTTTCCAGCATCGGGATGTCAGTCTGTGAATCGCTGTAGGCATACGACTCGGTGAGGTCATAGCCACGGGTTTCAGCTAGCTCCAGGATCGCCTCAGCCTTGGTGGGGCCGTACGCGTAGTAGGCGATCTCGCCGGTGTACTTGCCGTCATCGACCACCATCTGAGTTGCCACGACGTAGTCGGCTCCAAGCATGAGTCCGATGGGCTCGACTACCTCCGCGCCGGACGAGCTGACGATGACGATGTCGCGTCCTGCGTCGCGGTGATTCTCGATCAGCTCAACGGCCTCGTCGTAGACAATCGGGTCGATCAACTCGTGCAGGGTCTCGGCAACAATCTCGCGCACTTGCTGGACCGGCCAGCCGGCGCACATGTCCTGCAAGTACTGCCGCATGCGTTCCATTTGGTCGTGGTCGGCGCCGCCGATGAGATACACGAACTGTGCATAGCCGCTGCGCAGTACGGCCCGACGGTTGATCAGACCGCCCTTGTAGAACGGTCGACTGAACGCCAATGAACTCGACCGAGCGATGATCGTCTTGTCGAGATCGAAGAACGCTGCCGAACGGGCCATTCCGCCCACAATAGGCAGGTCCGTAAGGGTCAGCCCGTATTGGGCCATCCGGGTGGTTATGGCAGGTGCAGGTACGGCTTGTGGTGGACACGATTGCGCTGTGTAGTGATGCAGGTACACGATGTGTGCATCTGGTCCTCCGCGGTCCAGAAAAGCGCTTGGCTCCCTCCCCCCCGGGGTCAAGCGCCCTGACGGCCCCCGCTCTCCCCCCGGCGGGGGCCGTCCTTATCCCCACCTCAGTGAATTGGAAGTTCGTCCACATTGAATGTGGAGGCTCCACCACGTCTATTGGCGTGTGGGACACCGTCGTGCCTCGCACTTACGGAGGTGGTGGGGATGGGCAAGCACACGGCTGGGGTCGGTCGTCGACCTTTGGTGGTGACAGCCGATGAGCAGCTGTTAGACGAACTGCTTCGACTAGCCGCGGTGGCTGGCATTGACCTCGACGTGGTTCCAGATGTGGGTTCGGCTGCCCGTGACTGGACGGCTGCATCCGCCGTCCTGCTCGACTGCAGCTTGCTCGACGCTTGCGCTGCGCTTCAGTTGCCTCGACGCCTGGGTGTGATCGTCGTTGGTCGCGACCTCGACGACGCTGACGTGTGGCGACGATCCGTCGGGGTCGGCGCCGAGCACGTCGTCTTCCTGCCTGATGCTGCCGACTGGTTGGTCGAGGTCATGACGGACCTCAGCTCTGCCCAAACGGCGCGCGTCATCGCACTGATTGGCGGGTGCGGCGGCGCCGGAGCAAGCACACTGGCCGCGGCACTCGCGGTTCGTGCGGTAGAGCGTGACGAGTCTCCGGTCCTGGTTGACGCCGATCCGTTTAGTGGTGGGCTCGACTTACTTCTCGGTGCCGAAACCTGTAGCGGAGTCCGCTGGCAGGAGCTAGCCGATGTTCGCGGACGGATCGACCACGAGCAACTGGTTCACGCACTTCCCATCGACAGTGGTCTTCGCTTTCTGACGTGGTCGCGCGAAATCGCGCAAGCACCTGACGCTGAGGCTATTCGCGCAGTGATATCGAGTTTGGCCAGACACGACGGCCCGGTCCTTGTCGACGCGGCGCGAAGCACTGTTGCCGCGGCTCAACCGATGACCGTAGAAATGCTTCGGAGCTCGCATCTTGCAGTCGTGGTGGTTCCTGCGCGACTACGCGCTGTGGCTGCCGCTTCGGCTCTCTATGAAAAGCTGAAGCCGATTGTTCCTGATGTTCGCTTCGTGGTTCGACGGCCAGCACCGGGAGGGCTGACTTCGGACGATATCGAGCGGACACTTGCTGGCTCGCTGATCGGTGTGATGCCGCATGATTCGCGTCGAGCCGAGTGGGAGGAGAACGGTCTACTCCCGGCGGTCACGGGATCGCTGCGTCGTCTCTGTGACGACATCCTCGACTGCCAGTTGGCCGCTCGGCAGGCGGCCTGACATGAGGAGCGCGGTTTCCGAAGACGTGCGTGCTGCCTTGATCGCTGCTGGGTCGGATCCATCGACTCGCACCGTCGCCGACGCGTTACGCACCCAACGTCGAGTCATCGACGCAGGTGGACTTTCAACATTGGTACAGCAGATGCGGTCAGACCTGTCAGGGTTCGGTCCGCTCGATCGGTTGATCACGTTGCCTGACGTCACCGACATCATTGTGAATGGGTGCCGCGAAGTGTATGTGGATCGTGGCCGGGGACTGGAACCAGTCGATGTGAGATTTCGCGACGACGAAGCGGTTAGACGAATGGTGCAACGCTTGGCGACCTCAGTCGGACGTCGCATCGACGATGCACATCCCTATGTCGATGCCCCACTTCCAGGTGGCGTTCGACTGCACGCGGTCCTTCCGCCGCTCAGCGACCGGGTGTGCGTGTCGCTTCGACTGGCACGCCGGGACGGCTTAAGCGCGGAGGAGCTGGTAGCGGCGGAAACCATTGCCCGAGATCTGGTCTCTCCACTGCGTGACCTCATCGCAGCTGGGATGACGTTCTTAGTTAGCGGTGGCACCGGCTCAGGTAAGACGACGCTGCTGTCGGCGCTGCTTGGTCTGATCAACCCAACCAAGCGACTGGTGATCGTTGAGGACACGTCTGAGCTTGCACCAGCCCACCCACACGTCATCAAACTGCAGACGCGAGCCAGCAATGTGGAAGGGCGAGGCGCGGTTTCCATGCGCGAACTCGTCCGTCAGGCAATGCGGATGCGGCCAGACCGGCTGATCGTCGGAGAAGCCCGGGGTGCAGAAATCGTAGATCTGCTGTCCGCACTCAACACCGGGCATGAGGGAGGCTGTGGAACCATCCACGCCAATAGTGCGACTGACGTCCCGGCTCGGGTTGAAGCTCTAGCGATTGCAGGTGGACTCAATCGGGAGGCGGCTCACAGTCAACTCGGAGCAGCCTTGGATGCCGTGCTTCATCTCAGTCGCCGCGTCGACGGACGGCGGTTCGTGCATCATATCGCGGTTCTTGAACGGGACCTGAGCGGACTCGTCCGAGCGGTACCTGCTTTTGAAGTCGATGCAGGTGGCTCGGTTCGCCAGTGCTCGGGCCTTGCACAGTGGCATCGGCTCGTAAATCGCCACTGATGCTTGAATCGGCAGTCTTCGCGGCGCTGGCTGTCTACCTGAGCATGCCCAGGCATCGGGTTCCGGTGGACCCCACTCCGCGCTGGCTCGGTACCGTCGGACGGTTGCGGCAACTGCGGCGGCGGGGTGCAGCATTCGACCGGCGACGATCGGTGCAGGAGAGCGACCGAGTCATTGAGTTCACCGGTGCAGTCGTTGCTGAGCTGCGCGGGGGTCACGACGCTTACAAGACGTGGATGCGGCTGTGGCCGGCTTCTGGTCTTGCTGGTCCACCGACGAGCCTTGAATTTCAACAGGAGGTCGACGTCGCTGAAGTCTTGCGCACGGCTGCGACTGCTGCGCCCGGCAGACGCGGTCTCGATCGAGTGGCGGCGTGCTGGCAGGTTGCGGAACTCTCCGGTTCCGGCCTTGCCGACGGACTTTCGTATGTCGTCGAGTCGATGCTTCATGAACGTGAGGTCGCCGCTGAGATTGAAGGTCAGTTGGCCGGACCACGCGCGACCGTTCGGCTGTTGACCACCTTACCCGTGCTTGCACTCGTGCTCGGAGAGTCGCTGGGCGCTGATCCACTGCAGATCTTGTTGACGACAGCGCAAGGATGGTTGTGCCTAGCCCTTGGTCTGGCTCTCGCCACCCTGGGCGCCCGCTGGGTAAACCGGCAGATTCATGCGGTTTGGCCCGCGCCCTCCCGATGACATCGAGCGCCACCGTCGTGCTCGCTGCCACGGCGGCCGCAGGTTGCGTTGCGTTCGCGCAGCATGCACCTTCCGCAAGGCGAGCACGGATGTTGCGAACGTCCAATCTGCCAGTTCCGGAACGACGGCTTAGTCGACCTATCTCCGTGCGATCACTGGGGCTGCTCGCCGCGGCCTTGTCGATCGCGACGTTTGTCGGTGGTGTAACTGGCGTCATCGTGGGGGCGGGTGCGGGATACGGACTACAACGTTGGTTGGCAGCTCTACCCGATGCGCGAGAGGCGGAGCGGAAACGCAGCAGGCAGCTTGAACTTCCAGTCGTGGTTGATCTCCTTGCTGCTTGTATGTACGCCGGCGCTAACCCCAGTGAGGCGACGCGAGCCGCAGCGAGTGTGTCTAGAAGCAGCATTGGTGGCGAGCTACGGCAGGTCGGGGCAGCATTGTTGATTGGCGCCTCCGCGGACGAGGCTTGGCGACTCGTCGAACGGGGCGACCTCGCCGCTGTTTCGCGGGTGATGATTCGCAGCGCGAGATCGGGTGCCCCAGCTAGCGAGTTGCTTGCGGCGGTTGGGTCGGAGACAAGAGAGTCGTCACGGGCCGCTGCTGTGGCAGAAGCCCGGAGACTGGGTGTTCGAACTGCTGGTCCACTCGGTCTGTGCTTTCTTCCCGCGTTTGTACTGATCGGGGTAATCCCTCTCGTCATTTCGCTCGTCCAAGCGTGGAACTGACGTCCACAGTCCCGCTTGTCCGCGTCGCCGTCCCCAGTTGGTCGACGCTCGATGGATTGCCGTCCCGGGCCGTACGACGCTCGGTCCGCGACCCGTCGGGTCGTACGTGCTGGCCGGTCGCCAGCATCGAACGGAGGTCTCATGCGTCAACGGATTCGGGAAATCGCACGGCGCGATGACGGTATGACGACGGCCGAGTATGCGGTCGGCACGGTCGCAGCTTGCGGCTTTGGTGGGGTGCTTCTTGAGTTGCTAACCAGTGACTCGATCATGTCGTTGCTGAGTGACGTCATCCGCAATGCGTTTTCTTTCCTTTTCTGACAATGCACGTCTAGCGGTGTGGGGGTTGGCACCAAGCCGATCCCCGCACCGAGGGGCCAACCACAAGGGTTGCAACGACCGGGGCATGGTCACCGCCGAGACAGCAGTGGTCATTCCCGTATTGGTGCTCTTGCTCTATCTCCTTCTGGGCGTGATCGGTCAGGCGGTTGACCAAACGCAAACCGTTGACGCAGCGCGAAGTGCAGCGCGACTGGTAGCCCGAGGTGAACCAACGGACGAGGTTGCTCATGATGTTGCTGCCGAAGCACCCGATGGCTCGAGCTTCGACATTGTTCGGATTGGCGATCACTTCGAGGTAACGGTGACGGCACCGGGGCAGCAGTTGCTTGGACTCATCTCGTTACCGGATGTTGTGGCATCTGCGGTCGCGCTTGATGAGTCCTCGCTCAACGCCACGGTGATTAGCCAGTGAGGACGAACGACCAAGGCAGCGGGACGATCTGGGTCCTCGCGCTCTCTGCCCTTTTGCTCGCGGTTGGTGCTGCCGCCATGGTCATCGCGGCGGGACTAACTGCGCACCGTCGTGCTGCCTCGGCTGCCGATCTGACCGCACTGGCTGCGGCTTCTCGCATGCGAGCTGGGGATGCGGCCGCATGTAGCACCGCGGCGCGAGTCGCCGCCGCAAACGACGCTCTCCTTGCGGACTGCGAAGTTGGTCCAGACTCGGTGCTAGTAGCCGTACGCGTCGATCCGCCGTCTCCCCTGATTCCGGCCATGGAGGTTCTGGCGCGTGCCGGCTACTCCTCGGAGTGACGTTCCTTAAGTTGAAGGTTCTCCCAGGACGAGGTCGAGTACGCGAACGGCGCCAGCCTTGTCGAGTGGGTCATTCCCGTTCCCGCATTTCGGGGACTGAACGCAGGAGGGGCACCCGGCAACGCATTCGCAGTCGTTGATGACGGCGCGCGTCGCGGTGAGCCACTCTCGTGCGTCGGTGAACCCCCGCTCGGCAAAACCCGCTCCACCGGCATGACCGTCATAGACGAAAACAGTCGGAAGCCCACTGTCGGAGTGAGCGGCGATCGACACGCCGCCGATGTCCCAACGGTCGCACGTAGCGATGAGCGGAAGCAGGCCAATCGATGCGTGCTCAGCAGCGTGCAACGCGCCGGGCAGATCGGCGTCGTCGACCTCTAGCTGCGACATGTACCTAGTCGGGATCTCCCACCACACTGCCTTGGTTCGTAGTGTCCGCTGCGGAAGGTCGAGCGGGTGTTCCCCGAGTACCTCACCGGTGGCGATCCGTCGTCGGAGGAAAGACACGACCTGACGAGTCACCTCGACTACACCGAAGGCGAGTGTGGCTGTGCCCAAGTCCTCACTGCGTTCAGTGCTAAGAACGCGTAAGTCGGTCAGCTCGCGGGCTGATGTTGTGTAGTCCGGATCCTCTGGGTGGACGAGGGCAGCGCCATCTTCGAGTTCGAGTGAGTCGACAACGTAGCTCGCACCTTGGTGTACATACACCGCGCCTTGGTGAACGGATGTATGCGCTGCCCCGGGATCGACGGTGCCAAGCAGGCGCCCAGTTTCTTGCTCGACGACGCGAACTGGAGTGCCACCTATGCCCCGAAGATCGGCCAGGTCGCTCGCTCGTTCGCGTTTCGTCCAGTACCAACCGGTCGATCTTTCACGCAGCAGGTCGCGGGCAACGAGTGAGTCGATGAGCTCCTCGGTGGAGGATCCGAATAACGAGAAGTCTGCAGTGGTCAACGGCAGCTCAGCTGCTGCAGCGGCAAGGTGAGGTCCCAACACATAAGGGTTTTCTGGGTCAAACACGGTCGCTTCAACTGGTTGACCGAAGACGGCTTCTGGATGATGAACCAGGTAGGTGTCGAGGGGATCGTCTCTGGCGACAAAGATGGCGAGCGAGCCCTGACCGTCGCGCCCGGCTCGCCCAGCCTGCTGCCAAAGCGACGCACGCGTTCCTGGCCAACCCGCCAACAGCACGGCGTCCAAACCGGAGACGTCGATGCCGAGTTCGAGCGCGCTCGTCGTTGCTACTGCGCGAAGGTCGCCGGAGCCAAGTCGTCGTTCGAGCAGGCGACGTTCCTCGGGCAAGTAGCCGGCGCGGTACGCAGCCACTCGACGTCCGAGCATCGAGTCCACTTCTTCGAGTGAGTGCCTCGCCAGAAGGGCCACCACTTCGGCGCCGCGGCGCGATCGGACGAATGCAAGCGTCCGGACATCGTCAATCACCAGGTCCGCAACCAGATCGGCTACTTCGGCCGCTGCGGTGCGCCGGATAGGGGCTCCCCGCTCGCCTACGAGCTCGGTGAGCGGCGGCTCCCACAATGCGAACACGACGGGTCCGCGGGGCGACGCGTCCTTCGTCACCGGGACAACGGGAAGACCGGTGAGTCGAGTCGCCGAAATCTCTGGGTCGGTGACGGTCGCTGAGGCAAGGAGAAAGCTCGGTGAGCTCTCGTATCGCTCGGCAACGCGTCGCAGCCTGCGCAACACCGCGGAGACATGTGCGCCGAACAACCCCCGGTAGGCATGCACCTCGTCCACAACGACGTACTGGAGGGAGCGCAGGAACGACGACCAACGTTGGTGTCCGGGCAGCATCGAGTGGTGCAGCATGTCCGGGTTGGTCAGGACGACGTTGGCGTGCGAGCGCACCCACTCCCGCTCTTCCCCAGGGGTGTCACCGTCATACGTGGCCACGCGGACGCCTGGAATCCCAAGGTCACGGATCCGCCGGAGTTGATCAGCTGCCAACGCCTTGGTTGGAGCTACATACAAAACAGTGGCCCCTCGACCGTTGGTCGCGTCCAGTCCTTCCATGACAGCGGCCAGCGCTGGGAGCAGGTAGCCCATGGACTTGCCGGAGGCTGTTCCAGTGGAGATCACGACCGACTGGCCGGCTCTGGCGTGATTGGCCATCTCGACCTGGTGCCGCCAGGGGTACTCGATACCAGCCAGCTCGAACGCTCTGACCAGGTCTTTTGGTGCCCATTCCGGCCAATCCACGGTGACGGCGGCGCGTGCTGGCAGATTCTCGATGTGTGTGACGCGCTCTCGACGACCCGGCGCGGCGAGCAGCCGGTGCAGCAGCTCTTCGGGCGCCGTCACTTGGGAAGTGTCGCAAATGGCCGTTCGAGCAGCTTCCGCGGTTGGCCTTTCGGCCCGTTCTGGGCGTAGTACCCGCCTGATCACCCGCGACTCGCCGGGAATCCCTGACCGGAAGGCATCGCCGTGAATAGACTCCGGTGCGCGCTACCGGTGGTGCCTGCTTGCGCTGCCTTCATGTCAACAAGGAGGACGGATGTCCCTGCTTGCCTCGAGTGTGGGTGATCTTTCGCTGAATGGGGCGAATCTCACCTATGTCGTCGTCGTCGCCGTAGTCGCTTTGGGCGCACTCGTTGTGGCGGGCTTTCTCGTTCGAGAAGTGCTCGCCGCGGGTGAAGGCACCGAGAAAATGCAGGAGATCTCCCACGCAGTGCAAGAAGGTGCGGCTGCCTATCTCCAACGGCAGTTCCGCACCCTTGCAGTATTCGCCGTAATCATCTTCTTCGTGCTGTTCCTCCTGCCCGCGGACGCGACAAGTGAACGCATCGGCCGGTCGTTGTTCTTCGTCGTTGGTGCCGTGTTCTCGGCTACCACTGGCTACGTCGGCATGTGGCTGGCTGTTCGTGCGAATGTACGAGTTGCCGCGGCCGCCAAGGACGCCGGCGAGCACCCTGCCATGCGTATCGCGATCCGAACCGGTGGCGTTGCCGGCATGTTCACTGTCGGCCTGGGCCTGTTTGGTGCCGCAGTCGTCGTGCTGATCTACCAGGGTGACGCTCCCGTCGTACTTGAAGGCTTTGGTTTTGGCGCCGCCATGCTGGCGATGTTCATGCGTGTTGGTGGCGGAATCTTCACCAAGGCGGCTGACGTTGGTGCCGACCTCGTTGGCAAGGTTGAGCAGGGCATTCCCGAGGATGATCCACGTAACGCGGCAACGATTGCAGACAACGTTGGTGACAACGTCGGTGACTGCGCCGGTATGGCAGCTGACCTCTTTGAGTCCTACGCGGTCACCTTGGTTGCCGCTCTGATTCTGGGCAAGGCAGCGTTCGGAGAGATCGGGCTCGTGCTGCCGTTGGTGATCCCCGCCATCGGCGTGGTCACCGCGGTTCTTGGAATCTTCACGATCTCTCCGCGGGCGGGCGACCGCTCGGGGATGACCGCGATTAACCGTGGTTTCTTCATCTCGGCGGCGGTATCAGCGATCCTGGTGGCCATCGGTGCCTTCCTGCTTCTGCCATCGGACGCGACCCAGCTCAAGGGGGTCTTCGTGTCCAGAGAGAGTGGGGTTTTCGCAGGCATCAACATCACCAGCTTCAACCCGCGACTCCTGGTCATCGGAGCTGTGCTCATCGGAATCGTGCTAGCTGCCGCGATCCAGCAGCTGACCGGGTACTTCACGGAGACCAACCGAAAGCCAGTGGACGACGTTGCCAAGTCCTCGCTCACAGGACCAGCGACGGTCATTCTCTCCGGCGTCTCGCTTGGCCTGGAGTCTGCCGTCTACTCGGCACTGTTGATTGGAACCGCGGTCTATGGCGCGTTCCTGCTCGGTGCCGGTTCGATCACCCTCTCGCTGTTCGCGGTCGCTCTTGCTGGTACCGGCCTTCTAACGACTGTTGGTGTCATCGTCGCCATGGACACGTTCGGTCCGGTGTCAGACAACGCGCAAGGCATCGCTGAGATGTCGGGCGACGTCACTGGCGAGGGTGCGAAGGTGCTCACCAGCTTGGACGCAGTAGGCAACACCACGAAAGCGATCACAAAAGGTATTGCCATCGCTACGGCCGTCTTGGCCGCCACCGCATTGTTCGGGTCGTTCCGAGAGGGTGTCTTCTCGGCAGCTGCCAAAACTGGCGACGCGCTGGGTGCGTTAAACATTCAGGACTCGCGACAGTACCTGGGAATCCTTGACGTAGCAGATCCTCGCAACCTCGTCGGATTGCTGATAGGCGCCGCGGTGGTGTTCTTGTTCTCCGGTCTAGCAATCAACGCAGTGTCGCGAGCAGCCGGAGCCGTGATCTTTGAGGTGCGGCGTCAGTTCCGGGACCACCCCGGCATCATGGATGGGACGGAACGGCCTGAGTACGGCAAGGTCGTCGACATCGTGACGCGCGACTCACTGCGGGAGCTGGCAACGCCGGGTCTACTAGCGGTCCTCACTCCGATTGCTGTGGGATTCGGTTTAGGGGTAGGGCCACTTGGCGCCTTCCTGGCCGGCACGATCGCAACCGGTGTTTTGATGGCAGTGTTCTTGTCGAACTCCGGTGGTGCCTGGGACAACGCCAAGAAGTTTGTTGAAGACGGCAACTTCGGCGGTAAGGGGTCGGAGGCCCACGAGGCAACAGTCATTGGCGACACCGTCGGTGACCCCTTCAAGGACACCGCTGGCCCGGCGATCAACCCGCTGATCAAGGTTATGAACCTGGTTGCCCTGCTTATCGCCCCGGCGGTCGTTCAACTGTCAATCGGAGATGATGCCAATGCGGCGCTCCGAACGGCCATCGCAGTCGCGGCGGTTGCAGTGGTGGTTGGAGCTGTCGTGATCAGCAAGCGCCGGAGTATCACCGTCGCCGACTAGGCGATGCTGCTTCCAGATCGCCAAGAGGCGCAGGCGCTGGCGCAGCGTTTAGCGGCGGTCAACTACACCGTTGATGGCGTGCAGGATCTTCTCGGCCCGGTGGCAGCAGCGGCGCTCGAACGCGACGCTATAACGCCCGCACAAGGTGTCTTGACGGGCGATGACTCGCCGCTGAGCGTTGTTGTGCGAGTGTTTCTACTGGGTGAGACAGTTTCCCCCTCGTTGGTTGAGGACGCCGTCTGCAACGTGGAGTCGCTGCGCGATCTCGTATCTGTAGACGATGGGCTTCTCGCTGCGGCAGTTGAAGTCGCCCCGTACGCCGTAGATGACAAGGACTGGGTCGTCGCCGCAGACTGGCCGTCTGGGCGGCGCCGCGAACCACTGGAGGCCGACCATGTCCTGGGTGTCGGTGGCGCCTCAACGATGCTCGCGCAGTGCACCGTCCGACCAGAGGTTGACCGTGCGTTGGACATTGGCACTGGGTGTGGGGTGCAGGCATTGCACCTGGCGAGACATTCGGCCGCAGTTGTGGCAACCGACGTCAGCCAGCGGTGCCTTTCGGTTGCGGCTTTCAACGCGTCGCTCAACGGCATTGACGTTGAGTTTCGATCAGGGAGCCTGTTTGAGCCTGTCTTGGGTGAACGCTTCGACCTGATTGTGAGCAACCCACCGTTTGTCATTGCGTCGCCCAAGGCAATTCACCACGACTATCGCGACAGTGGCTTTCCAGGCGATGAGGTCTGTGCTCAGCTGGTAAGTGGTGCTGCAGAGCGTCTCCGCGATGGTGGTTGGTGCCAGGTACTCGCCAACTGGGCGATAGTGGACGACGACTGGGCGAGGCACCCACGCTCGTGGCTGCAGGATTCTCCGCTCGATGCCTGGGTAATTCAACGCGATGTGCAGGACCCCGCTGCGTACGTCGAGACCTGGTTGAGCGACTCAGGTGACCACCTCAAGCTCGACTACCACCTGCGTTATGACGAATGGCTGACTGCATTGGAACGTGCGGGAATCGTTGGCGTGGGCTTCGGGCTCATCACCGTGCGTGCTGGCAGGCAAGAATCGCCAATACGAAGGTTCGAACATGCTCCCCAATCGGTCCGGCAACCACTCGGACCGTCGATTGCAAACTGGTTTGCCGGTCAAGACACGGTGAGATCGCATCCAGACGCGCAGCTCTTGATGCTGCCGCTGGTCTGCGCAAGCGACGTTGCCGTGCAACAAACCTTCCGCGCGAACCTTCCTGCTGAGTCGGCGGTTGTGGCCCGGCGTACCAGTGGCTTTTGCTGGGAAGCACCTATCGACGAGTTTGGTGTTGAGCTGCTCGGGAGAGCCAACGGCAGGCAACCCATAGGCGAGGTGATCGCCGCGCTGGGTGTCGAGTACGGGCTCGAGCCTGCGGCGGCGTTGGAAGGGGCGATACCCGTAGTCAGGCAACTAGTGGTGGAGGGCTTTCTTCATACCGATATACATACAGCCCCATCTAAAGCGGAGCGAGGCTAGTGGTGCCCGATCCAGTCATCCTGGTTTCAGTTGTTGTAGCGAGGCTGTTGCTACCACTGCTGATCCCCAAGTTTCCGTTGCCCGCGATCCTTGGGTGTCTGGTTTTGGATGGCGTCGACCAGTCAATCTTTCAGGCATTCACCTCGTACGACTTGTCGGGATACCAGAGCTACGACAAGGCATTGGATATCTACTACCTAACGATCGCGTACCTGGCCACGATGCGAAACTGGTCGAACCAGTCCGCATTTCGGGTCAGTCGGTTCTTGTTCTTCTATCGGCTCGTTGGTGTCGTCGCGTTCGAGTTCACCCAAGTTCGTGCACTCTTACTCATCTTCCCAAACACGTTCGAGTACTTCTTCATCTTCTACGAGGCGGTGCGAAGTCGATGGGAGCCGCGTCGGATGACTACCCGATTCGTGGTCGTAGCTACAGCCGCCATTTGGATCTTTGTGAAGCTCCCGCAGGAGTACTGGATCCACATCGCCCAACTCGACACCACAGACCTCATCAAGGAGAAGATATTCGGTGTGAACGCCTCGTCGAGCTGGTCTGATGCAGTGGCGAACCGCCCATGGGTGGTCGTGGTCGCTCTCATTGTGGTTGCCGCGTTGTACTTCGCCCTCCGCTGGTTCGCCCACAACAAGCTTCCTGTTGCCGATCACAGTCTGCGCTTGGCCGCCGACCCTTTGCCGACGGAAATCGACACTGCTGCGGAAGTCGCGGCCTTCCGAGCAAAGTTCGGCAGGGTCTTCGATGCGAACTTGTTGGAGAAGGTGGTCCTCATTTCCCTGGTGAGCATTGTCTTCGCCCAGTTCCTCCCCAATATCGAGGCGTCGCCGCTGCAAGTAACCCTAGGTGTCTTTGTCTTGGTGACGGCCAACTCGCTGTTGGGACTGTGGACGGCCAGACACGAACGCTCAATTTCGTCACTGGCTCTCAGCTTTGTCGCACTCGCCTGCCTGAACGTCGCTTTGGTCGTCATTGCAAACTGGCTGCTCGACTTGTCGAACGGCGATCTACAAATCGGCGCCACTTTGTTCTTCGTCTTGCTGCTCACGTTGATCGTTACTCTCTATGACAGGTTCCGGCCCGTGAGCCAGCTCCGCTTCGCCGGAACTGGACTGAAGCAGTAGCTGTTTGCTTCTGAGCTCGCAGCCGGCGACCGCCGTGCCCACCGTGGGATAGATGTTGTTGGTGCCAATGAGGTCGATGAGTCCGACTGTTTCGAGGTCATGCACCAGTCCGCTGTGAGCACGGGCTAGCGCGAAACCAGTTCCAGCATCGCGAAGGCTCTCTACCACCTCGTGCAATGCAGCTTGCGCACTCGCATCGATGTCAGAGGTAGCTCCGGCGTCGAATATGAACCAGCGGATTGGTGGTGGCGCGCCGTGGACAGCCGCCCAGATTCTTCGTTTCACGTAGTGAGCGTTAGCGAAGAAAAGTCGTTCGCCCAACCGGTAGACAACAATTCCAGGGACAACGAGCGCATCAGGTGCTTGGGTGACGTCGGACCATCGCTGGTTGGTTGCCGAGTAACCAAGCACTGCGTCTGGCGGTCGGGCGCTACGGCGTATCACGTCAAGAATGGAAAGCAGGACAGCAACCGCAAGTCCGGGCAGAACGCCGAACAAGACAACAGTGATGGTGGCAGTGGCGGCAATAACTACCTCTGCGCGGCTGCTGCGACGGAGTGCGCGCCACGACCCAGGTCGGATGAGTCGCGCGGCCGCGTAGATGATGATGGCGCCGAGGACGGCTTCTGGCAGGTACTGCATAGGTTCGGTGAAGAAGAGCAAAACTACAAGAACGCCAGTTGCGGCAACTAGTCCGCTGACCTGACTGGTGGCCAGTGGATCGTTAACCGCTGTGCGCGAGCTACTTGTGCTTATGGGCAGCGACTGGCTAAAGCCGGCCGTGATGTTTCCAACACCGAGTGCCAACATCTCCTGATCGACCTTAACCGACTCGCGATGACGCATCGCGAAGGACCGGGCAACGAGAATCGAGTCTGAGAAACTGACCACGAAGATGGCTAGCGCTGGACCGATCAACGAGGCGATGTCGCGCCCAGAGATATCTGGGATCTGGAGCGATGGCAGTCCGGCAGGGACGTGTCCTACGACTGCCACCCCGTAGCTGGCGAAGTCCAACCACCACGACAGACCGATGCTGATAACGACCACGAGAAGTGCAGTTGGAACCTTTGGCGCGAACCGTCCCATCACTATCAATATGAGAATCGTCCCAAAACCGATTAGGGCAGTACCTGGGTGACCTTCGCCGACGTTTGAGACGGTGTCCCAAGCCTTTTCTGCTGTCCTTGTGGAGGTGCTGGTGAAGCCAATCAACTTCCCGGACTGAGCAACGATGAGAACGATCGCGACGCCTGTGATGTAACCAACGAGCACGGCCTGCGAAAAGTAGTCGGCAATCCAACCGAGCCGAGCTACCCAAGCGAGGAGGTAGACGCAGCCCACGATGATCGCGAGCGCGGCAGCAAGTGCTGCGTATCGCGCAGGGTCGCCGACGACCATCGGTGCCAGGCTGCTGGCGACGAGGATGGAAACGGTGCTCTCTGGCCCGACCACCAACCGTCGGTAGGAGCCAAGAATTGCGTAGGCAAGCACGGGCAGGAGCAGCGCGTAGAGACCAGCGCTAACCGGCAGACCGGCGAGGTCAGCGAACGCCATTGCTGACGGCAATGCGAGCGCCATGACGGTGAGTCCCGCCGAAACGTCCTGCCTACTTCGTTTTGCGTCGTAGCCACGCAGCGAGATGACAAAAGGCAGGTAGCGGCGGATCAAGGGTGGTTTGCTCGCGTGGGCAAACGGGGAGCGGTGACCGTAGACCCGGGCAAACGGGCGGAGTTGTGGTTCGACAGGCGACTCGGTCAACAGATCCCTCCTCTGCACCGCAGCCTGGCATGACGGGGCTGATCTCGGCAGATTTAGGCGTACTTGGCTCCCTGACGGGCTCGCGCCCGGCCACAGTCGAACGGATGTGCGATGCTGGAGTGGTCCCGCGCAGACACGCGATGCGGACCCTCCGGTTGACAACGGTCCGGGGCACTCCGTCAGACTCCGCCCCGTTGTCTGTTTTACTGCCAGCCGTCCCTCGGCCAGATTTAGCTGGTCGTTGGCAAAGTTGATCCGACCTGTCCGCCTTCTCGCTCGACCTGAAGGAGTTGCCGTCCGTGGCCAGCAACCAGGCTGCTTCTAGCCGCCGATTGGTGATCGTGGAGTCGCCTGCGAAGGCGAAGACGATCCGTGGCTACCTGGGCGAGGGTTATGAAGTAGAGGCCAGCGTCGGGCATATCCGTGATCTTCCGACACGTGCTGCGGACATTCCGGCGAAGTATAAGAAGGAGAAGTGGGCCAGGCTGGGTGTCGACGTGGAAAACGGGTTTGAACCGCTCTACATCGTCGACTCAGACAAGAAGGCCAAAGTCGCGGAGCTAAAGAAGATGTTGGCTAACGCTGACGAACTCTTCCTGGCCACTGACGAGGACCGTGAAGGCGAGGCCATCGCCTGGCATCTGTTGCAGGTGCTCAGCCCAAAGGTGCCGGTTCGCCGCATGGTCTTTCACGAGATCACTCGTGACGCAATCCAAGCTGCGGTCGACTCGCCACGTGAGTTGGACCAACGACTAGTCGATGCGCAAGAAGCTCGGCGAATCATCGACCGGCTGTATGGCTACGAGGTCTCGCCGGTCTTGTGGAAGAAAGTCACACAGGGACTTTCCGCCGGACGGGTTCAGTCCGTGGCAACGAGGCTGGTCGTCGAGCGGGAACGCGAACGCATGGCGTTTATGTCTGCTTCGTATTGGGACATCGTCGGAAGGTTCGATCCGACGAACTTTGAAGCTACGTTGGTGGCGGTCGACGGTGCTCGAATCGCACGGGGGAGCGACTTCGACGCGCAGGCAAACCTGAAGCGTGCAGGTGTCAGCGTTCTCGACGAAGTGGCTGCTCGGTCGTTGGCGGCTGCACTAGAGGGTGTCTCGCTGGCCGTGCGGTCGGTTGAGGAGAAGCCGTACCGTCGATCGCCAGCAGCGCCCTTCATTACGTCGACGTTGCAACAGGAGGCGAGCCGCAAGCTCAGGATGACTGCGCAAACTGCGATGCGCATCGCCCAACGGCTGTACGAGAACGGCTACATCACCTATATGCGTACCGACTCGACGACGTTGTCGACGACGGCGGTTACTGCGGCGCGCGCACAAGTGACAGAGTTGTACGGCGCTGATCATGTCAATGACAAGCCGCGCAGCTGGGCGAAGAAGGTCAAGAACGCCCAAGAGGCACACGAAGCGATCCGGCCGGCCGGTGACTCCTTCCGCACGCCTGGCCAAATCGCGGGGGAGGTTTCACCCGACGAGCTCAAGCTCTATGAGCTGATCTGGAAGCGCACGCTCGCTTCACAGATGTCGGATGCCATCGGAACCACCATGACTGTCCGGTTCGGCGCTGAGGCGTCCGATGGCCGTGACGCTGAGTTCTCAGCCACCGGCACCGTGATTACGCACCGCGGCTTCTTGGCTGTGTACGAAGAGGGCCGCGACGCCGACGCCGAACGCGACGAGAGTGCGTCCGAAGATGAGCGTCGACTTCCGGCACTCAAAGAAGGCGACACCGTGACCGCCCTCTCGCTTGAACCAGAGGGTCACTCGACAAACCCGCCAGCCCGATACACCGAGGCAAGCCTGGTGCGTGCTCTGGAAGAGCGAGGAATCGGGCGTCCGTCCACGTATGCGTCCATTCTGGGAACCATCGTCGACCGCGGTTACGTCTTTAAGCGAGGCACCGCGCTCGTGCCGTCATTTCTCGCGTTCAGTGTGGTCACGCTTCTGGAACGTCACTTCGCCGATCTGGTCGACTATTCGTTCACGGCGCGGATGGAAGAGGTACTGGACGGCGTCGCGGACGGCCAGACGCCACGACAGCGAGTGCTTGAGGGGTTCTATTTCGGAGATCCGTCTCGTGACTTTCCGGGCTTGCATCCGCTTGTCAGCAACCTTGGCGAAATTGACGCGCGCGACGTCAATTCAATTCCGATCAGCGACGACATCGTCCTGCGTGTCGGCAGATACGGCCCATACATCCAGCGCGGCGATGGTGATGAGGCACAGCGCGCCAACGTGCCTCACGACCTGACGCCAGATGAGCTGACGGTAGAACGCGCCGAGGAGCTGTTGGCTGAGCCCAGCGGCGACCGCGACCTGGGCGTGCACCCGGACACGGGTCGCGAGATTGTGGCGAAGGCTGGCCGTTACGGACCTTATGTAACTGAGATACTTCCCGACGACGTCCCGACTAAGGGCAAGAATGCGGTGAAGCCGC
>DATKIY010000083.1:0-2934 GCA_035543875.1 Actinomycetes bacterium | reverse complement strand
CAAGGTCGACAACCGCCTCGCGCATGGTGGCAAGGTCAACGACGGCTGGCACACCCGTGAAGTCCTGCATGATGACTCGCCCCGGGGAGAACTGGATCTCAGTTTGCGGCTCGGCCTCGGCATCCCAGTCGGCAACAGCGCTCACATGCGCTGCGGTCACGTTGGTGCCGTCTTCGGTCCGCAGCTGGTTTTCCAGCAGCACTTTCAGACTCATCGGCAATCGATCGACTCCGGGCACAGCGTCGAGCCGGAAGATGTCATGGGTTCGGCCGGCCACGGTGAGCGTGTTCCTGGCGCCGAAACTGTCTGGGCCTACCCGATCTCGGTGAGCCACCACGGCTACCTCCCTGATTGTCTGTGCGAAGCCTGGCACGTGGTCATGGTCTGGAATTGACCCCTTATACAAGTATCTTGATATCAAGATACCACAGAGAGACCCCCCTTAGTTGATCTAGGGATCACGCCGCACGAACTGCGCCACGCACTCGACGTGATGGGTCATCGGGAACAGGTCAAAAGCTCGCAGCGCTCCGAGGTCGTAGCCGAGGTCCGAGAGCAGCGCTACGTCGCGCGCAAGCGCGGCTGGATCGCACGCCACGTAGCTGATGGCGCGGGGAGCGAATCTGGTCACCTTTGCCAACACGCTGGGCCCCGCCCCCGCTCGTGGCGGGTCCAAAACCACGAGGTCGCAATGACGCAGTCCCGTCGAGCTAAGGAACCGGTCGACCCGCTGCTGATGCACGTGGACGGTTACCTCGGACCCAAGATTGACCTCAGCGTCGCTCGCGGCCTCCGGATGTGCCTCGACCACGTCAACGCGGCCGCCCGGTCCGAGCCTTGACACCAGTGCACCGGCGAACAGCCCCACTCCGGCGTACAAGTCGAGCGCATGCTCGCCAGGTCGTGGAGCGAGCTGCTCAATCACGGCACTGGCCAACGTGTCAGCCGCGGCCGGGTGGACCTGCCAGAATCCGCCGGCGCTTACCTGCCATGAACGACCAGCAGCCTGTTCTTGCAGACGCGTTCCGCCGCTGCGGTCGGTCGCGATGGACGTCACGCCGGTGGAAACTGATGCAGCAACCTCGACGTGGTCAACGCCAAACCAAGTGCGGCTGGTGACTTGGCTTGCGGTCACTAGCGGATGCGCGATCAGACATTTATCGATTGGAACAACCTCGTGGGAACGATGCCGTAGCAGTCCGGCGGCGCCGTTGCCGTCAACGGTGAACGACACACGTGTACGCCACCCAAGTCCATCACGTTCTTCTGGGAGGGCCTCCACTGACACCGAACGCGAGATCTTGCCCAACCGCTCGAGTTGTTCAGCGACGACGACAGCCTTGAGCTCGCGCTGCGCTTCGAGAGTGGCGTGCTGCCAATCGCAGCCGCCGCACTCGCCAACGAAACGGCAGGGCGGCGTCACACGGTGAGGCGAGGCCGTGAGGACTTCGCGAACATCGGCCCTGACGTAGCGGCCCTTGGGGCCGATTTCAGAGATTTCGGCAACGACTTCCTCACCGGGTAGGGCATGGCGCACAAAGACAACCTGCCCATCGTGGCGAGCAACGCAGTGCCCCCCGTGCGCAACCGCACCAACCTTGACAGTCACTTGGTGCCCGACTTCCAGGGAGCTCAGGGGTTCAGCTCCTCAGCCACAGTGCGCTCGGCTTGCTCTGGGGAAGGTTCACCACGTCGCACCGCACCGGGCCCAAAGTTCTCTGGCCGGTCAGCAACCAGGCGCGACGAACGCAGCTGATATGGCACTGAAACCACAACTACCCCGGGTGTAAAACGCAGTCGCGTCTTGAGCCGCAGTGCACTTTGGTTGTGGAGCAGCGCCTCCCACCATCTCCCGACGACGTACTCGGGTACGTACACGTCAACGATGTCTCGAGGACTGTCCTCGCGCTTTGACTTGACGTAGTCGACAACCGGGCGAGTGACCTCTCGGTAGGGCGAGTCAAGCACCTTGAGTGGGACGGGAATGTTTGCCGCCTCCCAGTCGGCCAGCAAGGCTTCGGTCTCACTGGGATCGACACTGACTGTCAACGCCTCGAGCGACGCCGGGCGGGAGGCTCTGGCATAGGCCAGCGCACGAAGGGCTGGCTTGTGTAGCTTGGAGACCAGAACAACCGCATGAATACGTGATGGCAGCATCTCCACAGACGAGTCTGCCAGTAGCTCAGCCGACACCGACGCGTAGTGGCGGCGGATCGCTTTCATCAAAATGAACAGCAGTCCCATCGCAAGAATGGCTATATACGCGCCGCGGGTGAACTTAGTCAGCAACACAATCACCAGGACCGTGCCCGTCAGCGCGAGGCCAATCGAGTTGATGACGCGTGACCGCATCATCTGTCGGCGGATGACAGGGTCTTGCTCGGTGCGCAGCAGTCGGGTCCAGTGTCGGACCATCCCGGTCTGACTCATCGTGAACGAGACAAACACTCCAACGATGTACAGCTGGATCAGTTTCGATACATCCGCGTCGAACACGTAGATCAGCAGCATGGCCGTGGCTGATAACGCGATAATGCCGTTGCTAAAAGCCAGTCGATCGCCACGGGTGTGCAGCTGGCGAGGCAGGAACCCGTCGCGGGCAAGAATCGAACCAAGAACAGGAAACCCGTTGAAAGCCGTGTTCGCGGCCAGAACCAGGATCAGTGCGGTTGCGGTGGCAACCACAAGCGCCATGATGTGAAAGTTGCTGAAAACAGCGTCGGCGATCTGGACAATCACCGTCTGCTGAATCTTCCCTGCAGGTATGCCGTCCAAGTGGGCGTTTGTGTCGCTTACTTGAACCCCCGTCTTCAACGCGAGCCAGGTGATCGAAACGAACATCGTCATCGAGATCACACCGAGCAGCAGCAACGTGGTTGCCGCATTTCGTGACTTTGGCTTCTTAAAGGCGGGGACACCATTACTGATCGCCTC
>DATKIY010000082.1:0-2330 GCA_035543875.1 Actinomycetes bacterium | reverse complement strand
CGACGTTGCAGCTGTTTCACCGCACCGACGGGCTTTCCCGTCACCTCGCTGACCTGCTCCAGACTCAAGTCGGCGACGAATCGCAACAGCACGACATCGCGTTGGTCGGCCGTCAAACAGTTGATCGCATCGATCAACTCTCGGTTGGCATGAGCGTCGAGCACAACTTGCTCGGCACTCGTACTCACCCGGTTGTCCGAAGTGGCGTCATAAGGTGTCGGCTGGATCTTGGTGGCAGCCCGCAACGCATCGACGCCCTTGTGGTGCGCGATCGTGAACAGCCACGAACGGAACTGCGCGCCGTCACCCTCAAAGCGTCCGATCGACTGGAACGCGGCCAGGAAGACCTCGCTGGTGACGTCGTCCGCGTCCGGGACGCCTCGCGCCCGCATGTAGCCAGCGACCGCCGGAGCAAGTTCCTCCCACAGTCGGCCAAAGGCCCATCCGCCGCCGCTTCGCGCAGCAGCTACCAAGGAATCGAGAGTGTCCAAACCATGCCCCTTCAGGTGTGGACTACATCGATCCACGGGGAGGCCGACTTGAGTTGGCCAGCCAAGGGCCAGCCGACGATTCGCTTCATGATCAGAGACCGCGATGTCGACCCTGTCCAAGCCCTACCAGCGCGAGCCCAACTCCGATAGCGTCGCGGGCGGACAGTCTGGCTCTGCAAGTCCTTCCGGGAGTGCACTATGAGACGTCAATTCGCGTGGTTCTGTGCCGCAGTCATCCCGGTCGCGCTCATTGTCCCGACCGCGTCAGCTGACAATTCCGCAGCCGGCCATAGTCGGCTGCGGCTAACGGCCGCGTCAGGAGGGGGCGACGGGACACTTGGCCCTGCGGCCGCCCGGGCTCTAGACCAGGGTTATCTGGTACCGGACCAGGCGGCGTACGAGCAGGCAAAGGTCGCGGCAGCCGCACGGGTTGGCGCTCGTTCCGGCGAGGCAGACACCCTAACGACGAGCGCTCCCTCAACATTGCTGACCTGGAAGGGGCTGTCGGCGGCAGGTCACAGCCCGTCCGACTCGACCGGAGCAATTGGCACCACGCGATACATCGAGAACGTCAACTCCAAGGTTGGGATCTACGACAGAACGGGAGCGCTGATCAATAGCGACTCGTTGAGCCACTTCTGGAATGAAGTTGGCAACAACAACTTCGACCCACAAGTCATGTGGGACGCCACCACGGCGCGGTTCTACTACGCCGGTGACAGTGTGGCGAGCTCAACGGACAACCGACTCGCCTTCGGCTTCAGTAAGTCGGCGTCGCCGAACAACGCAACGACGGACTGGTGCCACTACCAGGTCGGCTTCAACAGCGACTTCCCGGACTACCCAAAGCTCGGTGACTCCAAGGACTTCGCCCTTATCGGAGTCAACGTCTTTACTGGCAACTCGTTCACGGGCTCCGACATCGTGGGGCTCGGCAAGCCAGCAGGGACGGCTGCTATCACTACTTGTCCAGCGCCAACAAGTCTTGCTTTCGGTAAGGCATCCGACGTGACGATGGCGGACGGCGTGACGCCCGCCTTCACGCCGGTGCCAGCGACGGAGGTGGACTCCAACGCAACCGGCTTTGTAGTCGCGAGGCCGATTTCGCTGCCGGCGACCTCTCTCACCATCTTCAAGGTCACCAAAAAGTTGGATGGCACCCCCGCGATCACCTCGACAGGAGTGGATGTCACCGTCTCGAGCTACAACACTCCCCCTGCGGCGCCACAGTCGGGAACGTCGAGAACCATCGACACCTCTGACACACGTCCAACGCAGGCCATCGCCGCGGTCGACCCATCGAAGAAGGGTGCGCTGGCGCTGTGGACTCAACACACAGTCAGTGGCGGCGCAGGCTCAGAGGTGCGGTGGTACGAGATCAAGGCAAACACCTCGACAGTGCTCCGCTCGGGCAAAGTCACCAGTGCGTCCTTGTTCTCATTCAACGGGGCGATCTCTCCCGACCGGGTGGTCAATGGCGCATCCAAGGCGTTCGGGCAAAGCATGGTGATGGGGTTCAACACCTCGTCTTCGTTGACCTTCCCGACCATCAAGATGGTCTCGAAGATCGCCGGCGGCGCCCAGTCGGCCCCAGTGACGGTGAAGTCTTCGCCCGGCTTCGACGTCGACTTTGGGTGTCCCGGCACGACCGACCAGTGTCGCTGGGGAGACTACTCAGCGGCAACGCCGGACCCGGCGGCTCCGATCGACGGCGCGACCGGGGTCGTGTGGCTCACGAACATGTGGAACAAGAACGGCAGCCTCATCAACCCATTCACGGGCACCGGTTGGCAGACATGGAACTGGGCGGCCCAGCCCTAACCGAGCTGGCGTTTCGGC
>DATKIY010000081.1:0-2988 GCA_035543875.1 Actinomycetes bacterium | reverse complement strand
GCGTCAAGACTGCTGCCGGTTCGATTCTCGTTAATGGAGTCCAGATTCTTGGCGACGACGGCGAGCCGATCGCCTCCGGTGGGGCGCCAAACTTCGGAGCCAACTGGTCTGACGACCAAGAGCTCAGCCCGTTCCGACCGGTGGAAGGCTTCGGGCCTACCGGCAAAGGCGAAGTTGCAATAGATAGTCAGTCCGCCGACGAAGGAAACTTGGCCGTCGGAGATTCGGTTCATCTCGTGACGCCGGGAGGTCCCGTCGACGCCCAGTTGGTCGGCATCTTCCGGTTCGGAACGAGCGGGAACCTGGCTGGGGCATCCATCGCCGCTTTCGATACTGCGACTGCGCAACAGCTGGTGTTGAACGGTAAGGATGCTTTCACCGAAATTGATGCCGCTATCGATGACGGGCAAACGCAGGCCGAGGTGGCGGACCGGGTACAGGCCGCAGTTGGTCCGGACGTCAAGGTACAGACAGGGGAAGAAGCAGCCGACCAAGCCGCATCCGACGTCGGGGATGCCCTCGGTGTCATCAACAACCTGCTCTTGGTGTTTGCCTTCGTCTCACTGTTCGTCGGCACCTTCCTTATCCTCAATACGTTCTCGATGCTCGTAGCCCAACGAACCCGAGAGCTTGCGCTGTTGCGCGCTATTGGAGCCAGTCGACGCCAGGTCACCGGGTCTTTGCTAGGTGAGGCCTTCTTCGTCGGCTTCATTGGTGCCACGCTCGGGGTTGGAGTCGGCATCGGCGTGGCTTACGCCATTCAGGCCTTGTTCAAGTTCATCGGTCTCGACATTTCCTCCGGTGGCCTGGTTCTGTTGCCCCGAACGATCGTGATTGCCTACGTCGTCGGGATCGTGGTCACCGTTGTGGCGGCATGGGCACCTGCCTGGCGGGCAGCGCGCATTCCGCCTGTCGCCGCCATGCGTGACGACATGACAGTCCCCCAGCGATCGCTGAAACTTCGCCTCACCATCGGTGCCATCGTGATGGCCCTTGGCGCACTCGCGCTTGTCGTCGGGTTTACCGTTGCCGACGGCTCTGGTGCTGCCGCAATGGTTGGACTAGGCACTTTCCTGGTCTTCATGGCGGTAGTCACGGTCAGCCCCGCGTTGAGTCGGCCAGTGGTAGGAGTGATCGGCGCCCCCGTGAAAGGCACGCGGGGAACAGTCGGTCGATTAGCCGTCGAGAATGCGCAACGCAACCGACGACGCACCGCCTCGACCGCGTCAGCTCTCATGATCGGGCTTGCTCTGGTGAGTGCGGTAACAGTCATTTCGTCGTCCTTCACTGCATCGATCAACCAGACTCTCGACGAGCAGTCACGATTTGACCTTGAGCTGTCCACGGCCAACTTCACCGCGTTCAGCCCCAAGATTGCAAACCAGATCTCCGCGCTTGACGGAGTCGCGGATGTCTCGCGCCTGCGGCTCAACAGCGCCATGGCCAACGGAGCTAGCGCGACTGTGACGGGTGTGGACCCAGCAACCGTGTCAAACGTCTTCGACCTATCGACGATCAACGCAACGTTTGACCAGCTGGAGCCCGGCGAAGTTGCGTTGGACACCAACGGGCTCAAAACCAACGGACTGAAGATCGGCGACAAGGTCACCCTGGAGTTCCCGACTGGGAAGCAGGAACTTACGGTCGCCTCGACCTACGATCCCGGGATCAGCCTCAACGGATACGTCGTCAGCAATACCGTGTTCGACGACGCTGGACTAGCACCGCTCGATTTCAACGTCTACATCAACGCCGTCGATGACGCAGCGGTGCCCGGTCTTCGAACTGCCATTGACGACATCTTGACGGCGTACCCGAGTGTGCAGGTTCAGGACCAGGCCCAGATCAAGGAAGACCTCAAGAACCAAATCAATCAGCTGCTTGTGCTCATTTACGGCTTGCTGGCGCTGGCGATTCTGATCGCGATCCTGGGCATTGTGAACACGCTCGCGCTGTCCGTGGTCGAACGAACGCGTGAGATTGGCTTGCTCCGCGCGATTGGTCTCACCCGTCCCCAGCTTCGACGGATGGTGCGTCTGGAGTCCCTGGTCATTGCCGTCTACGGGGCGCTGCTTGGGATCGTGGTGGGAGTCGGCTTTGGTGTCGCGCTGCAGCAGACCCTGAAGGACTCCGGAATCCAAGTGCTCGAGATCCCGTGGATCGAACTCGTGCTGTTCGTGGTTTTCGCCGCCATTGCGGGCATGTTGGCCGCGCTGTGGCCGGCGCGCAGAGCAGCGAAGTTCGACGTGCTGCAAGCAATCACGACTGAGTGACAGTCACCTAGGCAAGCAGGTTCACAAGTCGTTCGTGGTTCAGTTCGAGCAGTGAATCCACGACGGTGGTTCCACGGTCGGCGGGAATGCTCTCCTGGCTAGGGACCGCAACCACGTGGCAGCCAGCCGCTCGCGCAGCCGCAACTCCGGGAGGCGAGTCCTCGAGCACAATGGTGCGCTCTGGCTTCACCATCAACGCATCAAGCGCTGTGAGGTAGGGCATCGGGTGCGGTTTGAGTGCACTGACGTCGTCTGCTGTGACCGTTACGGCAAAGACTGACGCGGGCAGGTGGCTGAGGACCACCTCGGCATGTTCACGCGTCGATGACGTCACCAGTCCTAGCGGGAGCCCGACGTCGGCCAGTTCGAGGAGGAGCTCGATGGCTCCGGGGCGCAGGGTTACCGAGTCGCGCAGCTGCATGGACATGTGACTGCTGAGCAGTTGCATGACGTCGCTGCGGCTTCGAGTGGTCCCAGTAAAACGAATCATGTAGTCGGCAGCGAACGGCAAGTTGCTGCCGAACAAGTCCATCGACTGCTCGTTTCCCCACACTCCACCCAACTCACGCACTGTGTCTTGCTCGGCCGCAAACCACTGGGGCTCCGAGTCGATGAGCAGCCCATCCATGTCAAACAGGACGGCATGCAGCAAAGCGCGATCGGCTTGGGAGCTTGGAGTGGTGGTCACCTGGCGTTGAAGTACTTAGCTTCGGGG
>DATKIY010000080.1:0-6131 GCA_035543875.1 Actinomycetes bacterium | reverse complement strand
TGCCAAACTCGGCTAGGTTTTTGTGCCTCGCCCCTCAAGAAGCGGCGTCGCCCGATCCCAGACAATTTTGCCACCATCCTTGCGTCGTCGCGCGATGCCAGACAACGCTTCCAGAACCACCCGATTTCCGAGAAACGCGGTGATCTCGGCGTGGTCATAAGGAGGTGAAACCTCGACGACATCGACCCCAAGCACCGGGAGCTCGTAACAGATACGTGAGACCGCATCGAGCAGCTGGCGTGCAGTCAATCCACCCGGCTCAGGCGTTCCGGTGCCTGGTGCGTGACCTGGGTCGCAGACGTCGATGTCGACCGACAAGAACACGCCATCACAGTCATCGGTGGCGATGGCGAATGCCTCGTCGAGGACTGCATCGACCCCCTTGGCCACCATTTCGCTCATGTGGAAGGAACGCATTTTTTGGTCAGCCATCCAGTCCAAGATGTCAGGCCCTGGCCAGTAGCCGCGCAGCCCAAGCTGCAGGAACCGGTCCCCGCGAGCGGCACCGGACTCGATGAGCCGGCGCATCGGTTGCCCGTGACCATAAAGTGAGCCGAACTCAATGTCTCCGGTATCGGCGTGTGCGTCGAAGTGAATGATTGAGACCCGCCCGTAGCCGTGTGCCCGCGCAACACCGGTGACATCGGGCCACGTCACCGTGTGGTCACCACCCAAAATGAGTGGAATCTTGCCGGCCCCAGCAACCACTGCGACCGCGTCCTCGATGATCTGACAGCTGCGCACAACGTCGCCGGAGTAGACCTCGAGATCACCAGCGTCGACGACGGTCAGGTCGTCTTGGAGCGCATCGACTCGCATCGCCATGTGTGGCCGCACACCGTCGTGGGGCAGGTAGTCGGTTCCGCGCATCGCCATCGGACCGAACCTGGTTCCCGGTCGATGGCTGGTACCGCCGTCAAACGGCGCACCGATGATGACGACGTCGGCCGCTGCGAACGAAGCGGGATCCTCCAGGTCACACGCCGGAACCCCGAGGAAGGTGATGTCTGGTCCGAACATTGGTCCGTATCGAGTCACGGGCTCAGCCTAGCGATCCGACGATCCAGGTCACGCGCTGCCTAACATGCCGCGACTAGGCAGCCATCGGCGGCAGCTTCGCCAGATGCCGAGCGATGGTCGCTCCACACGCCACCGCGAGATCTGCGTCGTTTTCGGTGAAGTCGTCGACACCTGACCGGGTCAGCCACAGCTCGCCGAGTGGCCGACCATGGATGCGGATGGGAGCGCCCATGCAGGCATGCTTGTGATGGCTGCGAAGGATGCGCAGGTGCTCTGGTTGGCAGTGTGGATCGCCGAGCGATGCTCGATACGCGCCGCCGCGTAGCAGCTGTTGCGTCGTCGCCGGGAACGAGTCGAACGAGTAGAACTCCGCAGCCGGATGGTGGCTCTCACCAGTGCTGAGCTCCCCGACGTTCGTGATCGTCTGGTACTGCTGTTGCTCATAGTCCATCAGGTTCACCGTGGCTGAGTTTGCGCGAAACAGGCGCCGAATAAACTCTGCGGCAGCGTCAGCACAGTCGAGCGCGCTTCGCTGCGCTCGCAGAATCCGTTGAAGTTCGGTCACGACCCGAACGACGTCCTGCCCTGTTCCCGCCACAATCACCCATCATCGTCCCCACCGCCACGCCCGTAGACCCGCCAAATGGGTGACGCGTCGCAGCGCTAGGTGTTTTGCGGGAACCCGAGGTTGATCCCACCGTGGCTTGGGTCGAGCCAACGGCTTGTCACCACTTTGCCTCGAGTGAAGAAGTGAACACCTTCGGTGCCGTGTGCATGGGTGTCTCCGAACAGCGAGGACTTCCATCCACCGAACGAGTAGTACGCCATCGGTACCGGAATGGGAACGTTGATCCCAATCATTCCGACCTCGACCTCATTCTGGAATCGACGAGCAGCGCCACCGTCATTGGTAAAGATTGCCGTTCCGTTGCCGTACGGGTGTTCGTTGATGAGCTTCAGGCCCTCGTCGTATGAGTGGACACGAACCACCGACAGCACGGGGCCGAAGATCTCTTCCTTGTAGATCGCCATGTCTGGCGTCACGTTGTCGAAAAGCGTTGGCCCGAGCCAAAACCCCTCGGCAGCACCATCAGCCTCAACGCCACGGCCGTCAACGACAAGCGTGGCGCCTTCGGTGACTCCCTGCTCGACGTAGCCGGCAACCTTGTCGCGATGCGCGGCAGTGACCAGCGGACCCATGTCGCTCCCCCGACGACCGTCTCCCGTTCGCAACGTGGCCATGCGCTCTTGAATCTTGGTGACGAGCTCGTCGGCGACTGTGTCGACCGCGACGAGCGCCGAGATAGCCATGCATCGTTCCCCAGCCGAGCCAAACCCGGCATTGATTGCCTGGTCGGCTGCCAGGTCCAGGTCGGCGTCAGGCAGCACGAGCATGTGATTCTTCGCACCACCTAGCGCTTGCACTCGCTTTCCGTGAGCTGTTCCGGTCTCGTAGACGTACTTGGCGATCGGCGTCGAACCAACAAACGACAGTGCCTTGACGTCTGGGTGATCGAGCAGGCGGTCGACCGCGACCTTGTCGCCATGTACGACGTTGAAGACGCCAGCAGGCAGACCAGCTTCGGCCCAGAGCTCAGCGATGTAGTTCGCTGCGGAAGGGTCCTTCTCGCTGGGTTTGAGGATCACCGTGTTTCCCGCCGCGATGGCCAACGGGAAGAACCACATGGGAACCATGGCCGGGAAGTTGAACGGCGAGATGATTCCAACAACACCGAGGGGTTGACGGATCGAGTACACGTCAACGCGTGTGGACACGCTTTCGGAGAAGCCACCCTTGAGTAGCTGCGGGATGCCACATGCGAACTCGACAACCTCCTGTCCGCGGGTGACCTCGCCGAGGGCGTCTGAGAGCACCTTGCCGTGCTCGGAGGTGATGAGCTCGGCGATTTCGCCCTTGCGAGCATCAAGAAGTTCGCGGAATTTAAACAGCACCTGGGTGCGCTTGGCCAGCGAGGCATTGCGCCACTCGGCGAAGGCAGAAGACGCCGCGGCAACCGCCTCATCGACCAGCGCCACATCGGCAAAGTCGACCTGACCCGAGACCTGGCCAGTGGCCGGGTCGTAAATGTCACCTTGGCGCTCCGCGACGCCGCCAAAACGCTTGCCGTCGATCCAGTGCGTCACATGCTTGCTCATTGGCCAACCGCCCTATTTCTGTTGATGTTTGCGCTCCGCCATTGTGGTCAGCCGGCTTGGGCCGCCTCAAGCCGCACAGTGTCGGACTTTACGCGGTTTCATTTCCATACTGTAAGGCAGCCGTATCCCACTGGGCGCTGCAGGCGCAGCTAGGAGTCGAAGCCCAGACCGAGCCGGTCCAGACTCCGAAGCCAGAGGTTGCGGCGGCCCTGGTTTCGGTCGGCCCGGTCGAGCGACCAGCGGGTGAGCTGAATCCCGCTGTAGCGGAACGGCTCGGGTGGGAACGGGATCGGCTTGCGGCGGACGAAATCCAGTTCGGTGCGCTCAGTGCGGGCTCCGTCGAGCAGGTCGAGCATGACCTGGCCGCCGAACCGAGTGGCCCCAACCCCAAGGCCCGTGTAGCCCATGACGTACGCAACCTTGCCGCCAAAGGCCTGACCCCAGAACGCACAGAAGCGTGTGGACGTGTCGATGGCCCCGCCCCAGACGTGACTAAATCGAATCCCCTCCAGCTGCGGAAAAGTCTGGAAGAAATGGCCGGCAAGTTTGGTGTAGGTCTCGTGCCGGTTCTCGTGGCGACGTTCCATGCCGTTACCGAAGTTGTAGATCGCGTCGTAGCCACCCCACAGGATGCGATTGTCTGCACTGAGCCGGTAGTAGTGGAACTGGTTCGCCGAGTCACCGATCCCCTGACGGCCACGCCAACCAATGGCATCGAGCTGCTCGGCGGAGAGCGGCTCGGTCATCAAGACGTAGTCCCAGACTGGGACCACGTACAGCCGGGCGCGCTTAACCAGGTTCGGGAAGATGTTGGTGGCCAAGGCAACTTTGGCTGCCTGCACTTTCCCGTACGCAGTGGTAGCGACCATGACGCCGGACTCGTCAGAGAGTGCAGTGACCTGGCTCCTCTCGAAGATGCGTACGCCCAAGCTGCGACATGCATCGGCCAAACCCCACGCGAGCTTGGCAGGATTCACAATGGCAGTGCCGTCCGCCTCATGGACAGCTCCCAGGTAGGTAGGAGAAGCCACCTGCGACTGAACCTGTTGGGCGTCCCATACCTCGGCCTTGCCGCCAAACCGCTCGGCCAAGCGAGCGGACTCCTCAAGGTAGGGAAGCTGCCACGGTTCCGTAGCCACGGTGATCTCACCGTTGCGCTCCCACTCGGCGTCGATTCCGTAGCGCGCAATGGCAGTTTCGATGGCATCGAAATTCTCATCGCCGAGTCGCGTTAGCTGCGGCATCTCGTCAGGGAAGCGCTCGACCCCGTTAGGCAGCCCGTGCGTCAAGCTTGACGAGACGAAACCACCGTTGCGCCCCGTGGCCGCCCAGCCAATTCGCTCTCCCTCGACCAGGATGACATCAAGAGATGGGTCGCTTTCCTTCGCCAGCAGCGCGGTCCACAAACCGGAGAATCCGCCACCGACAACCAGGAGGTCACATCGAAGGTTCCCGGTGAGCGCGGATCCCGGCGGAGGGGCAGCCGGATGGTCGAGCCAAAACGGCTGCGGATCTGCATCGGCCAGCGCGGCGGCGATTGCCGAACTGTTGGCCATACCGGACGACCCGTTCGATGGACTATCGGACGCACCGGACGCACCAGACGCACCATTCGCGCTGTGGAATGTACTCACGAACTCTCACCTCGCGCAGCAGTATGACGAATACCGAAGTGGACTGGCTTGGTGACCCCAACCGACTAGGCAGTCTTGGACTTCCGGCGGGCTAGCTCGGGGATGAGCACGATGATGAAAGCAATGATGAACATTGCCGAACCCACAACATTTGCTTCTGGTGGAATTCCCTTACCTGCAGCACCCCAGACATACATCGGGAACGTCATCGTGTTGCCGCTGGTGAAGTTTGTAATGATGAAGTCGTCGAACGAGAGCGAAAAAGCCAAAAGCGCTCCAGCCACAATTCCGGGCAGCACCAGTGGGAAGGTGATTTTCCAGAATGTCGTTGCCTCGTTGGCGTAGAGATCCATCGCCGCTTGCTCAAGACGTGGGTCCAACCCAGCAATTCGAGCCTTGACGGTGACGACGACAAAACTGATACAGAACATGATGTGGGCGATCGTGATCGTGATCGGACCAAGGGAGCCGTCTTGTTTAGCCAAGATGAACAGGCTCAGTAGCGACGCACCCATGACAACCTCGGGCGTCGCCATCGGCATGAAGATCAGCAGGTTGGTTGCGGCCCTGCCCCTAAAGCGGTGACGGCCTATCGCGAAGGCAATCAGAGTACCTAGGATCGTGGAGACCAGCGTGGCGAACAGCCCGATCTTCAGGCTCAGCGTAACCGAGTCGAGGATTTCCGGATCCTGGAAGACTCCAGGCCATGCATCGAAGCTGAACTTGTTCCAGCTGTAGTTGAAGCGGCCGTTGGGGAGGTTGAACGAGAACACCAACACCACAAGTACAGGTAAGAACATGTAGATCAGCGCAAACACCGCGAAGAACTGAATCATGTGGTTGCGCAGCCAACGAATGAACACGCTCAATGCTCCGGGCTTCTGCTCCGGTGGCAGGTTCCCAGCGATTCCAAGGCTCGGCCGGCTCATCAGTGCGCTTGACATCAGACCAGCTCCTCAGTTCCAGCGCGACGTACATAGATAGCGACCATCGTCACAATCGTGGCCATCAAAATTACTGACAACGCGGCCGCCAACGGATAGTTGGCGATCTGTTTGAACTGAGAGTCGATAACGTTCCCAATCATTGACTGCGCGGGAGCCCCGAGCAACTGAGCATTGACCGGGTCACCAGCGGCCGGGATGAACGTCAGCAGGGTTCCGGCAACCACACCGGGCAGTGACAGTGGAAAGGTCACTTTGCGGAAGGCAGTCCAAGCCGAAGCATAAAGATCCTGCCCCGCCTCAATCAGCCTGACATCGATCCGTTCCAAGCTTGCGTAAAGCGGCAGGGTCATGAACGGCAGGAAGTTGTAGGTGA
>DATKIY010000079.1:0-4271 GCA_035543875.1 Actinomycetes bacterium | reverse complement strand
GGGACGAATCTCCGGTGGAATTGTCCGAATATTCTGTCCCAAATCCACCACTCGCTGTCTGCGACCACTGTCAAAGTGTCTGTTCTGCTTGACCGCGTCAATTTCTAGCCCTATCGTTTTTCGATATTATCGATAAACGATAGGGCTGACCAAATGATGACCACATCCGACGTGAGACCAACCACCAGCCGGTGGACCGCCAGAGGTGCCTGGATCGCAGACTTCGTCGCCGTGCTGATCCTGCTCACCGGTGGCTTGGCACTCATCGCCTCGGTCGCTGGTCCAATCAATCAACTCACCCAACCTGGTGGAACTGTCTACGTCACCGTGGCGGGACACGTGAGCGTTGATCCACACGGGCTTGTTCACCGGCTATCACCCGCAGTCGGTCCCGACGTACCAAAAGTGACGCCAGATGGTTCGTACCTGACCAGGGTTCACTCCGCTGATGCGGTGCAGCTGCATGTCAGCGAACTGCCTTGGCAGCTCAGGCTTCTCTCCGAGTCAGCAGCGGCCTTGGTCCACTTGTGTATTGCCGGATCCGCGTGGCTGTTGTGGGGGCTACTACGTTCGATCGGGCGAAACCAGCCATTTGACGAAAGAAATCCAAAACGGTTGGTGGCGCTTGGCGTGATCGCAGTTGTCGGTGGCATCGGAGCACCCTTGCTCAACACCTGGGCGACATCGGCGGTACTCAGCCATCTCGGCGTCTCCGGCGACAACCCGATGCTTGAGGCCAGCGCTCCGCTAAACCTGACTCCGATTGCTGCAGCCATGATCCTGTTCGCGCTAGCCACCGCATTCTCCAAAGGGGGCCAACTCGCGGAGGACGTCGAGGGACTCGTCTGATGTCTGCTGATCCGCATGCAGAGCACAGCATCAGTTGTCATCTCGACGAACTACTCGCCGAGCGAGGAATGACGCTGACCGAGCTTGCAGAGCTCGTTGGCGTGACAGTTGTAAACCTGTCGGTGCTCAAGAACGACCGCGCAAGAGCCGTTAGGTTCTCGACGCTGACCGCGATTTGCGAGGTGCTCGACTGCCAGCCAGGTGATGTTTTCTCACTGGCCGTTAACTAAGCAACGCACCACTCGGGGATCTGCGACAGCTAGTCGGCGGCGGCTAGGTGCGTGCCGAGAAACGCAATCTCTGCAGGCGCCACCCGCATCCAGTACGCAGCATCATGGCAGCCATTGCTCACACCACCGTCTGGCGTGTCGGTGAGCTCATCGCGAAATTGCGCGACCGAATCATCGAACGAGTCGGTGTCTCCGATGTCGATGCGAATTGGTATGCCATCGAGGTCACCCTCGCGCGTAAACACGTTGTGGTGGTCGAAATCTGCCGCGTCGTCGAAGGTGTCAGGAGCAGTTTCGCCTGCAGTCCGCCACAGCGCCGGGCTGGTTGCAACCACAGCCGACACATGTTCTGGTCCAAGTACCGAGGCCAACAACAGCGCGCCATAACCACCGAGCGACCACCCCCACAGTCCGAGCTGCTCGGTGTTCAGGCCACGCTTAGCAAGCAGCGGAACAAACTCGTCGGTCACCATCGCCTGCGGGTTGTCCCCGCTAACCCGTGGGTGCCAGTTTGTTGAGTCACCGCCATCAATGGAAGCAATGGCGAACGGTGGGACGCCTTGGTTCTCGACTGCGTCTGCGAGGTAGTACTCAAGCGACAGCGTGTCGAACACCCAGCTGTTGGACCCTCCCCTGCCGTGCATGGCGATGCACACGGGAAGCTTGGCGGCATCGGATATGCCGGGCGGATACGCGATGCTCCAACCCACCTCGGTACCGGCTCGAGCTTGTGATGTGTACGAACCCGACACGACAGCGCCCGGTTGGATGTTGGGAACTGCAGGAGCGTCGCCGCATGCGCCGATCAGCGTGTTGAGCGGGATGCGTCCCGGCAGGACCCCCTGCTGCACGAGTTCGTACCCGCCGGCCACCACCGCGATGCCAACTGCTCCCCCACCTAGCAGGAACGCACGGCGGCTGATCGTCACCCGGGCAACTGTAAACGTCCAAGCGACGTTGGTGGCGATCAAACGAAAGCGGCGAGCCGTGAACCCGGCTCGCCGCTTTCGGCAACTCCTAACAAATAACTGCTATGGGCGGTACCCGACGTCGTACTCCTCCAGCGGCACCGACTGTCCGGTGCTGGCACCGAAGCCGTACGCGTAGTCGTCGTAGCCGACCATCGAGTACATGGCTGCCTTGGCCTCTTCGGTTGGCTCGACCCGAACGTTGCGGTACCGAGCAAGACCGGTACCCGCTGGGATGAGCTTTCCGATGATGACGTTTTCCTTTAGACCGAGCAGCGGGTCGGACTTGGCGTGGATCGCCGCGTCCGTGAGGACCCTGGTGGTCTCCTGGAATGAGGCCGCCGACAACCACGACTCGGTGGCCAGCGATGCCTTGGTGATGCCCATGAGCTCTGGACGACCCGAGGCCGGTGTGCCAGCTTCGGAGACGATCCGGCGGTTCTCGGTTTCGAAACGCGCGCGCTCGACCAACTCACCTGGCAACATCTGAGCGTCGCCGGACTCGATGATCGTGACCCGACGCAGCATCTGGCGAACGATGACCTCGATGTGCTTGTCGTGAATCTGCACACCTTGGCTGCGGTAGACCTCCTGAACCTGAGCGGTGAGGTACTCCTGCACCTTGCGCGGGCCGAGAATACGCAACACAGTCTTCGGGTCAACCGCACCAACGATGAGCTGCTGCCCAACCTCGACGTGGTCACCCTCGCCCACGAGCATCCGCGAGCGACGCGAGACCTTGTAGGGGAACTCCTCGCTGCCGTCGTCGGGGACAACCACAATCTTTCGCTCGCGCTCGGACTCTTCGATCTTGACCCGACCGGCTGCCTCGGCGATCGGAGCGTTGCCCTTCGGCGTACGCGCCTCAAACAGCTCGACTACACGCGGCAGACCGTGCGTGATGTCCTCACCAGCCACACCGCCGGTGTGGAACGTACGCATTGTCAGCTGCGTTCCTGGCTCACCAATGGACTGAGCCGCGATAATGCCGACTGCTTCGCCGACGTCGACCAGCTTGCCAGTGGCAAGCGAACGGCCGTAGCAAGTGGCGCAGATGCCCTTCTTGCTCTCACACGTGAGAACGCTGCGCACCTTGACTTCGTGGACGGCAGCATCGACAAGTGCGTCGATGAGGACATCGCCAAGCAGCGTCCCCGCAGTGGCATCCGGCTGCTTCTCAACATCTTCCGCCAACGCACGCGAGTAGATGCTGGTTTCGACGTCTTCGACCTTGTGCCACGAGCCCTTGCCACCGTCGATGGCGATCGGCAGCGTGAGTCCGCGGTCGGTGCCGCAGTCTTCCTCGCGGACAATGACGTCCTGCGAAACGTCGACCAAACGACGCGTGAGGTAACCGGAGTCAGCGGTACGCAGCGCGGTATCTGCAAGACCCTTACGCGCACCGTGCGTGGAGATGAAGTACTCCAGCACCGACAGGCCCTCACGGAAGTTCGACTTGATCGGTCGCGGGATGATCTCGCCCTTGGGGTTGGCGACCAGACCACGCATACCTGCGATCTGCCGGACCTGCATCATGTTTCCGCGAGCGCCGGAGTTGACCATCATCCAGATCGGGTTGGAGTGCGAACCGACGAAGTTCACCTCCATCTCCTTGGAGACCTCGTTGGTGGCCTGCGTCCAGATCTCGATGAGCTCCTGGCGACGCTCGTCGTCAGTAATCAAGCCCTTCTCGTACTGGCTTTGGACCTTCTCCGCCTTGGTCTCGTAGGTCTCCATGATGACCGACTTGTTCGGCGGCGTGACGACGTCGGAAATCGAGATCGTGACGCCGGAACGAGTTGCCCAGTAGAACCCGGTGTCCTTCAACGCATCCAGCGTCGCGGCAACCATGACCTTGGGGTACCGCTCAGCGAGGTCATTGACGATCGCCGAAAGCCGCTTCTTGTCGACGTGGCCGTTGACGAACGCGTAGTCGACAGGCAGCGCTTCGTTGAACAGTGCCCGACCCAGTGTGGTCTCAAGCGTGATTGCGTCACCCTCGACGTGGTCTTCCGGCGCTGTCCATCCCAACGGCGGAACAACGTCACGCACCCGCAGCTTGATGGGAGCCTGAAGCGACAACGTGCGCATGTCGAACGCCATCATCGCTTCGTTGACCGACGTGAACGCGCGGCCAGCACCGAGTGTGGTGTTGCCGTCGCCGGTGATGAAGTAGATGCCCAGCACCATGTCCTGGGTCGGCGACGTGATCGGACGACCGTTG
>DATKIY010000078.1:0-3825 GCA_035543875.1 Actinomycetes bacterium | reverse complement strand
GCGGCTCCGGGAGCTTCGTACACCTCTCGACTCTTAATACCGACCAGCCGGTCTTCCACCATGTCTATGCGACCGATTCCGTGCACCCCAGCCCGCGAATTGAGCTGCTCGATCGCCGCAAGCATCGTGACCTTCTCGCCGTCGATGGCGACAGGCACGCCGTGCTCAAACGTAATCAGTACCTCGTCGGGATCGCGGGCAATCGAGGGATCGTCGGTGTAGCCGTAGACCTCCTCGATGGGTGCGTTCCAAATGTCCTCCAAGAAACCGGTCTCGCACGCGCGTCCCCAAACGTTCTGATCGATCGAGTACGGAGACTTCTTGTTCACGTCAATCGGTAGCTCGTTGGTCTCAGCAAACTCGATCGCCTTGTCACGCGTCATTCCCGAGTCACGTACTGGCGCGATCACATTGAGTTCCGGCGCAAGGGCGCCAACGCCCACCTCAAAGCGCACCTGGTCGTTGCCCTTACCTGTGCAGCCGTGTGCAACAGTCTGCGCACCGTACTCACGGGCTGCCCACACGAGATGTTTGACGATGACCGGCCGTGACAGCGCCGAAACGAGCGGATACTTGTCCATGTACAAGGCGTTCGACTGCATGGCTGGCAGACAAAAGTCATCAGCGAACTCCTCGCGCAAATCCAGCACCACCGACTCGGCAGCGCCGCAAACCAGGGCGCGTTCGCGGATCGCCTCCAGGTCTTCGCCACCCTGACCAACATCGGCCGCAACTGCGATGACTTCGGCTCCGGTCTCTTCCGCGATCCAGCCAATGGCAACAGATGTGTCCAGTCCACCTGAGTAGGCAAGGACAATTCGCTCTTTCACAGCACAGCTCCTAAGAAGACTCGGACAGGACTCGAGCGCGTTCCGCACGCTCAAGAAGTTGTTGGGCGACGGCGCGGCCACCGCGAGGTTCCCGGGTCACCAGCATCACCGTGTCGTCACCAGCGATGGTTCCGATGACATCGGTCAGCAGGCTGTGATCGATCGCAGAAGCCAGGAAATGGGCACCTCCTGGGGGTGTTCGAAGCACCACCAGATTCGCTGAAGCGTCGGCGGAGACAAGGAGCTCGCCCAGGCGCCGAGTCAACCTTTCGAGAGCAGTGTGTTCCTCAACTGCCGCAACGAAACTGTGGTCGCCTCCCTCGGCTGGCACCGCGTAGACGAGCAACCCGTCTGGTGTTCGAACGCGTACCGCCCCCAGTTCGTCGAGGTCACGCGAAAGGGTGGCTTGCGTGACTGAGACTCCGTCGTCGGAAAGCAGCCGCGCGAGGTCAGCCTGCGACCGAACGGCGTGCGCACTCAGCGTGTCCACTATTCGCTGTTGCCGCGCTGTCTTGGTCTTGGCCACTGTCATCGCGTCACCTGTGTCCCCACACCATGGTCGGTAAACACTTCCAGCAACAAGGCGTGTGGAAGCCGGCCGTCCAATACGTGTGCCTTAGGGACACCTGAGTCAACCGCCAACAGGCATGCCTGCATCTTCGGCAACATGCCGCTGTCCAAGGTCGGTAGCAGCTCGCGTAGGTGTGAGCTGGAGACTTCGCTCATCAGCCTGCTGGTATTCGGCCAGTCGGCATACAAACCTTCGACATCGGTGAGGACGATGAGTTTTTGGGCGCCGAGCTCAGCCGCCAGCGACGCGGCCGCAGAGTCTGCATTGACGTTGTACACGCCTCCGTCGTCGGCCCGAGCGATGCTCGAAACCACAGGAATCAAGCCATCGTCGAGCACCGTTCGGACAAACGACGCATCAACACGCTCGATGACACCTACATGGCCCACGTCGGTGGGTTGACCGTTCAAGTTCACGGTGTGCCTAGCGGCACTAAACAGATGAGCGTCCTCACCAGACATTCCAACGGCCAGCGGCCCGTGCTGGTTGATGAGCCCAACAATCTCGCGTTGGACTTTCCCGGTGAGCACCATGCGGACTACGTCAAGAGCTTCGGTCGAGGTAACACGTAGGCCCGCCTTGAACTCCGTCGCAATTCCGAGCCGGTCGAGCATGGCTCCGATTTGTGGTCCCCCGCCATGCACTACGACCGGGCGTAGCCCCACGCGACGCAAGAAGACAATGTCTTCGGCGAACGACTGCTTGAGCGCATCATCGGTCATCGCATTGCCGCCGTACTTGACGACGACCGTGGCGCCTTGGAACTCCTCAAGCCACGGGAGCGCCTCTACCAATACCGAGGCCTTGGCCGCCACGTCTGCGCGACTGCTGCCGACTGGATTACTCATGACGAGTACGCCGAGTTCTCGTGGACATACGCCGCGGTCAGGTCGTTGGTCCAGATCGAAGCCGCCGCTGCCCCCGCGCCCAGATCGACGGTGACGACCACGTCGCGTCCACGGAGGTCCACCAGCGCCCGGTCTGCGGCAGCCTGTCCTTTTTCGGCGACCCAAACACCGTTGATGGCTACCGCAAGGTCGTCTGGGTCAAACTCCGCTTCGGTCGTACCAACGGCAGAAAGCACACGTCCCCAGTTCGGGTCCTCACCGTGGATAGCACACTTAAACAGATTGCTTCGCGCGATTGCCCGACCGACCGATACTGCTTCATCCTGCGTTGCGGCACGAGTCACATCGATTCTGATGTCTTTGCTTGCGCCCTCGGCATCGCGGACAAGCTGCCTGGCGAGGTCCGCGCACACATCGACGACCAGCTGCTCGAAATCCGGTTCACTCAGGTCGTCTCCCACCACTACACCGGACGCCCCGCTGGCCATTGCGATCACGCTGTCATTGGTTGACATGCAACCGTCAGAGTCGACTCGGTCGAAGGTCAGCGCAGTTGCCTGCCGAAGGACGCGGTCGAGGGTTGCCGAGTCCGTAACAGCGTCTGTGGTGATGACGGCCAGCATGGTGGCAAGGCCCGGCGCGAGCATGCCAGCGCCCTTCGCCATGGCGCCCACAGTTACGCCACCGGCCACGCGCTGAGCTGTCTTGCTCACAGTGTCCGTCGTTCGAATCGCATCTGCGGCAGCGAGTCCCGACTCGGCCGACATTGACTGACATGCCTGCACAACGCCAGCCGAAAGCTTGTTCATCGGAAGTCGTTCGCCGATCAGCCCTGTCGAGCAAACGGCAACGCGTGAAGCGGAGACCCCGAGTCGGCTGGACACCAGCTCTGCGGTAGCCACGGTGTCGGCATAGCCGCCCTCGCCGGTACACGCATTCGCTCCGCCGGAGTTAAGGACAACCGAGGTGACGGTTCCTTCGGAGATCACGCGACGGGTCCACGCGACAGGAGCTGCATGGACTCGGTTTCGGGTGAGCACCGCGGCCGATGCCGGGTGTGGACCATCGTTCACGACCACTGCTACATCGAGCTGGTCGCCAGGCTTCAAGCCTGCGGCAACAGCCGCCGCCCGGAAACCCAACGGGGCGGTCACACCCACTCGGGCGTTACGTGTTGCCCGTTTCTGGTCGACAGCGGGCGTCACGGAGCGATCCCCTCGACCGACAGCCCGGTTGTCTCGTCAAACCCGAGCATGAGGTTCACGTTCTGTATGGCCTGGCCGGCAGCACCCTTGCCGAGGTTGTCGATCGCGGTGACGACCACCACGCGATGCGCGTGCTCGTCGAGCGCCACCTGAATGTGAGCGCTGTTGCTGCCGTAGACATCCGCGGTGCGTGGCCACTGCCCTTCAGCGAGCAGGTGCACAAACGGTTCGTCCGCGTAACTCGCCAGCATCGCCTCGCGGAGGTCGGCGTCACCGACGCCATCAGCTGCCCGCATGGTCACCGTCGCAAGAATCCCACGTGGCATGGGCGCCAGAATCGGGGTGAACGATACCGTCGCCGACGCACCTGC
>DATKIY010000077.1:0-5363 GCA_035543875.1 Actinomycetes bacterium | reverse complement strand
AAGCCCTCATCAATGAGGTGGCTGGATTTGAGGTCTACCTCTGGGGCTTCAGAAACTATGGCCCGCACCCCCAGGACTAGTTGTCGCGGGTCACGGCCCAGCCAGCGCCACAATTGCATCTGGCGATTCAAGTCGAGGTTTTCCGAATGCACCATGTTGACATGCCTGGTAGTAAACCTCCTCTGCCGGTGACAAAGGTGACCCCCAGTCGCCATCAGAAAAAGAACTCTGGTTCGCGTTCATGGCACAGGACGCTGCAAGTGCTGAATCAACCTCTGGGGTTCCAGTTGGTCTTCCTCCGTCGGATTGCAACTTCACTCCGTTGTCGTATCCCGCGTTGTACGCCCCGGTCAGTTCTGCGCCGCTTGGCACAGTCGATGAACATCCGGATAGCAGGATGCCCAAACTCGTGGCAAGCGCAAAGGCAAAGCGGATTGGCATGAGTACCCTCGACCGTAGTTCGGCTGATATGGACTTTCCTCGGTCGATTTCGGCCTCGGCTTAAAGAGCGCCTTGGCGAGCTTCCGGCTGCTGGGGGTCCGCCATTCTGAATGCGATTCACCGGAAGACCTGTGCCCGTGCGCTCAACAAGCGCCCGCAGAACACGCGTCAACGCACAGCGCTCCCGACAGTGGCACCCCGAAGATGCCGGGAAAGCCGCCGAGAGCGAAACCCAGCAAGAAGAACGCAGTGAACTGGGAAGAACTATCCGACTGAGGAACGGTGAGGCTGGAGCCGCACCAGACGGCCTGTGGCACCGCCAATACAGACGTCTGTCCCACAGATGATGTCGCCAGTAACCAACTCGGCTGTCCCTGCGTGGAACCGACCCGACTTGGGGACAAGGAATATATTCTGCATCCGGAACAGTCCGTCGCAGGGCACGTCTTCGCTGGAATGCGCGCGAGTGCCTGACTGCCGGACTGAAGAGTCCCAACTCATGGTTCCGCGGCCCGTGCATTGCACTCGGGCTCTCACAAGAATCGTGCCGGATCGAGCGTCCAGCGTGACTGACTTGACGCGGAAGTGAGTATCGGGAAGCGATGCCGCACTCGCGGGAGATACAAAGCTCATAGCGATGCTCAACGCGAGCACGGTGCTAACGAGAACTTTTCGCATGGAAGACCTCCGGTCCCGTTTCGAGGGTACGGGCGAGGACTGCCTGCGTCTGGCGAATTCACCAACCGGCCGTCAGCACACGGTCGAGTGCGTCGACAAACTGGTCAGCTGACGCGAGGTCGAGACAGAGCGGGGGTTTTACCTTCAGCACATTCATATGGTCGCTGGTCGGCTGAACGATGATGCCTAGGTCGAGTAGTCGTTCGCAGATCGCGAGCGCCTCGTCGGCAGCAGGCTCGAGAGTTTCGCGGTCTCGGACCAGCTCAACACCGAGATAGAGACCCATGCCGTGAACTGTGCCCACTAGGGGGTGCTTGTCCGTGAGCTCCAGCAGGCGCTTCTTCAGGTGACTACCCACGTCACGAGCGTTCGCCTGAAGTTGCTCTGTCTCAAGTGTGTCCAGCACTGCCAGGGCAGCCACGGCACCGACAGGGCTACCTCCCATCGACGAGAAGAACGACCCCTGTTCTTCCATAGCAGCAGCAATCGCACTGGTGGTGACGACAGCTCCTACTGGGACGCCGTTTCCAGTGCACTTGGCCATCGTCACGACGTCAGGGATAACTCCCTGTTGTTCGAAGCCCCAGAAGTACTCGCCAAGTCTGCCGTACCCCACCTGGACTTCGTCTGCGATGCACAGTCCGCCCACGTCACGAACTGCCTGATACACCTGCTGGAGGTAACCGTGGGGGAGTAGCACTCCACCCGCATTGCCATAAACGGGCTCGGCGATGAACCCGGCAATCGCCCGACCTTTGGCTTGCAGGTCCTTCAGCTGTTGCTTGGCTTCGTCGGCGTAGCGGTCGCCAGCGTCCGCCCCGCGAAACCGCCCCCGGTACGTATGAGGTGACTCCACGGTGTGAATCCACTCCGGACGGTCCGCTGCTGCGCCTGGATTGTCTGCGATGGACGTTGAGACCTCATCCGTTGCGGTCGTCCAACCGTGATAGGCGCTACGCACGGCTACCAGGTCCTTCGCGCCAGTCGCGGCTCGCACCAGCCGTAGTGCAACTTCATTGGCTTCGCTGCCAGTGCTCACCAAGAAGACTGTGTCCAGCGACTCCGGAAGCAGGTCAACAAGTCGCTCGCTGAACGCGACCATCGCCTCGTAGTGGAACCGTGAGTTCGTGTTGAGCAGGCGCAACTGTCTGCCCACTGCCTGTTCGACGGCTGGGTGGCTGTGACCAAGAATGGCGACGTTATTGACCATGTCGACGTACCGGCGACCGTCGGTGTCGAATAGATGATGTCGCCAGCCACGCTCGATGCGTGGTGGCTGCACGTAGTAGTGCTCTTGGGTTGTGGCCAGAACTGAGTCGCGCCGGTCCAGTAGTCGTGCGGCGTCGGGGCTCGGTGCTGCGACCTGGAAACCGATGAATGAGGACGGGTCACGTACGACGGGCAGCCAACCGCTTGCGCGGTCGCATACGCGCGGCGGGCACTCATCAGGATCGCTCACTACTTGGACCAGCAGATGGTCGGGCAGGGAGCTGCTGGATGGGGACGACATGAGCGCGCCAAGCGGCTGTCCCGCCTGCACTTGTGTCCCCGCTGCTGCGGTGGCTCGAAGGCCACTAACGCGTAGCCATTGGTCGAATGCGCCGAGCACCATGGCATCGTCGTCAGCGTCGACGCTGACGACGTGTACGTCGACGGGGGCGTTGATCGTGGTGCCTGCGGGCGCGAAAATTTCGGCCCCGGTTGTGACGGCGGAGACGCCGGCCGGATTCAGCCGACCCTCGTTGAACCGTCCAAATCCATGTCCGCTGTCCAACAGGCCGGCGATGGCTCGACGGAGTTCCCCGGCGGTCTGCCACGAGCCGGGCGTGAGTGAGTCTGACTGGACGGACAGGTCAAGAACAGGTGGGTCTGCGCTGACGGTTTGGTCGATAAACGATTGGCGGGACGGCTGCGAGCTGGCTGACGCGGTGGTGGCTCCGACTGATGGCTGCGCGGCTGTTGCTTCGTGCAGCGCCGCGGTGGCCGCTTTCCAAGAGATGGAGCGCAGCGACGCCCAAATGTGCCAGTCGCTGTCACGTGACTCTTCGGCGTAGTAGTTGTCTGGTTCCAACATGGCTTGCTGTTCGCTGCTCACACAGCAGGCCGCCGCACGTGCAACCACCAGCGGCCAGAGTGCGTCGATCTCCGGGTCGGTGAGCGGGTACTCACGATGGAAGCCGCGCACAATCTCGGCAGTTATCTCAAGTGGGCGATCGAAGTCATGGGCGGTCAGCGACACTGCGGCAACCGCAACATCGGAGACGATCCAGGTACGAAGCATGTCGCCAAAGTCGATCAAACCGTCGGGAATGGGTCGTCCCGAGCTGTCGACGGTCGCCACCACGTTGACGTCAGTGACATCGGCATGGATGACGCCCATGCGCAACTCACCGGACAGTTTGTCCAGCTCGCTTTGGGCTTGCCCGGTGAGGCGCACCACCTCATCGCGAAGCGCGACGTCTTGCACGTGACCAACCAAGGCGGCAACGACGTCGGAAGCGTGGCGGCAGTCCCACTGGAGAACTCGATCGAGTCCTGGATGATTGAAGTCGGTGAGCGCACGAGCCGCTCGAGCGGCCAGCGATCCATGCGCCTGGAGCACGACGGGAGCGAGGTAGTCAAAATCCGACAGGGGGTTTCCGTCGATGAAAGTGACGAGGCGTACATCGAACGTTCTGCCCTGGTCATCGGTCTGACCGATGAGCTGGCCGTCGACGTCAGGCACCGGGATCGGAGCCCGAAAGTCGATGGAATTACTTGCAAGGTGCAACATCGCGGCGTTTTGGGCTTCCAGTCCAACCCGAGTGAACCCAGGATTCGAAATCTTCAGCACGAACCGTCCGTCGGGAGCGTCCACGAGGAAGTTTTGGTCCTGGTGGCTTCCCAACGGCTTCATCGGTCCCGAGCGGGCGTAGCGATCGTGTAGAAGCTGGGCCGCGGTTTCGCCTGAAAGTGTTGGACTGAGCAGCTCGTGACCAGCAAACGGATTTTCGAGGGCCATCGCTGCCGTCAGCTCACGATTTGGTCGGTGCCCGCGATGAAATGCAGCACCGGCCGCTTCACGGAGTGACGAAGGCGAGTGGCCCAGTCCCTACGTAGTACGTCAGTCACCAGATGCGGTTCGGTGACGACGATGATTTCGTCCACGTCTTTCTCATTGGCTAATGCTGCTGTGGCGTCGACCGGATGCTGGGGAACCAATGACCCAGTGGCAGTCAGACCGGCAGCGTTCAATAGGGCCACCGACTGGTCGACGAGCTGTTGTGCGTAGCGCACCTTGTCGGCGTCGGACATGTGTTGAGGGTCGAGATCCTCCGACAGCTCGTCGAGGTCAACGCGCGTCAAGTCGTCAACAACCTGATCCAGGGTGGACTGGTCGGTGCCGGTTGGCACGATGACATGCGCAGTTACCGGGTCCGGAGCATGCAGCTCCGCGATCCGCGACACGTCGTGGGGGGTCAGGGTCTGTTCGGTGAGAACCAGCATTGTGATCACGGCTTCATCCTGCCGTATGTGGTCTGAGCACGTCCGCCAGGTCGTAGGCAACGGGCCGATCGAGCTGGTCGTAGGTGCACGACGAGGGCTTACGGTCGGTCCGCCACCGCCGAAAGCGGGCGGTGTGCCGAAATCGATCGCCCTGTAGCTGGTCGTATGCGACCTCGACGACCCACTCTGGTCGGAGCGCGACGAATTCCATGTTCTTTCCCGCGTTCCACCGATTCAGTGACCCTGGCCGACGCGCGTGCGCGGGGTCGGCGGTCCCGGGGTTCCACGGATGCTCGCTGAGGTCGGTGACCAGCGGGGCCAGCTCGTCGATGAGCTCGCGGCGGCGCGCTGCGGTGAACGAGGATGCGACGCCCACGTGATGAAGGACTCCGTCGGCGTCAAACAATCCCAGCAGGAGCGAACCAACGGAGTCACCCGACTTGTGGATGCGGTATCCGGCTAGAACACAGTCGGCCGTTCTCTCATGCTTGATTTTGAACAGGGCACGTTTGCCGGGCTGATAAGGATCGGCTAGCGGCTTTGCGACCAACCCGTCGAGGCCGGCGCCTTCAAAGACGGAGAACCATTGGCTTGCAGTGGCTCGATCGGTGGTGACGGGAGTCGCGTAGAACGGTGGGGGGACAGAGGAGAGTGCGTCTTCGAGTACTTTGCGTCGGTCACGGAATGCGTGGGTGAGTAGTGACTCGTCGTCGCGCGCCAGACAGTCGAATGCCACGTACGAGGCTGGCGTCTGCTTC
>DATKIY010000076.1:0-5046 GCA_035543875.1 Actinomycetes bacterium | reverse complement strand
CGCCGACAGGTACCACTAGTTGGTTGGTCTTGTACTTGACGCCGTTGGTGTCCCACACGCTGACGTAGGACTCGCCGGAGAGCGGCATGTACGAACCTCGAGTACGTGGATTGACCTGCTGACAGCTGAGGTCAACCTGGTTTAGCGTCCACGTGGAGTTCTTCGGCACAAATGGCGTGTCACGAATGATGGCGTGCGTCTTCCGGTAGACCTCGTGATTGCCTGCGGAGTAGACCTGCGTCCACTTGATTTTTGAGAAGCGAAGACCGACGTCGTCGCACTGCATCCGCAGTCGTCCCTGCATGCGGTAGCCATTGTTGGCGCCCGGCACCAGGGCCAAGGGCTCAACCCGGGCCAGGCAACCGCTTGCGAACGTCGGGCCGGCGTAGCCGTGGATGGATACAGCGTCGATGCTCTGGTCGCCGCGGAACGGTGACCAGTTGTGCCCACCACCGGCAAGCGAGGGTGCAGCAACCCCGAGCGCGAGCAGGACGGCGACGGACGCGGCGACGATGTGTGATCGCTTCATGAGAATCCCCCTGACGAACGGTTCGCAGGCGGCGCGCCCGCGGCTGGCAATCAACTCAGGACGTTACTGCGACCGGCCATTCCACCGCAGGTGCTTGCCAATGTTTCACCTGAAGCACGCTGCGATTTACGCAGCGGCACGAGCGACGAGGACCTGTTGAACCTTCGCGATCACGTAGTCTGGGCGGTCGACCAGATCGAACCAGCTGAACGTGATGACGAACCAACCCGCGAGCTGCAGCTCCGTAATCTTCGCATCGTCAGCCCGACCGCGGTCGGGAGCAGAGTGGAACGCCCACCCTTTGATCTCGATAGCGACTTTCGCAGCGACGAAGGCCAGGTCAACCTTGAGCATGCGGCCAGCTGACTTCACTGCATAGTTGGCGGCGAACCCGGGAAGCCCAGAGCGTCGGAACAGTCGCTGCGCGATGCGCTCAGCTTCGGAGGCTGCCAAGTCGGCTGCGCTCCGCATGAGCAGACGCGCCTGAGCTGACCCGCGGCGTCGAGATTGGTTGATTGCTTCGGTTAACGAGGCGAGGTCGATGCGATCCAGCACGAGCCAGCGGTCGAGCAGCTGTTGTGCCTCCGCGAGCGGAAGCAGATGGGCGACGTCCACCGCCATTCGTAGCCGTGTGGTGATGGGGAGCCCGGCGGCTCGTAGTACCTCAGCTGAAGGAACGTCCATTTGGATGGCGCGAAGTTGAGAGTTCACCCAACTCATCCGTCGATTTTCAGGAACCGCAATCGTGATGGGCCACGACTGTGAAGCCCAGCCGCGCACTGCCGCCGCTGATTCACCCACGAGTGCTGACCCAGGACCCGCATCAATGACTCCTGCCCATGCCCAGGTCAACCAAGCGGTGGGTGTCCCGGCGGATATGTAGACACCAGCGAGCAGCGCCAGCCATGCGCCCGTCGAAAGCCGCAGTTGTATCTGGCGCGATGTGAAGCCAGAAGCAAGTGCTTGTTGCCGGGTGAAGGCACCCGCCTGGGCGGTCGCCGTCGACATGAGTTGCACAAGTGCGGGGGCGCGTGAGGACATGAGCCCAACTGTCGCTTCGTCCTGACCGGCTTTCTTTGGTTTGCCGTCTCTGCGTGGATAACCGCGGCACTCATGCGCGATGTGGACGATGACTTGTGCAGTTTTGCTACGTCACAGGTATGAAAACTGCGCTAACTGCGCCGAACGCGGTCAGTTAAAGGCGAAGAATCCGCGCGATGCCCAGTCGATGCCGTCTACCCCGGGTCCGCCGATCAACGCCGGGGTACCCACGGGGTGACCGTCGAAGTCGACTTGGTACAGGTTTCCGTTGCCGGTTGCGTAGATGAGGTTGCCGGAAGCCATCGTCATCCCGCGGACCTTGCTCCACGGCACTCCGTCGCCGGTGCTGGCCACGAACAAGTTGGCGCCGACGGTGAGGCTCTCGGGTGTGAAGTAGCGGTAGTACAGCCTCGGGTCGTCCTTCACTGTGTAGTAGATGCGTCCGTCAGCGAAGAACATGCCCGTGTTGTTCTTTAGGTGCGGGGTGATGCTTGGTACCGGCTCTGTAGTGCCGGGGATGAAGAAGGTGTGTGGTTCGGGCACAGCCTCGAGCCCGTTGAGGTCGATGGTTTGAGCGGTGCCTACTTGCGAGCCGTCGAAGCTGCGCGTGCGAAGCGTGCCGTTGGCCCAGCCGTAGTAGAGCTGGCCGTTCAAGGCGAACGCACCGCGCGCTTTGCGCCAGTTGATGCCGGGGAGAACTGGCTCGGTAGTGCCCATGGTGCTGAGGTCGTACGGGCGACGAAGCAGGGCGCCTGTTTCGGCGTCCATGTTGTAGAGCGTTCCGGGCAGTGTGTACGGGTTGTTCGGCGGCACGACGGCTCCACCGGCCACGGGGAAGAAGCCCAGTTTCGGGTGCACCTCGTTACCGAGTCGGTCCGTGTCGCTGCCAACCCACAGACCTGCTGCGGTGCTGAGGAACTGCATGACACCCAGCCCGCGTGAGCGTCCGGGGTCCCAGGTGTAGGGAAGGCCGTTGATCGGGTCGAGTGCGGCGAGGCCCTCGCGAGGGATAGCGCCGCCGGCAGGCGTGCACACGCCGCAGTCTTGGTCGACGTACGGGTTGTTCACGTACTGTTGATGACCACCGATGTAAATGGCAGCGCCTGTTGCTGCAACCGAGATGATGGAGTCGCCACCCATCCAGTTGATCCACGATGGTTTGAGCCCGGTGCCTGTTGCGGACGTCTCCCATCGGGTGACGGTGTCGCAGAGTCGATTCGGACGGTTGGCGCCGGTCGTAACCACTGCGAAGTAGGAACCGTCGGGGGAGAAGTCGACATCGCGCATCCAGGTCGGGAAGTCGCTGGAGCACCAGCTGAGTGTGCTGCCGGGCACAAACACGGGGTACATGTCCGTCGCCCAGGGTGCGACGCTCACTGGGCTTGTCGTCAGGTCAAGCATCGCGATCTGGAGCCGATCGAGACCGTCGACCTTGCTGAAGTTTCCAATCGCGACGAGCCGGGTGCCTTGCGGATTGACGCTGAACTCGGGGACACCCATCGTGGAGCGAGGTGGCTGCGTGAACGGAACATCAAACGTCGGGTCGACATCACCGGAGTTGATATCGAGTCTGGCCATGCCTGAGCGTGGGTCGCCGTTCATCGTGGTGAACTTGCCCGAGACATATAAGTCGCTGCCGAATGCGACCAGTTCTTGCACGTCGCCGTTTGCATCGGCGTTAAACCCGTTGTCGACGTGTCCATTCGACAGGTCAATTTCGACGAGCTTGTGGTGCTGTCCGCCGCTGACTGAGTCGAAACTGCCACCCACGATGACGGACCGTCCGTCGGACGAGGGAGCCAATGCCTCGACAGGAGCGTCAAGGTTGGGGGAGAAACGTTTGTCGATGACGCCGGAGGTTGCGTCGAAACTGAGGATGTACGACTGGTTCGTCGTCGCTCCGCCGCCGGCGGCCTTGGCTTGAGTGAAGGTTCCGCCGATGATGACGGTGCTGCCCATCTGCAACACCGCATTGACCCGACCGTCGGTGAGCTCAGGCGTCCAGTCAGCGGGATTGTCAGTGACGACGACGGCGTGCGCTTGAAGTTGTGCATCGGCGGGGGACTGGGCGACGCCGAGCGCTACGGCACCAACGCCTATCACGGCAATGGTCAACCGCCAAGTGCGTCGCGCGTTCGGCAACGTCGAAGTCAACATGAGCTCTCCCCACCAGTGAGCACTGCTGAGGGGCCATGAGCGAACTCATGAGCCCCTCAGCAGCGTCGAGCTTTCCCTAGGTAGCCGGGACTGGCCGTCTACGTCAGGAAGGCGAACCGTAAGCGCATTCAGCGACCCAGAAGGCCTTGTGCTTCTTGTCGGCACCCTGTGAGCCTTCAGCGTTGACCACCAGCTTGATGTGGTAGCCCTGCTGCGGGTGTGCCATGTAGGACTTCAGGTACGGCGATAGGTCGTAGGTCGCCTGCGCGTCCAACCCGTCCACCGAACCGCCACCGGCGTTGGAGTCCTCGCCGATGAAGACCTTGTCCGTGAGGATCGTCTCCATGTCACCCGTGGGTGGCCATACCTTGAAGGCAACCTTGGCGTTCAGGTCGCCCTCGTCGAATCCATAGAAGTCGATCTGGAACACACAGCCGACGTGTGGCTCGTTGTTCGGCAGAACGTCGAACTCCACTCCGTCCACCTTGACGGTTCCGTTGTTGCCGGGAGGATCCGCGGCGAAACTCTGGGCCCCCGTAAACAGGACTGAGCCGAGAGCGATAACCCCGAGCACTGCAAGCAGCCGACCTCGTTTGGCCAAACTGGTCATGAACCCCTCCATATGTCGTTCGCGGGTCGCTATCGCGTTAGCTCACTTCGGAGGGTGCGCCCATGCCTACCCGAAGTTCAACGCCACCCCGAGTGACACTGCGAAGGGAAACGTATCCACAAACCCATAGGTGACGAACGAAATTCGACAAACTTCTCGGACTATTTTTCTGCCGATTCTCACGCGCTGATGACAGAGCAACACAGTGCGTCATTTACTACTCCGATGAGTGGTGTCGAACGTCGCATTTCGGACGCACGCCTTAAACACCTGTCGAAAGTTGATCAAGCAAGAAAGCTGCACCTACAGACGTCCTCGGTACAGCTTTGTTCCCTGGTCAACTTGGACGAGGAAGGGTCGGGTGCGTGTCTTCGGAAGAACCGACGGGATTAAGAGTCTTGACAAAATAAACTGTCGGTGAAATTCTATTCCTATGCAGGAAATAGCGGTGATAGACAACGCAGCGGCGGCTGAGGTGTCCCTTGATCCGGTGCGAGCTCAACTCCTGGCCGCCCTGGCGAAAGCCCAGTCGGCGACGATGCTCGCTGCGCGGATTGGGCTACCTAGGCAGAAGGTCAACTACCACTTACGTGCCCTTGAGCGACATGGACTTGTCGAGTTGGTGGAGGAGCGGCGGAAAGGCAACTGCACGGAGCGGGTGCTTCAGGCAACCGCGCAGTCTTACGTCATCTCGCCGGCTGCATTGTCG
>DATKIY010000075.1:0-31233 GCA_035543875.1 Actinomycetes bacterium | reverse complement strand
TACGTAGCGTCGTGATCGTGAGCTGCTCAATAGCCTGAATGTAGTTGGCGATCTCGTAGGTGGCTGACTTTGGCTCGGTGACTTGAAAATAGATCACCGAGTCGATGCTGACGACCAAGTTGTCGGCGGTGATGACTGGCTGCGGCGGGAAGGAAACCACCTGCTCGCGCATGTCAATCAGGGGTCGTACGCGATCGACGAAGGGAACCAAGATAGCCAGTCCGGCGTCGAGCGTGCGGTGATAGCGACCGAGACGTTCCACGATCCCAGCACTCGCCTGGGGAATGATTTTGATCGCTCTTGCGACAACAATCAACGCGAGCAGCAGGATGATGGCGGCAACTATGTACGTCGCCGTCGTTGTGGTTGTCACAGTTCCTCCGAGCGATCGACGATCGCGGTTGCTCCGTCAATTCTGACCACGGTCAGAACTGTTCCTGGGTCGAAACTTTGATCCTTTGGTCCACTTCGAGCCGACCAAATCTCACCACCGACTTTCACGCGCCCATCACGGTTGTCGACACGTTCAAGCACGATCGCGCCGGCGCCCACAAGCGCATCGACATTCGTGACGACCGCGTCTCCCCGGTGCAGGAAGCGAAGTAAGAGTGGGCGCAACGTCAACACAGTGAGAATCGCGACACCGGCGGCGATGGCGACCTGCCCGAGGACAGGTACGTCTAAGGCAGCCGCTATCGCGGCGGCGGCCGCTCCGACCGCGAAGCTGGCGAACAGCAAGTCGAGCGTCAATATCTCAACGCCCAGCAGTGCCATCGCTAGCAGTGCCCACCAACCCCAGTCCGGCATGTGGCTGATTCTAGTCGGCGGATTCCTCGGCTGGTGGGCACTTGGATCGAATGAGTTCGATGAGTTCGGCCACTTGAGCCTTATCGGCGCCAGCCGTACCCGCCGCGTAGCCGATGACGAAAGCGGTCAACGGCGCCGCTTTACGCTCCACCCGGTGAGCGACATCGCGAGCCAAACCAAGTTGGGCGTTCACGTCGATGACTGAGTCATCTACCCCAAGCGCCGTGCTGATGTCTTGCAGCCAGTCAGTGGTCACAACTTCTCCTTTGGGTCGTCCGGTGCCATACCTCGAAGCGTTCGTTCCGCCAGTAAAAGGTCTTCTGGGGTGTCAGCATCCATCAACCACTCGTCGCGAGCAGGGACCGGCCGCAGCGACAAACTGTGCAGGACCCTCCGAAGCGGCGCCCCGGACGGATCCTTGGGCAGTGCCGAAACAAGCGCGGCGCAATCAACGCACGACGCCAGTGGCTGCGGATGGCCGGAGGCTCCCACCAGCCAGGCCCCGTCACCGCCCGACCTGATGGACGAGACTGCCCCACGCACCAACGGTTCGACTCCGGGTGCGATGAACGGCGTGTCTGCTGCCATCAGCGCTACCCAGGACGACTGTACGAACGCCATGGCCGCTGCCACCGCCGCCGTAGGCCCGCCCCCAACCGGGTCCTCGCGACACCAGCGAACGGTTCGGCTGGTCGGCATCTCGGGACCAACGACCACTATGTCGACATCCCTGGGCCAACCAGCCAACGCTCGATCAAGCAGACTCACCGACGCAAGCTCAAGCTCGGGTTTGTGCTTGCCACCCATCCGACGCGAGGCCCCACCGGCCAAGACAACGACAGTTCCCTCCCCCCAACTGACTGACGTTGGCTCAGGAGCCACTTCGGAGTCATCCCGCACTCGCTCACGCTAACGCGATGCGGAACCTCTTGGTGGACCTGTCACTCGCTAGCGTCACCCTCATGCACGTCAACCCGCCCGAGTCGTCCTGGCCGCATGCTCGATCAGCCGCGTTCGACCTGGGTGCACCTACCGCTCCGCAAACGACCGACCTGCTGAAGGCCGAAGGTCATGTCCTCGCATCCGCGCTTGTCGCCCTGACAGACCTGCCTGCCTTTGACACCGTCGGCATGGATGGCTGGGCGGTTAGCGGCTCTGGGCCGTGGGATGTCACACACAACGTGCGAGCCGGTGAGCTCGGTGCTCAATTGGCCGACGGACAGGCAGCTGGCGTGGCAACCGGAGCACAAGTCCCGCCAGGAACTACGTCAGTACTTCGCCGTGAAGCCACGACCCTGACTGGCCAGCGGGTGGCCCTGCTCGATCCAGATGCACCACCAGCCCGTGGCGCAGACATCCGTCGGCAGGGTGAAGAAGCAATAGCAGGCGACGTCCTGCTTTCCGCTGGGGTGGTGGTCACACCCACCCTTTTAGGGCTAGCCGCAGCGGCGGGTCACGACAGCCTGCTCACGCACCGCCCGCCGACCATCGATGTCTTCGTGATGGGCGATGAGCTACTGGATGTCGGTCCGTCGGTTGGTGGTGCGGTGCGTGATTCGCTCAGCCCACAGGTACCCGGTTGGATTCGTTCCGCTGGCGGTCGGGTTGGGACAGTCGTCCGACTACCCGACGAGCTTGCCGCAACGATAGATGCGATCTCCAGCTCGACGGCTGATGTCATCATGACGACAGGTGGAACAGCACACGGTCCGGTGGATCAGCTGCACCCAGCGCTCCAGCAGTTGCACGCATCACTTGTCATCGACACGGTCGCAGTGCGCCCAGGTCATCCGATGGTGATGGCGCGGCTGCCATCAGGCGCACCGTTGCTCGGACTGCCGGGTAACCCCCTGGCGGCGGCAGTGACGTTTGTGTCGATCGGACTGCCCCTGATTGCCGCTTGTCGAGGGCTTCCCATGCCCGTCTCTCGTTACCTGACGCTGCACGGATCGATTAGCGCGCCACCGACCGCCCACCGACTAATGCCAGTGCTCACGAGCGAGTCGCCGAACCAGTCTGTTGTCGAACCGCTTCCCCACCATGGGCCAGCCATGTTGAGCGGTCTCGCACACGCTGACTCGTTGGCAGTGGCACCGCCCGGCGGTGCAAAGAGCGGCGACCTCGTGGAAGTGCTGCCGTTGCCCTGGAGCTAGTTCTGAAACCCTAGCTTCCGGATGCAGTGAGCAGCCGGGCGGAGAATCTCTCGTTGCGTCGCTCCAGCACCAAGGGCAGACCGAAAGTGGCGGTAAGCCATGACGATGTCATCACTTGAGAAATCTCCCCCGCGACCACCACCGTGCCAGCACGCATCAACAGCGCGTGGGTAAACGCTGACGGGATCTCTTCGACGTGGTGTGTCACAAGTGCGGTCGCTGGGCTGTCCGGATCGGACGCAAGGACATTGAGCCGACCAACAAGATCCTCGCGTCCACCGACGTCAAGTCCAGCGGCGGGCTCATCCAGCAGGAGCAGCTCGGGGTCGGTCATCAACGCGCGTGCGATTTGCACTCGTTTGCGTTCACCTTCGCTCAATGACCCGAACCGACGCGCAGCCAGCGACGCCGCGCCAAGCGTGCTGAGCAACTGCTGCGCACGTGCTCGGTCCATTGCGGCATACGCTTCCCGCCATCGACCGACCACGGCGTACGAGGCGGTCAGCACGACATCCAATACCAGCTCGTCAGCGGGGATCGCATCGGCAAGCGCGGCGCTCGCGAACCCAATCCGCGGGCGGAGCTCGAAAACATCGACGTTGCCGAGCTGCTCGTCGAGGAGCTGTACCGAACCGGAGGTGGGGTGCAGCCGGGCAGCCGCGACCTGGACCAAGGTCGTCTTCCCTGCCCCGTTGGGACCAAGAATGACCCAGCGGTCACCCTCGTTCATGACCCAATTCACGCGGTCGAGAATCTGCTTACCACCGCGAACCACGGTGACATCGTGAAGGCGCAGCACAGGCACGTCGACAACTTACGCGGCCTGCCCTGGCCGGGATACGCCGCAGGGTCAGGCAGCGCCGTCTACGCTAGACCGATGTTTGCGCCAGTGGATGCACGCCTCGGCCGCTTTGCGGCATGGGGCACCGCTGTGCTGCGCAGCCGTATTGGAATCGATGACGCGATGGATGCGCTATGCCTCGACCTCGACTCAGTGTCCGTAATCGGCCTGGCGAGAAGCTCGGTCGCCGTAAGTGAAAGCGCACCGGGAAGCGAGACACCGCTCGGGCTGGCCTTGGCCTTCGGCGAGCTCCGTCGGCTCGGAGTGTCCGGGTTGGCGTTCCTTCCGGCAGCGCCTGGTGATGTCAGCGCTTTGCCGGGACCCCTCGAATTCAATGCGGCGGCTGTGCGTGCGGGTGGTGCTGTTGTAACCACTGACGGCGTCCGACTAGGCCTGCTGGCTGATATCGACGAACGTGGCCCGACCGGTGACGTCTTCACGTCAATCGAGTGGCGCGCTTATCCGGTTGCGAGTTTTGCTGCCCCCGCAATCGCTGCGTTGACGGATGCAGACCGGGACCTGATGGAGACGATCCATACGACGCTGCGCGAGCTGAACCGGCTGGATGTCCCCCAATGGCAGGACGACGTGGCAGAACTCCTGGCTTCGTGGCGGCATGGTGGTGCTGAGACGCTGCCCCCAGGTTTACCTGAGCGGGCCGCGCGCCTGCTCGATCGAACAGAGCGGATCGGTGAACTCCTGGAACTTGCTCAAGGCAGCGACGGCGGATCCATCACCGCTGTTGAGGCTGAGTCGAGGCGACTCGCACTCCTACCACTGGCACGAGCAGTACGTACGGCGGCGGCGGCGGCCTGGAACTGCGGGCTAAGCCCAGCAGCCGCCGCCCACTGACACGCGATGGCTGCGTCGTCGGTAGCGTAATCGCGCCATGCCGCCGACCACTTCACTGCCGCCGACCGAGGTGTCATTCAACGGTCCGACCCTGCTGATCACGCTGTCTGGCGCCGATCGTCCAGGAGTCAGTCGCAGTTTGTTCGGTTCACTCGCCAAGCACCCGGTGATCGTGGTGGACGTTGAACAAGTTGTGATCAGAGGCCAGCTCATCCTCGCCACCCTGATTGCGCCGGACACTGCGGCGCCCGAAACGGCCCTTTCAAATGCCGTCGAAACAGCCCGCGAAACCGCGGAACAGCTCGGCATGGACATCACGGTCGTTCTAGGTGAAGGAGACCTCGGAACACCTGACCGTGATCGAGTGCATGTCACGATTCTCGGAGCGCCACTTCATCCTGGCGCGCTGTCCGCACTCACCAGCACCATCGCAGACCACCAGGGAAATATTGACCGAATCGAACGTCTCGCCGCCTATCCGGTCACTGCGCTAGAACTTGATGTGTCTGGCGCCGACCCGTCGCAGCTTCGCAGTTCGGTGACGGAGCAGGCCGCGTTGTCCGGCGTCGACATTGCGGTTCAACGAACGGGCCTTCAGCGGCGGGCCAAACGACTTATCGTCATGGATGTTGACTCCACGCTGATTCAAGGTGAGGTCATCGAGATGTTGGCGGTACGGGCGGGGTGCGGTCCGGAGGTCGCTGCCATCACCGCCTCGAGCATGGCAGGCGAGCTCGACTTCGAGGATTCGCTCCGCCGCCGAGTTAAGTTGCTCGCCGGGCTACCAGAGTCAACATTGCTGCAGATACGTGACGAACTCGAGCTTGCGCCAGGAGCTCGGACCCTGATTCGGACCCTCAAACGTCTGGGATTTCGATGCGGGATTGTGAGCGGTGGATTTACTACGTTCACCCGGCACCTTGCGAGTGAACTCAGGCTGGACTACAGCGCAGCCAATCAACTCGAGGTTCGCGATGGTGCGCTCACCGGACAGCTCACCGGGCCAATTATCGACCGCGCTGGAAAGGCAACGGCGCTCCGGGAGTTCGCGCAGGACGCTGGCGTCACTCTTGAGCAGACGGTCGCGATTGGGGACGGAGCCAACGACCTTGACATGCTCTCAGCGGCCGGCCTAGGAATCGCTTTCAACGCTAAACCACTTGTTCAACAACATGCTGATACAGCTGTCAACGTTCCCTACCTCGACTCGATTCTGTTCCTGTTGGGAATCAGTAGGGAAGAGATCGAATCGGCGGACCTGAACGATTCCTAGTCTGTGCTCGTACTGGCCAAGGCTCCTGCGCGCTCGACAAGGCACTATTCAAAATGGCTACCGCTCACTTTGAGGAAACGCTAGTTTGACACCCTGCTCGAGAGTTGACGTCTGGGGCTGCAATGAAGCGGATCTTCTTAGTAGCCGGCACCGTCCTAGTGACCGCCGCATTCTGGCTCCACGGCGCCTCAGCAGTACAGGGCCCAAGTGTGGACTCGGTGGCAACAGGGCCTGGCAACCAGTACTCCCCAAGCGCCAACGACGTTGGCATCGCTTGGGAAGATTCGCACAAGAGTGAGAGAACGAGGGTCTACTACCGGCGTTTCGGTGGCAACCGAGTCCTTGTGAACAAGAATGGTTGGAACGCGGATATGGGGTCGCTCACTGGCCCCCATACGTTGATATTTCAGCAGTGGAAGACGGTTCACCAAAATAGGTCGGGAATCTACTCATACAACACCGAAACACGTCGAACTCATTCACTTCCTGCACCGATCAACTCCGACGAGTGGGAGTACTGGCCAGCCGCTTCAGCGAGTTCGATCCTCTTCAACCGATGCTACGTGCGGCGCGCTGAAGGGCCATGCAAGCGCCGTGGCTTGTTGTTGTATGACTCCGGAGCAGCTCAGCCGGTAAGGCCGTTGATCCATGATTTTCACAACAGGTTCGTCGTCCCGGGCTTTGCCGGTTCGCGATACGCGGCCTGGACGGAGTGTGACGACAAGAAGTGCGTGATCCGATATTACGACATGGAAACCAAGCGGTTCCACATGTTCGAGTACCGCGGAAAAGATACCTTCGCTCCGTACATCGACGAGGCCAACAAACTGTTGTACTTCGGCCAAGCACGCCGCGAAGGATGCGGGCGGAACGTTTCGATCAGGACGGTTCAGCTTGGCAAGAAGAATTCGACTCCTCTTCTCAGTCTCGAGCGAGGCACAGATCTAGCGACACGTATTTCGGTGGCGCCACGGAACGGGCGAACCGACCTGTACTTCGCGCGTTATCGTTGCGGTGGTGGAGGCGGCGGAGACAATCTCTTCCGGCTCACCAACATTTCCTAAGCTGATCCGGACACTGGCGTCGTGCCACTCCCAGGGTGTGACACTTAGCCGCGTGGCGCCTCGAAGCTGGTGAGCTGCGCGCTCCGGTGCACCATGTGTGGCCATTCACGTTCCACCTGGAAGACGGCCAGCGCACACGTTGGGAACTTGACGCTCATTGCCTCCATCGCCGCTTCATCGCTGTCATCCGCAGCCAACGCAAACGCGAGCTCTTCAAAGCCTGGATTGTGGCCGACCAGTATGAGTGAGCCTACCTTGGCGTCTACCTCGCGAATGAGAAGCAGCAGGTCGTCCGTCGTTGCCTCGTAGATGCGCGGTTCGGTGAGGTGGCGTGGCGGGTGCGTCCACGCTTGGGCGGCCAATGACCAGGTTTGCTGAGCCCTCGTGGCGCTGGAGACAAGCACCAGAGCTGGATCCGGAACCAACTTTCTGGCAGCCAGACCAGCTGCGACGGCATCGCGCTCGCCGCGCTCGCTTAGCGGCCGACGCTGGTCTGGCACCCCGCTGGGATACGCAGACTTCGCATGACGCAGCAGAACGAGCTGGCGACTCATTGCTACGCACCCACGGCGTGGACACCGCCGTCGACGTGAACAATTTCGCCAGTCGTTGCTGGGAACCAGTCCGACAGCAACGCCACGGCCGCTCTAGCTGCCGGCTCCGGATCGGCGACATCCCAACCGAGCGGAGCGCGATTGGCCCAGACCTCTTCAAACTGCTCGAAGCCGGGAATGCTCTTTGCTGCCATTGTCCGAATGGGACCGGCTGCGACCAAGTTCACCCGAACCCCTGCCTTACCGAGGTCGCGCGCCAAATACCGCGACGTCGACTCAAACGCCGCTTTTGCAACGCCCATCCAGTCGTACGTCGGCCATGCCACCGTTGCGTCGAACGTGAGCCCCACGACGGACGCCTTGTCTCCGAACATCGGACGACAAGCCATGGTGAGTGACTTCAAGGAAAAGGCCGACACCTGCAATGCGACGGCAACGTCTTCCCAAGACGTATTGAGGAAGTTTCCCCCCAACGCGCTTTCCGGGGCGAAGCCAATCGAGTGAAGCACGCCGTCAAGTCCGTCAACATGTTCGCCGAGTCGGTTCGGTAGGTCCCCGAGATCGGCGTCAGACGTGACGTCGAGTTCGACGACCGGAGCCGCAGCGGGAAGTCGGTTCGAAATGCGTTCGGTGAGCCGTCGGGTACGCGCTTGCGAAGACAGGACGACAGTCGCACCTTCGTCCTGCGCCAGCCGAGCCACATGAAACCCGATGGATGCGTCGGTCAGAACGCCGGTGACGAGAACCCGCTTACCGCTGAGCAGTGCCATGTGTGGCTCCAGTTGAATCGATGTGTGCAACGGGTTCGGACAGGACCTTCCCGCCGGCCGTTCCGGGCAGAGGTTCCTCCAGACGTTAGTGCCCCATTCCTAGTCCGCCATCGACTGGAATCACGGCGCCGGTGATGTAGCCAGCGGCATCACTCGCCAAGAAGGTGACAACACCTGCTACTTCGTCAGTGGTCGCGAACCTTCCTAGCGGAACCTGCCCGCGGATCTGTTCCTGGCGTTCGGCAGGCAGCTCCGCTGTCATGTCTGTCTGCACAAAACCAGGAGCAACTACGTTGGCAGTGATACCGCGAGAACCCACTTCCCTCGCTAGCGAACGGGCGAAACCGACCAACCCCGACTTTGACGCTGCGTAGTTCGTCTGACCGGCTGACCCAGCTAGGCCGACGACCGACGAGATGAAGATCAACCTGCCGCGCTTCAGCCGCAGCATCCCCTTGGTCGCCCGCTTGGCCACCCGGAAAGCTCCGGTGAGGTTGGTGGCAATGACGGACTCGAAGTCTTCGTCACTCATCCGCAGCAGCAGGGTGTCCCGCGTGATCCCTGCGTTGGCGACCAGGATCTCTACCGGACCCTGATGCGCCTCAACCGACGCGAAGGCCGCGTCGAGGGACGCCGGGTCGGTCACGTCGGCAATCACCCCGAACAACCCATCTGGCGCGGAACCCGAGCGATGGGTCACCGCCACGGAGTCCCCCAGGGCCGCGAACGCTCGGGCGATCTCGAGCCCGATCCCTCGGTTTCCCCCAGTGACAAGAACCGACCGGGCCACGGCAACCTCCAATGGGCGGAAAATCTGACCGTGCGGCACGCTATCGGGCTACGGCAGTGGATAGGCAATCCAGGTAAGTTCTTTCCGGGGTCAGCTGCCCAGTGACCCGCCCACGTCTTAGCCGGGAGGTTTCGGTGGCGCATCCAGTTGATGCCCAGTTCCTGCAGTTGCCGCTCCAGCAGTTGGCGGATGCAGCTTTGCAACGAGCCAAGGACAGTGGGGCTAGCTATGCGGCTTTTCGAGCCGAACGGATCCTTGAGCAGGCGATTCGACTGCGCGATGGCGAGGTTGAGGGCGTCAACGACAACGAAGACGTGGGCTACTCGGTCCGGGTGATCGTCGACGGCACGTGGGGCTTCGCCTCTGACGTAGAACGCACGGCGGACGCGGCGGCGAAAGCGGCGGACCGCGCGATTGCGCTAGCGCGCATCAGCGCTCCGGTAAACACCGAGCCGGTGTCATTGGCCGCTGAACCGGTCTACAGCAACCAAACCTGGGTGTCCGCCTACGACATCGACCCATTCACGGTCCCCGATGAGGAAAAGCTGGCACTCCTCATGGACTGGAGCAACCGGGTCCACTCGGCTCCGGGCGTCGACCACGTCGACCTGTCCGTCCTGTCCATCAAAGAGAACAAGTTCTACGCCGACCTTGCTGGCACCGTTACGACCCAACAACGGGTTCGGCTGCATCCGGAAGTCAACGCAGTCGCCATTGACCCGGCCACTGGCGCATTCGAAACCATGGGAACGGTCGCCCCGCCAGCCGGTCGTGGCTGGGAGTATCTCCAGGGTGTTGGTTGGGACTGGGACGGCGAGCTCGCCCAGCTGCCGGAGTGGCTCGCCGAGAAGCTCAAGGCCCCCAGCATCAAGTCAGGTCGCTATGACCTGGTTATCGACCCCAGCAACTTGTGGCTCACGATTCACGAGTCCATCGGACACGCGACAGAGCTCGACCGAGCCCTGGGATACGAGGCGAACTATGCAGGAATGTCTTTCGCTACGCCAGACAAGTTGAACAAGCTGAAGTACGGGTCAGACCTGATGCACGTGGTAGGAGATCGAACCGCCGAACACGGGCTGTCTACGGTCGGATTCGACGACGAAGGTGTCAAGACCGAGGCCTTCGACATCGTCAAGAACGGAACCCTCGTCGGCTACCAGCTGGACCGACGCATCGCATCTCGCGTCGGCTATGACCGCTCGAACGGCTGCGCATTCGCGGACTCCCCCGGTCACGTCCCGATTCAGCGAATGGCCAACGTTTCGCTCCAGCCAGTGGCAGGCGGCCCGAGCACCGAGGAGCTGATTTCTGGCGTGGACGACGGGCTGTACATCGTCGGTGACAAGAGCTGGTCAATCGACATGCAGCGGTACAACTTCCAGTTCACGGGACAACGGTTCGTCCGTATCGAAGGTGGACAGCTCAAGGGCCAGGTGAAGGACGTCGCGTACCAAGCGACCACCACAGACTTCTGGAGCTCCATGGCCCGAGTCGGCGGCCCCGATACCTACTTGCTTGCCGGAGCCTTCAACTGTGGCAAAGCGCAGCCGGGCCAGGTAGCTCCTGTCAGCCACGGTGCGCCGTCGGCTTTGTTCACTGACATCAACGTGCTGAACACCGTCGAGGAAGGCGCCCGATGAAACCGCAGCAGATTGTCGAGCAAGCGCTCGATGCGCGCACCGTCGACGAGTCTGTCGTGATCGTGCACGAAAACAGCTCAGCGAACCTGCGCTGGGCGGCGAACACGCTGACCACCAATGGTGTGATGCGCGGCCGCTCGGTCACTGTGATCTCGACCGTCAATCAGGCGAGCGGAGCCGCTGTTGGCGTAGTTAGCGGCAGCGTGGCTGACTCCGACGACGTCGCTCGGCTCGTCCACCAAGCTGAGCAGGCGGCCAAGTCTGGCGAGGCCGCACCCGATTCAGCCGACTTCGTAACAGCCAGCACGTCGCCCGACTACGAAGACCCCGCTGCCGAAACGTCAGCTGCGGTCTTCTCTTCGTTTGCGCCAGCTCTGGGCAACGCATTCGGACGGGCACGCAGCGATGATCGAGAGCTATTCGGCTTCGCCGAGCACGATCTGACCACGACCTACGTGGGGAGCTCAACCGGAACTCGACTACGCCATGTGCAGCCGAGTGGGCGCGTCGAGATCACCGGTAAGTCGGCGAACCGGACACGGTCAACATGGGTCGGCGCACCCACTCAGGACTTCTCCGATATTGACGTCGACGCTCTCGATGCCAATGTCGTAGAGCGGCTTGGTTGGGCGAAGCGTCAGCTGGCACTTGATCCGGGACGTTACGACGTGGTGCTTCCGCCGACCGCCGTGGCTGATCTCATGATCTATCTCTACTGGACTGCGGCGGCCCGAGATGCGGCCGAGGGTCGCACCGTTTTCAGCAAACCTGGCGGCGGAACTCGCATCGGCGACCAACTGTCGAAGCAACCACTTACCTTGCTCAGCGACCCGAATTACCCAGGGATGCACTGTGCGCCTTTCGTCATCGCCGAGGCGGCAAGCTCATTTTCGTCGGTGTTCGACAACGGAATCCCGTTGGGTCGTACGGAGTGGACCTCGGCGGGCACGCTGTCAGCACTCGGCCAGACGCGGCACAGCGCAGAGCTCACCAAGCTTCCGCTCACCCCCATCATCGACAATTTGGCGCTTGAGTCTGCGTCGGGCTCCGGATCGCTCACCGACCTGGTCTCTGGCGTTGAGCGGGGCCTGCTTCTCACAACTTTGTGGTACATCCGCGAGGTGGACCCACAAACGCTGCTGCTGACCGGCCTCACTCGCGACGGCGTCTATCTCGTCGAGGGCGGCGAGGTGGTGGGGGCGGTTAACAACTTCCGGTTCAACGAAAGTCCTGTCGACCTGCTCAGTCGCGTGACGCAGGCGGGTGCAACAGGACTAGCGCTGCCTCGTGAATGGGCGGACTTCTTTACCCGGGTGGCGATGCCCCCACTCCGCGTCGCCGACTTCAACATGTCAACAGTGAGCCAAGCTTCGTAGCCTTGTGAAAAGCGCCTTCTCTCCCGCCGCAGTGGGTTTGCTTGGGGCTGACGTCGAGGTGTCTGTCACTGGGGTTGTCCGGGCTGCACGGGACCGATGCGGTAGGGACGCATCATTTCGTTGTCCTCATGCTCGACGATGTGGCAATGCCACACGAATTGGCCAGCGTTCTCGAAATGCGCCCGGATCCTCGTCACCTGACCGGGTAGCGCTACCACCGTGTCCTTGACGCCGCGCTCCCAAGGCTCGGGCTGTGTGATGTTGCCGTCCAGCTGCATGGGCTGGACTACATCATCATCATCGAGAACAAGCCCCTCGCGGTTCACCACTTCGAACGCCAGCTCGTGGACGTGCATGGGGTGGGCATCAACCGTGGTGTTGTAGATCTCCCAGATCTCAGTATCGCCAACTCCGGGGTTCTCAGTCACCGGATCCATCCACAAGCGTCTCTTCGTCACACCCGCATGAACGGTGGCAAGCAGTCCCTCGATCGGTCCCTCGACTTCGTTGTCCTGGGCGTCAAGACCGAGCCCACTCTTCTCCATCACCGCCAGCCGTTGGGTTCGGCCCTCCGGAGGAAGGGCCGCGGTCGCCGGCAGTTGCAAGAACCTGGGCGGCGTACTCGTGTCCGGCGCGACGGCACGTACCACTCGGAACTGCAAAATCTGTCCTGTCGTGGCAGGGTCGGCCACCTCGAACCCGTCTGGCGGTTCACCACCTGGTTCACCGCCGCCGAACGGCTCATCCGGTCCGACATTCCCAAGGACAAAGTGGCCAACGGGGACTTTGGTGAAGTCCACAATCAAGTCAGCTCTTTCCGCAGGCCCCATCAGGAGCTGGTTGCCGTTGTGTGCAGTCAGATTCAACGGCGCACTGAGGAAGCCGCCTTCGTTGCCGATGTCCCATACCTGGACGCCCGGAATCTGATTGAAGTCCAAAATCAGGAAGCGAGCCTGGCAACCGTTGAGGAACCGGAAGCGATAGCGCCGCCGCTCGACCGTCTGGAACGGCCAGGTGTTGCCGTTGACCATTATCATGTTGCCGAAGAACTCAGGATTCCAAATCGGTGATATATCGCCGTCGGGGATGTAGTCGGCGACGATGCCGTCGAAGAACTCCCGGGAATCTGGGTAGAAAAGCGACCCGTCGTCGTTGAACGACCGATCCTGGATCGCGATCGGGATCTCGTAGTAGGTCTTGTTGGCGGGGAGCTGGTCGCCCTCTCTGGGGGCCGGGCCGGGGAGACTGGCCACCGCACCATCACGGCTGTCCAAAACCGCTCCGTCGCCGTTCGGTCCACCGCGAAGTAAATAGAACCCTGCGGGACCCGCGTATACATTGAGTCGGGTCATGCCCAGGGTGTGGTCGTGGTACCACTTGGTCGACGCGCGATCAAGGTTTGGGTACTGGAAGGTGGCAAAGCCTGGCCCCCAGGCAACGTCGAATTTGTCCGAGGCTTTGCCGGAGAAGAAGTCGTACCAGGTGCCCTCCGTGGCGTACGTAGGGGGAAGATTCTTGGCAGCGGGTAGGTACCAGGCCTCGGGATACCCGTCGCTCTCGTCGCCAACACCGACGGCGCCGTGTACGTGGGTGACCACTGGGACCGGACCGGTATACCGTCCTGGCGTCCTTGTGAACGTGGGCCGCGTATCGCGGTCTGAGTCTCCACCTGGCGGGTTGGCCCAATGTAATGTGGGGTCGACGGGTAGCAGGTGTGGTCGGTAGTTGCCGCCGGCATCGACCAGTTCATTCAGCCACTTCACCCGCACCGGCCGACCGTGCGTTGCCTCGATCGTCAACGATGGCGCGTTGTGGACAAGCAGCCCCTTCTTGCTCTGCGCCGAGACCGCGCCATAACCCCACACCGTGGTTACCGGAAATGCCGCTGGCAGAATCTGCTGCTGGAACTGACGCACCGAGATCTCGTAGTAGTCGGCGGGCTGGCCCCCACGCCGGGTGATCCTTCCCGCCCGCGGCATGACGGGTGGGATCAGCAGCGGGGTGATGTATTTGGGAACGACAGATGGGTCGAGGGTCCCACCCGGCACCTGCGCAAGAGCCCATCTCGTGCCACCAGGCAAAATGGTGTAGAGCACGAAACCCGCCCCGGTCCCTCCCACCGCCTTGATGAACGAGCGCCGACTGAGCAGGTTCTCGCATACGTCTGCGCGGTTGGCCATTGCACCCACCCTTTCACCCGCAAATCGCCGAACGCTCGGAGCGTACGGAGTTGCTAAACGGCCGTAGCCATTTGCACTGTCCCACGGAACGCGAGGGGGTATTAGGGACTAAGGGCATAGCCGAGGTCGAGAATCTTCATTCCGTCGCACAAGCGCACGCTTGCACCTGGCAGGCGACAGGCGCGAGTACACCGAGAACGACACTCGCAGCCCGGCTACGAGTCCTCTAGTCGGAAACCGACCTTCATCCCGACCTGCCAATGCTTTACCGAGCCGCCGTCGATCTGGCCACGGACTTGAGTGATCTCAAACCAGTCCAGATGACGGAGCGTCTGTGATGCGCGATCGATGCCGTTGCGTACTGCGTCGTCGACACCCTCAGTTGACGTGCCGACAATCTCGGTCACCCGGTACGTGCGATTGGCCACTGGTCGCTCCCGTTCATGATGGTTGATTGATCAGTTGATCAGTTGATCAGATATCTGACTTTTCATCGGCAATTGCATCGGTCACTGTGCCTGACCATGATCCCGCCTGGCGTGTCGGGTGCTCGAGCGGCCTCGCAATGGCTGATCTGAGGTTCGCGACGTACGGTGGTATCTGTCACCTGGAGGCGACATGTCCCGCAGTTCCGGTTCACCGATCTACCGGATCACATCTGCGCGCAAAAGTGTGGCCGACGATCAAGCTACCCGAGTCCGCGGCTACGTCATCTCGATGTCTATCCGCATCGCGTGCTTTGTCCTTGCGATTGCGGCGCATGGGATTCTCCGCTGGGTGTGTGTCGCTGGCGCACTGATCATTCCTTATCTTGCCGTGGTGTATGCGAACGGCGGACGGGAACCGAACCAAGATGCTCCGGACACCCTCGTCAAAGGAGCGGGCCGCGCACTGGACGCTGGCCACAAGGACTAACGAGCAAGTAAACGAGCACTAGCCACCGATGGCCGACATGGGTCGAGGTGGCTGAAGGAAAGTCGGCTCGTCGATTCCATGACCTGCTTTCTTGCCAGCCAGGCAGCTCCGCATGACGTCGACTAACTCTTGGTCAGTTGCACCTTCGCGGAGCGGTCCTCGTAGGTCTGACTCACCTTGCGCGAACAGGCAGTTGCGCACCTGACCATCCGCCGTGAGCCGGACCCGGTCGCACGACTCGCAGAACGGCCGAGTCACCGAGCCGATCACACCGACGGTTCCGTGCAAGTCCTGACTGCGGTCGTAAACCTGCCAGGTCTCCGCGGGTTCACTGCCTCGAGGCGTTGCGGAAGGAACCAGCTCAAACTCCGCCGCGAGCGCCCGCAGGATCTCGTCGGCGGTCACCATGTCGCCGCGCGACCAACCGTGTTGCGGGTCCAGTGGCATCTGCTCGATGAACCTTAGGTGCAGTCGATGCGCAATGGCCCACCTGACCAAGGCCACCGCTTCGTCATCGTTGACACCTCGCATCAGGACGGTATTGACCTTGACCGGGTCCAACCCTGCGTCGCGAGCGGCGAACAAGCCAGCGAAAACTCGGTCGATCCGATCGCGACGCGTGAGGGTGGTAAACCGTTCCCGATCGAGGGTGTCCAGTGACACGTTGATCCGAGTCAAGCCAGCGGCGCGTAGTCGCGTCGCCCGAGATTCCAGGCCGATCCCGTTCGTCGTCAGTGAGATGCTCGGGGCGTCTGGTAGGTCGGCGACTCCATGGATGATCTGCTCGAGGTCGGCCCGCAAGAGTGGCTCACCACCGGTAAAGCGGACCTCCGTGACGCCTTCGTCCACGAACAGCCGGATGATGCGAGTCAGCTCGTCACCGGTCAGTAGCTCTTCCGACGGGGTCCAGTCGAGTCCCTCGGCTGGCATGCAGTAGGTGCAGCGGAGGTTGCAACGATCGGTCAGCGAGACGCGCAGATCCGTCGCGATTCGACCGAACCCGTCTTGTAACATCGCGACTCCTCCTGTTCCCTTCTTCGCCACTGCTCACGACCGCTTGCTCCCAGGGTAAACGGGAGGGACCCTCAGCGCTCGGCCGCCGCCAGTTACCGTCTTCGGGTGATGTCGGTGCTGCGCCAACCCCGTTGGGTGCTGTTTGCCGTGATCACCCTGCTGATGTGCGTGCTGTTCGGGTTCCTTGGGCGGTGGCAATGGCACCGGCATGAGGACCGACGGGCCCGCAACCAGCTCATCGAGGCTGCCGTAACCGCTGCTCCAGTACCGCTCGCAGACGTGCTTACGTCTGGGGAGCCCCTTTCAGCCACTGACGAGTACCGGTCCGTCCAGGTGCAGGGGCGATACGACGCGGCCCATCAGCTGCTGTGGCGAAACCCCAACGGTCGCTCTGGCTACGACGTGATTACTCCCCTGGTCACCGACAGCGGTGACGCACTCCTCATCGACCGAGGCTGGAGTCCTTCCTCAACAACAGACGTCAACACACCTGCGGCTGACGTCGCGCCACCGACTGGACCCGTTGAGGCAACGGTCAGGCTGCGTGCCACGGAGTCCGACGATAACCGCGTCGCTCCGAATGGAGAGATCTATGCCGTGGAGATTGGCGAGATTGCCAGTACGACGGGATTACCGCTTTACGACGCGTACGGCGAATTGGTCGACCAACAACCGGAACCTGCTGCGGGCTTGGAGCTGCCCGAGCCAACATCACTCGGGATGGGACCCCACCTGTTCTATGCAATTCAGTGGTGGATGTTCATCGGAATCGCCGTCGCTGGTTACTTCCTCTTGGTACGTCGCGAGAGTCAACCCGACGTAGCCACACCGGCCGGGTCTAACGCGACTGACGCGACCATTACGTAGCTCGCAGGGTGCCTTCGTCGGAGTCCAGCACAACACGAGCACCAAGAAGGAGTGAGTGCTGCACTGGTCCATGTCCGACAAGAAACCCGGCAACGACGGGCACCTTCAGCTCGACCAACCGCTCGCGAAGAATCGTTTCAACATCCCCGCACTCGTAGAACGTTCCCACGGCGACTCCCTGGACGCCGTTGAACCAACCGCTCCGCAGTAGCTGGGTCAGCATTCGGTCGACTCGATAGGGCTGCTCGCCAACGTCTTCAAGAAATACGATCGAACCTTCAGCACTACGCGAAAACGCCGTACCAATCCCTGACGCGATCAGCGCCAGATTGCCTCCAACGAGTCGCCCCTCGGCCCGGCCACTCACGATCTCGAGCTTTGGGGCGGCAGTTAGGCACAGCCCGGAATACCCGCCAAACAGCAGCGCATGGAGCGCATCGATAGAAGGCATATGTGGGTCGGCTCCTGCGAATATCTCGCTCGCAACCATCGGTCCATAGACACTCACCAGGCCCAGCCGACCATTGACCGCTTCGTGCAGAGCAGTGATATCACTGGATCCGACCAGCCACCTCGGACCCATCGATTGCATGCGGTTCCAGTCCATCAGGTCGATGCATCGGCTGGCGCCGTATCCACCACGTGCGCACAAAACCGCTGCTGCATCGCGGCGGCACCAGGCATCCTCAATGTCGCGGGCCCGGTCCTCGTCTGTCCCGGCAAACAGTCGATGTGAGCTGGTGTCGAGAACATGCGGCATGACTTCTACCTGTAGTCCCCAAGCGCGCAAGACCTCGACGCCACGGCTCAGTCGATCCTCAATCACCGGCCCACTCGGCGCGACAACGGCCACGTGGTCTCCAGGACGCAAGTCACGCGGCATTGCGAGAAGGTCGGACACGACGGTTGATTCTGCCTGCTGTTCGCCGTTCACTCCAATGCCTGGCACTCCTCGCGCGCAATTGGGCGGACACCTCGGGCAGCTCGCCGCGGCGGATCTGTTGGCGGCGGTACTCGCCATCCCGGGCACAAGATGACAGGCTGAGCGGACAAGATCGTGGCGGGACCTGTGAGTCGATACCTGTGAGTAGGGAAGGAACTGCATGGACCTCGGACTAGCCGACCGAGTATTTGTGGTGACCGGTGGCAGCCGAGGGCTGGGTCGCGCGACCGCAGAGGTGCTTGTCGCAGAAGGTGCCCGAGTCGTCCTCGCAGCCCGCGATGCAGGTCCACTCAGCGAGGCGGCCGCTGCCCTTGGTGGTGCAGACCGAGCGCTCGGAGTACCCACCGACCTCGCGCAAGCGGGCGCTGAGGAGCGACTCGTGGCGGCTGCGGTTGCTCGGTTCGGTCGACTAGATGGCGCCCTCATCAGCACGGGAGGTCCGCCAGCTGGGTCTGTCATGGAAACCAGCGATGGCGCGTGGCACGCAGCGTTTGAGACCGTGTTCCTTGGCCCAGTTCGGGTGGCAAAAGCCGTTGCCAACGCGATCAGTGACGATGGTGGCGCCATCACCTTTGTGCTGAGTTCTTCGGCCCGCGAGCCCATCAGCGGTCTTTCGCTGTCGAACGGCCTGCGCCCAGGGCTTGCCGGCGTCGTCAAGGACTTGTCCGATGAGCTGGCGAGTGCGGGCATTCGGGTCAACGGGTTACTTCCCGGTCGCATCACGACCGACCGAACACTTGAGCTCGACGCAAAAGCCGGCAGAGGCGACAGCGCTCGTCGTCGCAACGAGTCGAGCATCCCGATGGGCCGCTACGGTGACCCGATCGAGTTCGGCACGATCGCAGCATTTACGTTGTCCGCCGCCGCTTCGTACGTCACGGGCGCCTTGATTCCCATCGACGGTGGAGCAAGGCGCAGTCTCTAGTGCCCTAGGCCGTCGCTTGGGGGGCAAACTGAGTGCGGTACAGGTCTGCGTAGATACCGGGTGACGTCAGCAGTTCGTCATGACTGCCTCTTTGCACTATTCGGCCAGCGTCGACCACCAGGATTTGGTCGGCATGTCGAATCGTTGACAGCCGGTGGGCAATCACGATGGATGTTCGGCCCTCAAGCGCAACGTCCAGGGCTTCCTGCACAAAGCGCTCAGACTCGCTGTCGAGGTGGGCTGTGGCCTCGTCTAGGACTACGACATCAGGCGACTTGAGCAGCAGTCGAGCGATCGCGAGCCGCTGCTTCTCGCCGCCGGACAGTCGGTGCCCTCGGTCTCCGACCACGGTGGCGAGGCCATCAGGGAGTTCTCGCACCAACGAGTCGATCCTGGCCGAGCGAAGGCTCTGCCAAATCTCGTCATCGCTGGCGCCAGGTTTGGCGTACTTGAGGTTCGCGCCGATGGTGTCGTGGAACAAATGCGCGTCTTGGGTCACAACCCCGATCGCGTCGTGTAGTGACTGCAAAGTTACGTCGCGCACGTCGTAGTTGCCGAGGCGAACCGACCCCGACGTCACGTCGTAGAGCCTGGACACCAGCGAAGTGATCGTGGTCTTACCGGCACCTGACGGACCAACCAGTGCGACCAGCTGACCGGGGTGCGCTTCAAAGCTGATGCCGTGCAGGACCGCTCCACCTGGAGCGACCTCGGTGCGGGCCACCGACTCCAACGATGCGAGCGAGACCTCGTCAGCCCCCGGGTAGCTGAAGTTCACCTCATCGAAGACCACAGACTGTGGCCCCCGCGGCACGACAGCCGCGGTTGGCTTCTCAGCCACCATCGGTGGCAGGTCGAGCACCTCAAACACCCGCTCAAAACTGACGAGGGCGGTCATGACATCGACGCGGACGTTCGACAGTGACGTGAGAGGGCCGTAGAGCCGTCCCAGTAGGGCGGCTAGAGCGACAAGTGTGCCGACCGTGAGCGCACCTTCGATGGCGAGTACGCCGCCGATCCCGTAGACCAACGCAGTAGCCAAAGACGCGACGAGGGTTAGCGCGGTAAAGAAAATACGGTTTGACATCGCGATCCGAATACCAATGTCTGCCACCCGACGGGCGCGGCCGCTGAACTCGTCACGCTCCTCGTCGGGTCGGCCGAACAGCTTCACCAAGAGCGCGCCGGACACGTTAAAGCGCTCCGTCATGGTCGAGCTCATCTCGGCGTTCAGCTGCATGGACTCACGGGTGAGAGCCGCGAGTCGCCGACCGACAAACCTGGCTGGAATCAAGAAAACGGGCAGCATGGCAAGGGCAGCCAACGTGATCTGCCACGACAATGCCAGCATGGCAATAGTCACCACAACCAAGCTGATGACGTTGGAAACCACGCTGGACAAAGTGGTGGTGAATGCCTGTTGAGCGCCGATGACGTCGGAGTTCAGTCGCGAGATCAACGCACCAGTCTGAGTCCTGATGAAGAACGCGAGCGGCATACGTTGAACATGGTCGAACACCTGGCTGCGCATGTCGTAGATAAGTCCCTCGCCGATTCGCGCCGAGTACCAACGCAGAACCAGTGACAGCAGCGCGTCAAAGATGGCGATGCCAGCCACGATCATGGCAAGGACGATGACTACGGTGCGGTTCCCGGGGGTTACGCCGTCGTCAATCAGCCGCTGCAGCAAGAGCGGAGTTGCGACGACGAGCAAAGCGTCAACAACCGTGATGATCAGGAACAGCAGAATCTGCCAACGATACGGACGGGCGTACTGGGCGACCCGGCGCACAGTGCCTGGGGTCAGCTTCTGTTCGCTGACCGACTCGTCTCTGGCATACGACCGGAGCATCATCCAGGAGTTCTGGTGGCTCACGGTGAACTCCTCCCCCAGGTCTGGGCCACCTGACTCATGTGTAGGTCACAATTCTCGGCCGTCGCAGGTTCAACATCTTTTATTGCTCTCACGTTCCAGACCTGGCTTCGCCCCTGGCGAACAAGCAAGCAATCGAACCATCAACCAAGATCGCGGTTGCGTCCTCAATGCGAAGGCCCCAATGCGAGGACCTCAAAACGAACGCCTCAAAACGAAGGCCTCAATGCGAGGGCAGCCAACCGCGACATGTTGACAGTAGGAACAACGGTGCCGACGAGCTACGGACGCATCGGTCAGCGAGGTTGACCGGTTAGCTTGGCTTTGCCTTGCGGCGCGTGGCGCCGCCGCGTCCACGAAGCGTCGCGCCAGACTCGCTGAGCACCCGGTGTATGAAGCCGTAGGACCGGCCGGTTGACGCAGCCAGCGCCCGGATGCTGTCGCCACTTTCATAACGCTTGCGCAGGTCGGCGGAGAGCTTGTCGCGCTCGCCACCGGTGATTCGACGACCCTTGGGCAGTTCCGCCACGGTGTCCTCCTCGCTCGGGATTCGCTGGTTACTCCTGATCATGCGATATTCCGGCCAGAAGAGCCACTCCAGGTCGATCTTTCTCAGAATTCTCAGGAATCTCACAGCGCGAACAGCCGGACGCGAGGCCGGTCCGTTCGGGGCGGGCCAGCACGGTCAGGCGAGAGCCACCAAGTCGGCGTAGTCGGCCGACCAGAGGTCTTCAACGCCGTCTGGCAGCAGGATCAGACGCTCTGGCTCCAGCGCCGCCACGGCTCCTTCGTCGTGTGTCACCAACACAATCGCGCCCGCGTACGAGCGAAGCGCGCCAAGCACCTCTTCGCGGCTGGCGGGGTCGAGGTTGTTAGTCGGCTCGTCAAGCAGCAGAACATTGGCACTCGATACCACCAGTGCCGCCAGCGCCAATCTCGTCTTTTCACCGCCAGACAACGTGCCAGCCGGTTGTGCGACGGTGTCCCCCGAGAACAGAAAGCTGCCCAATACTGTGCGCGCCTCGGTCTCGGTGAGATTCGGGGCTGACGAAACGAGGTTCTCAAGCACCGACCGCTCGGGATCGAGCGTTTCGTGTTCCTGCGCGTAGTAGCCAAGTCGCAGTCCATGTCCCGGCTCCACAACACCGGTGTCGGACGGCTCGACCCCAGCCAGGATGCGTAACAACGTTGTCTTGCCGGCGCCATTCAGTCCAAGCACGACCACCCGGGAGCCGCGGTCAATCGCCAGGTCCACGTCGGTGAAGACCTCAAGCGACCCGTAGGACTTCGACAGTTCGGCAGCGGTCAAGGGCGTGCGCCCGCAAGGTGCCGGATCGGGAAAGCGCAGTTTGGCGACTTTGTCAGAGCGGCGCTGGTCCTCTAGCGCATCGGTAAGCCGATCAGCTCGGCGCATCATGTTCTGTGCAGCTTTCGCCTTGGTCGCTTTCGCTCGCATGCGTAGTGCCTGGTCGCGTAGCGCCGTGGCTTGCTTCTCCGCGTTTCCGCGCTCTCTACGACGACGACGCTCGTCGACCTCCCGTTGTTCGAGATACGCCCGCCAACCCACGTTGTATATGTCGACAACGGCCCGATTCGCGTCAAGATGGAGAACTCGATTGACAGTTGTCTCCAACAGTGCGACGTCGTGGCTGATCACAATCAACCCTCCGCGATAGGTGCGAAGGAACTCACGCAGCCACACGATCGAGTCGGCATCAAGATGGTTCGTCGGTTCATCAAGCAGCAGACTCTCCGCGTCACTGAACAGGATGCGGGCAAGCTCGACCCGGCGTCGCTGCCCACCCGAAAGAGTGCGGAGCGGTTGACCCAAGGTGCGCTCATCGATTCCAAGACTCGCTGCGATGGTGGCGGCCGCAGCCTCCGCCGCATAGCCTCCTGCCGCGGTGAACTCCGCGTCGAGCCGGTCGTATCGCTTCATCGCCCGATCTCGGGTGTCGTCGTCGGCGCTCGACATACGCTGCTCGGTCTCGCGTAGCTGAGCGGTAATCCTGTCGAGACCGCGGGCGGCGAGGATCCGATCGCGCGCCAGCTGCTCCAAGTCGCCCGTTCGGGGGTCCTGCGGCAGGTACCCAACACTGCCCGTGCGGTGGACCGAGCCGGACGCCGGTTCGCCCTCCCCGGCAAGAACTCGGGTGAGGGTGGTCTTCCCAGCCCCGTTACGGCCAACCAACCCGACGCGGTCCCCCGCAGCGACCCGAAACGTCGCGCTTTCAAGCAGCAACCGAGAGCCAGCTCTCAGCTCGACATCCGTGGCGGTGATCATGTGGCACTGACCAACCTTCGGAGTGGGAGCTTTGATTCACACGGTCATGCGACCATCGCGCGGCGCGCGGGTGATCTCAGTGTAAAGACCGCGAACAACCGACTTTTGGACACGGCTGCCAGCAGTCAACAGCTCAATTGTTGCGGATTGGTAATGGGATCGTGCCCCCGGTGTGCCGGCAGTCGGCTTTACTGCGTCCAGAGAGGAGCGACCATGCCCTCCACGAGCCACGACCCGATCACCGGCGTGCATGCGGTCATTGATGCCGCGCCACACGGCGGACCCCAAATCGACGGGTTTCTCCACGTCGATGGTGATCTGCTTTGTCCGCGCTGTCTTTCCTGGATCGAGCCCTACCACTACGTTCGCCGTACTTTTACCGGCGTCGTTCAGCATGAGTCCTGCCCACGGCAGACCGGATAGGGTGCCCAGGCTGGCGTCGCCCGCACGACCAGCGCTGGGAGATGTCGATGCCGGTTCCGTCCAACACCCGTCGTGATGTCCTTCCCGTTCCTGACCGTGAGCATCTTGGGCTCGTCACTTTCGACGCCAAGGACCCTGACACCTCCTTCCCTCCCATCGAGAGTCTGCTGCCCCCCGAGGGTGCACCGAACGTACTGATCGTGTTGCTCGACGACGTCGGGTTTGGTGCGGCGAGTGCCTTCGGCGGACCTGCAGCCACTCCCACAGCCGAACGACTTCAGCGTGACGGGCTCTCGTACAACCGGTTTCACACCACAGCCTTGTGTGCACCAACCAGGGCTGCCCTGCTTAGTGGTCGTAACCATCATTCGGTGGGAATGGGTTCGATCACCGAAAGCGCCACATCGGCTCCCGGGCTGAGCGGACTAAGGCCGAACACCAAGGCCGCACTAGCCATGACACTTAAACTCAACGGGTACTCAACCGCCCAGTTCGGCAAGTGCCACGAGGTACCGCCCTGGCAGACCTCTCCGGTTGGCCCCTTCGACGCGTGGCCATCAGCTGGTGGCGGGTTTGAGCAGTTCTATGGGTTTATCGGCGGCGAGAACAACCAGTACTACCCGGCCTTGTACGAGGGGATAACACCAGTCGAACCAACGAAGACGCCGGACGAGGGATACCATCTCACCGAGGATCTTGCAGATCGCGCTATCGACTGGGTTCGGACGCAAAAGTCGCTCGCTCCCGACAAGCCGTTCTTCCTCTACTTCGCACCGGGTGCTACGCATGCGCCCCACCACGTCCCTGAGGAGTGGGCGAACAAGTACACCGGCAAGTTTGCGAACGGATGGGACGCACAGCGTCAGTCGATTCTTGATCGGCAAAAGGAACTCGGCCTAGTCCCCCAGGACGCCAAACTCACCCCACGCCCGGACGCCATCCCTGCCTGGGACGACATGGACGCAACTTTGAAGCCAGTCCTAGAAAGACAGATGGAGGTTTACGCCGGCTTCCTTGAACACACTGACCACCATGTCGGACGAGTCATCGACGCAATCGAAACGGTCGGTGCGCTCGACAACACCCTCATCTTCTACATCATCGGTGATAACGGCGCATCGGCTGAAGGCACCGTCAACGGTGCGTTTAACGAGATGGCGAACTTCAACGGGTTAGCCAGCATCGAAACGCCTGAGTTCATGGCTGCGATGAGCGACAAGCTCGGCACGCCGGACTCCTACAACCACTACTCGGTCGGCTGGGCTTGGGCGATGTGCTCGCCTTACCAGTGGACCAAGCAGGTGGCATCACATTGGGGCGGCACTCGCAACGGGACGATCGTGCACTGGCCAAGCCGCATCGAGGTCAAGGGAGAGGTCCGTTCGCAGTTTTCACACGTCATCGACGTTGCTCCGACCGTGCTGGAAGCAGCCGGGCTACCAGAACCGCTGTTCGTGAACGGAGTACAGCAGGCACCCATCGAAGGTGTCAGCATGCTGTACTCGCTCAATGATGCGGAGGCACCAGAACGCCACGACCTCCAGTACTTCGAGATGTTCGGCAACCGCGGCATCTACCACAAGGGTTGGAGCGCGGTAACGCGCCACAACACTCCGTGGCTACCGCACGAAGTTTCTCCCGCCCTAGACGATGATGTGTGGGAACTCTACGACGGCTCGAACGACTGGACGCAGGCCAACGACTTGTCCAGCGAGATGCCCGAACGACTGGCCGCCCTGCAACGGCTGTGGTTGATCGAGGCCGTCAAATACAACGTGCTGCCCATCGACGACCGGCGTTACGAGCGACTTAACCCCACGCTGGCTGGCCGACCCCAACTGGTGTCCGGGCATACCCAAGTTCTCTTCCCCGGAATGAAGCGCCTGTCCGAACACAGTGTCATCGATATCAAGAACCGATCCTTTTCGGTAACGGCGGCTCTGGAGATTCCCTCATCGGGAACGGCCAACGGCGTCATCATCGCGCAGGGAGGCCGTTTCGGCGGGTGGGCGTTCTACCTCAAGGATGGATTGGCCAAGTTCGTCTACAACGTGCTCGGCATGCAGGAGTTCGTGGCGGTGGCAACTGAGCCACTGACAGCAGGTAGCCATCAGGTCCGTGCGGAGTTCGCGTACGACGGAGGCGGGTTGGCCAAGGGCGGTGACGTCACCCTGTTCTACGACGGCAACCCCGTCGGCAAGGGGCGGGTGGAGGTTACTCAACCGGTCATCTTCTCTGCTGACGAGACGACCGACATCGGCGACGACTATGGGATGCCTGTCAGCTCCGACTATGCGAGCGCCAGCCGATTCAACGGACGCATTGAGGTGGTCCAGATTGACGTAGGAGAAGACGACCACTCGCACTTGATCGAACCAGCCGACGCTGCCAGAGTCGCGATCTCACGCCAGTGAGGTCGCCTCAAGAACCCCTGCACGTCAAAGGCTAGCTAGACGTTGAACCCCAGTGCGCGAAGCTGCTCACGACCGTCGTCGGTGATCTTGTCTGGACCCCAGGGCGGCATCCACACCCAGTTAATGCGCACGTCGTCGACGAACGGCGCCAAGGCTGCTTTCGTTTGGTCCTCGATGACATCCGTCAGCGGACACGCGGCGGAGGTAAGGGTCATGTCGAGCGTCGCAACATTGCCCTCGTCGACGGTGATCCCGTAGAGCAGACCGAGGTCGACGACATTAATCCCCAGTTCGGGGTCGACCACGTCATGCATAGCCTCGGTGAGGTCGTCTACCGACGGACTCGGTGAGGTGGCGGTGTCTGTCATACCTGTTCCCTCTGTTCTTCTCGCTGTTCTTGTTGCTGTTCGTCTCGCACCATCGCCTGCGCAGCTGCGTCCTTAAAGGCCATCCAGCTCAGTAGCGCGCACTTGATGCGAGCTGGGTACTGCGCAACTCCAGCAAACGCCACTGCGTCACCCAAAACGTCTTCGTCGGGGGCAACGGCACCACGAGACTGCATCATTTCCAGGAACGCGGCCTGCGTGCTGAGAGCATCAGCCAACGACTCGCCTACAACCAGCTCACTCATGACGGACGTGGCGGCCTGGCTGATCGAACAGCCCACGGCTTCGTAGGAGATGTCCTGTACCACAGGCTCGTCTTGGCTGGTGTCGAGTGCAACGCGCAGGGTGAGTTCGTCACCGCATGTTGGGTTGATGTGGTGCACCTGTGCATCGAACGGCTCTCGGAGGCCACGATGCTGCGGCCGTCGGTAGTGGTCCAGGATGATCTCCTGGTACATGGTTTCGAGCTTCATGGTCTCAGCTTCATGGCCGCACTCCAAAGAAATCCTGGGCAGCGACCACGCCATCGACCAGGGCGTCGACTTCACTCATGTCGTTGTAGACATAGAAGGAGGCTCGGGTGGTAGCGGGCACCGAGTATCGCCGACAAATGGGCCACGCACAGTGGTGACCAACCCGGACCGCGATTCCGCGGTCGTCGAGAACTTGACCAACGTCGTGCGGGTGGATGTCACTGACCGCGAAACTGACAGCGCCTCCTCGGGCCACCGCTTCGCTTGGTCCGACAATCCGCACGCCAGGCAGCTCAGTCAGCCGACCAAGCGCATAGCTGGTTAGCTCGTGTTCGTGGCCGGCAACACGGTCCATGCCGAGGTTGTTCAGATAGCTGATCGCCGCGTGCAACCCCACAGCTTGCGAGACGGGCGGGGACCCGGCTTCGAATCGCTGAGGTGGCGGCGCGAAGGTGCTGTACTCCATGAAGACCTGCTCAATCATGGACCCGCCAGTGATGAACGGCGGCAGCGCCTCCAGCAGTTCGTGACGCCCCCAAAGCACCCCGATTCCGCTCGGTCCAAGCATCTTGTGTCCTGAAAACACCGCGAAGTCAACGCCTAGAGCCCGAACATCAACCGGACCATGGGGCACGGACTGACAGGCATCCAGCACCGTGAGGGCACCAACCTCTTGCGCACGCCGTACCAGCTCGTCAACCGGGTTGATCGTCCCAAGCACGTTGCTTTGATGCACGAAGGCAAGGACCTTGGTCTGCTCGTTGACAATCGAATGAAGCGAGGAGAGGTCCAGCCGTCCATCGTCGCTCAGCGGCAACCAAGCGAGCTCGGCACCGGTTCGTGCCGCGAGCTGCTGCCACGGCACCAGGTTGGCGTGGTGCTCCATCTCCGTCACGACAATGCGGTCCCCCGCGCCCAACCTGAACCTCTCGGCGTCGGCATCCGCAGTTTTGGAGCTCGGAGTAGACGCGTTGCCCATCGCGTAGGCCACCAAGTTGATGGCCTCGGTCGCGTTCTTGGTGAAGACGATCTCTTCGAAGGAACCATGAACAAACTCGGCAACCGCAAGCCGTGCCTGCTCATAGGCATCGGTTGCTTCTTCGGCCAGTTGGTGCGCACCTCGATGCACGGCAGCGTTGCTGTGCTCAAGAAAGTTGCGCTCTGCGTCGAGAACCGCGGTTGGCCGCTGTGACGTTGCGCCACTGTCGAGGTAGATCAGTGGACGACCCCCGCGGACCGTCCGCGCAAGCAGCGGAAAGTCTGCCTTAATCCGAGCGACGTCCAGCGGCGCAGCTTCCGTTGCGGCGTCAGCTGTCGTTTTGTCCGGCGCCTTCGTGGTCTCTTCCGGGATGGCGTCTGTCGTGCCCGCGGATACCGTCATTAGGCCACCGGCGTTCCTGGGGCGACACCATCGACCGTAATGAAGCGCTCGTAGCCTTCGGCCTCAAGAGCATCAGCAAGTTCTGCGCCGCCATCTTCGACAATGCGCCCCTCAAAGAAGACGTGAACAAAATCTGGTTTCACATAGCGCAGGATGCGGGTGTAGTGAGTGATCAGCATGAGGCCAGTTTCACCAGTAGACCGCACACGGTTGATCCCGTCGGACACGACTTTGAGCGCATCGACGTCGAGCCCTGAGTCGATTTCATCGAGGATCGCCAACTTCGGTCGCAGCAGCTCCAACTGCAACAGCTCGGAACGCTTCTTTTCACCGCCCGAGAACCCCTCGTTGACGTTGCGCTCCGCAAACGATGGATCCATGGACAGCTGGTCCATGGATTGACGGACCTCTTTGACCCAGTGGCGAAGCTTGGGTGCTTCGCCACGAGTCGCGGTGGCCGCCGTGCGCAAGAAGTTGGTCACCGAAACGCCAGGAACCTCAACGGGGTACTGCATCGCCAGGAAAAGCCCTGCACGCGCCCGCTCGTCGACCGTCATGCTGAGGACGTCGACGCCATCAAGGGTGATCGTGCCGCTGGTCACCTTGTAGCGAGGGTGTCCGGCAACGGCGTACGCCAAGGTGGACTTGCCTGATCCGTTCGGCCCCATGAGCGCGTGCGTTTCGCCGCTACGGATCGTCAAGTCGACGCCTCGCAAGATGGAGCGAGCGTCGCCGTCGGTCTCGACGGAGACGTGCAGGTCGCGAACTTCAAGGACAGTCATGAGTGAACAATCTCCTGGGTGGAAACGAAGACGGTGCCGTCTTCGACCTTGACGGGATAGACCGCTACCGGTTCGGTGGCGGGCAAAGACAACGGACGACCGGTACGTAAATCGAACTCAGAGCCGTGGAGCCAACACTCGAGCTTGCAACCATCGACATCGCCTTCGGCGAGTGACACGGCACCGTGCGAGCAGGTGTCGTTGATGGCGAAAACCTCGTCCTCAGAAAGGATTACCGCGATCGTCACACCGTCGACGACGGCCTTGCGTGGTTCGCTGTCGACAAGGTCAGCGAACGCACACACGGGGTGGAAACTCACTTCTCGATCGTCCTTTCCAACTCACGCTCTAACGCTCGCTCGAGCCGCTCGGACACCACAGGAACACCAATCCGGTTCCTGAGCTCGGCAAAGAATCCATGCACGACCAGCCGTCGCGCCTCGGTCTCCGAGATACCTCGGGCCATGAGATAAAACAACTGGTCGTCGTCGAGTCGCCCGGTGACGCTTGCGTGGCCCGCGCTTATGACTTCGCCGGTCTCGATCTCAAGGTTTGGCACGGAGTCGGCACGCGGTCCGTCAGTCAGCAGCAGGTTCCGATTGATCTCGTAGGTGTCGGTGCCAATCGCGGACGCACGGATCAGCACGTCACCAATCCAGACCGAGTGCGCACCTTGCCCCTGCAAAGCGCCCTTGTAGTTGACCAGGCTCTTGCAGTGCGGGCGTGAGTGGTCGACAAACAACCGGTGTTCGTGATGTTGGCCGGGATCGGTGAAGAACAGACCCATGAGCTCAACGTCGCCGCCTGGTCCGGCGAAGCCTGCGACTGGGCTAAGCCGCACGACACTTCCACCGAGCGAAACAGCAACTTGAACCAGCTTGGCGTCGCGGCCAACTTGAAGGTGGTGTGCGGAAACGTGGACCGAGTCGTCCGCCCAGTCCTGCAGACACACCAGAGTCAACCTCGCCTGGTCCCCCACGCGTACCTCAAGGTTCTCGGCGTACGTGGCGGAGCCGGTGTGATCGAGAACGATAACTGCCTGAGCAAACGGTTCGACCTCGATCAGGGTGTGCCCAAACGCGGCATGTTCAACACCCTCACCGCGAACGCTCAGGTGAACCGGCTCGGAAACTTGGGTGTTCTTGGGGACCGTGATGACTGTTGCCGTCTCGAATGAGGCGTACGCCTGCGCCGCGACTCGGTCGGCTGGTTTCCCCACCTGTCCCAGCCGAGAGTCGTCCCTGCCTACCGTCTCAACAACTACCTCGTCTGGCGCTGCCACCTCGACGACGACCTTCCCGCCGCTGATGGCCGACCCGTCGTGAAGCCCACGGAGTCGGTCGAGCGGCGTAAAACGCCATTCCTCTTCGCGGCCTTCCGGGACCGGGAAGTCGGCAGGGTCGAACGACGACGGCCGCTCACCGCGATCCTGTGCGGGAATGGTGCCGTGACTGTGCGGGGTGACCGCGTTGGTGGTCGTGCTCACCCTTAGCCCACCGCACCTTCCATTTGTAGTTCGATGAGCCGGTTGAGCTCAAGCGCATACTCCATCGGAAGCTCGCGGGCGATCGGCTCAATGAAGCCGCGCACGATCATTGCCATCGCTTCGTCTTCGCCCATGCCGCGGCTCATCAAGTAGAAGAGCTGGTCCTCGCTGAGCTTGGTGACCGTCGCCTCGTGACCCATGGACACGTCGTCCTCACGGATGTCGGCGTAGGGGTAGGTGTCCGAGCGGCTGATGTCGTCAATGAGCAAGGCATCGCACTTCACGGTGGACTTAGAGCCGTACGCGCCCTCCTTGACCTGAACCAGGCCTCGGTAGGACGTACGACCGCCGCCGCGAGCGACTGACTTAGAGATGACACTCGACGAGGTGTTCGGCGCAGCGTGAACCATCTTGGACCCGGCGTCTTGGTGTTGGCCCTCGCCTGCGAACGCAACCGACAAGGTTTCACCCTTGGCGTGCTCACCGACAAGCCACACGGCCGGGTACTTCATGGTGACCTTTGAGCCGATGTTGCCATCGACCCACTCCATCGTCGCGCCCTCGTGGGCAACAGCTCGTTTGGTAACGAGGTTGTACACGTTGTTGGACCAGTTCTGAATTGTCGTGTAGCGACAGCGCGCATTCTTCTTGACGATGATTTCGACGACAGCTGAGTGCAGCGAGTCGCTCTTGTAGATGGGCGCAGTGCACCCTTCGACGTAGTGCACGTAAGCGCCTTCGTCGATAATCATCAGCGTGCGCTC
>DATKIY010000074.1:0-8467 GCA_035543875.1 Actinomycetes bacterium | reverse complement strand
CGGCGACCGATTCGGAGTTCAATCCCACCCTGGTGAGGTCGGCGTCGCAGGCGATGCGGCGGACGGCGGTGGAGGTGATGAGTGCGCCGCTGGGGGCGTTGCCGAGGCGTGGGGGTTGGTAGCCGGGTAGGACTGCTGGTGGTTGCGGGCTGGTGGCTGGTGCCGGCTGGTCGTGATCGGTGTCGGTTCGGGTCAGGGTGTTGAGTGGGCAGAGGATTTCGAGGTGGGGTCGTTGGCCGGCGATTTCGGGTAGCAGGGTGTGGTCGGCGGCGGCGTGGGCGAGGTCGACCAGTCCGTCGGCGCGGCGTTGGCCTGCGGTGCGGGTGTCGGTGGGGCCGGCGGGGACTAGGAACGGTGCGAGGGCGGTGTTGAGCATGGTGGCTGACTCGGCGTCGAGGATGCCGTCGACGGCGGTCATGCCGTCGAGCAGCGGGGACAGGTTCAGGTAGCGGTGCTCGAACTGTTTGTCCGCTTCTTTGAGCGCACCGTCGGGGTCGGTGACGTAACGCAAGCGTTGACCTGCCACCCGGACCGCGCTGACGTCGGCTTGTTGGGCGAGGTTCGTCAACAAGGTGACGGCTTCCTGGCGTTGCTCGTCGGGGACGACGCGTGCTCCTTTTTCGATCGCCCGGACCTGGTCGTAGGTCACGGCGCCCTCGGCGAGCGCGTGCAGGGGGGTGGCCAGGTGGTCGCGGCTGCCGCGGGCGATCCGGACCCGTTCGGACGCGTCGCCGGGGGCGAGGCGGAGCGCACCACGCAACCAGGACTGGGTGCTGGCCGCGGCGTGCAGGGTTTCACCGTCACCGTTGGCGTCGAACGCGGCCAGGGTGTGGGTGAACGCAGCTTCCGCGGTGTCGATCAGCTCGCGGAGCCCGGCCAGCATCCCGGCCCGCTCCTGAGCCGACACCGGGTGAAGTGACCCGTCGGCCATCGCCTGCCGAAGCTCAGCGGTTAACGCTGGGATCGGCGCCGGGACAACCTCGGGGACGAACAACGCACACCACCTGGGACGGTTGAGTCATGGGCTGGACCAGGCCAGGGCGTGGAGTGGGGCCGACAACTGGTCACGTGTGGTCTGGCTGACATCCGCTGGGTCGAACTCTTCGAATGGTCGGACGCTGCGGTGACGCAGTTCCTGACCGCCTGCTGTGTGGTGGTGTCCGGTGGACACCGATCCCTGCGGTTCCCAAGGGGTCGTGCTCTTACGATTTCGCGTTGCCTGATCGGTCGGCTGATCGAACAACTGTTCTAATCCTAGAAGAGACCACCGACACTGTCAAGCAACATTCCACAGATTCTTCGCGGAGTTCGAACGCGCAGCCTCGCCTGTCCGCGAGTTCCCAATCGCCGAGCGCTCGCGGGCAAACAGTTACCCTGAACGACGATCTGTCCTTGGCGGCGCTGAAGAAGGAATCCGTTGTTTACCACCCTGCAAGACCGTCTCACCGCGACGTTCAAGAACCTGCGCGGGAAAGGCAAGTTGTCCGACACGGACATCGATGCGACGCTCCGCGAGATTCGCGTGGCACTGCTCGAAGCTGACGTTGCACTGCCGGTCGTCAAGGAGTTTGTCGCAGCAGTACGAGAGCGCGCCAAAGGCGCCGAAGTGTCGCAGGCGCTCAACCCGGCGCAGCAAATCGTCAAGATAGTCAACGACGAGCTAACGGCGATCCTCGGCGGTGACACACGCCGGCTGCGTTTTGCGAAGAACCCACCAACCGTCATCTTGTTGGCCGGGTTGCAAGGAACAGGTAAGACGACCCTCGCCGGCAAGCTTGGGCTCTGGCTCAAGGGCTCCGGTCACCAACCGCTGCTTGTGGCTGCTGACCTACAGCGACCTAACGCTGTTCAGCAGCTCCAGATCGTCGGCGAACGTGCGGGAGTCGCGGTCTTCGCGCCCGAAGCTGGTAGCGGAGTTGGCGACCCGGTCAAGGTTGCGCGCGATGCGATAACCCATGCGCAGGACAAGCTGTACGACATCGTCATCGTCGACACGGCTGGTCGCTTGGGCGTCGACGAAGAGATGATGGGGCAAGCGCGCAGCATCCGCGACGCCGTCCAACCAGATGAAGTGTTGTTCGTTCTCGACGCGATGGTGGGCCAGGACGCACTGACCACAGCGCAGGCATTCCTCGACGGCGTTGGCTTCGACGGTGTGGTGCTCACCAAGCTTGACGGTGATGCCCGCGGTGGTGCCGCACTGTCGGTGAGGGGTATCACTGGCAAACCCATCATCTTTGCAAGCAATGGCGAAAAGCTCGAAGACTTCGATGCATTCCATCCGGAACGAATGGCGTCTCGCATTCTCGACATGGGTGATCTCCTCACCCTGATCGAACAAGCGGAGAAGGTCTTCGAGCAAGACCAGGCCGAAGAGATGGCCGCGAAGTTGGCTTCAGGAACCGACTTCACGCTCAACGACTTCTTGGCGCAGCTGCAGGCCGTTCAGAAAATGGGGTCAGTCGGCAAACTGCTTGGCATGCTCCCCGGAATGGGCGAGCACAAGGAGGCGATCGCCAACCTGGACGAGAAGGAGTTCGACCATGTTCGCGCAATCATTCAGTCGATGACGCCAGCCGAGCGAGCTGACGTCAAACTGCTCAACGCATCGCGGCGCATGCGCATTGCGAGCGGCTCCGGGACCCAGGTAAGTGATGTCAACCAGCTCGTCAACCGGTTCTCAGAGGCTCGAAAGATGATGAGCCAGATGGCGCGTGGGGGAGGCATGCCGGGCATGCCAGGAATGGGCGGCCTGGCCGGAGCCATGGGCGGCGGTCGCCCAGCCAAGGGCAAGAAGCAAAAGAAGGGCAAGAAGCAGGGCCGAGTCAGCGGCAACCCGGCCAAACGGGCACAACAAGCCAGCCAGGGGGCTTCAGGCGATCAGACCGTGGCCCAAGATCAGGCGAAGGATCCAGCCACCTCGATTCCGGACTTGCCCTCTGAATTCACTGATCTGCTCGGACGTTGAGCGGGTGCTCGGGCGCTCGTCCCTGGGCAGGTTTTGTCTCTGGTCGACCGCTCTGGCAGACTTGCGCCTCGTACCCGACAGGCAGCAGGCCCCTCTCACCGGTTGACCTGACGAGTTTTTCCTAACAACGCGCGGCACCCCCACGCCGCAGCCCGTCGTTAGGTCCCTAACGAACCAGGAGTTCCACCGATCGTGGCTGTCAAGATCAAGCTCAAGCGCATTGGCAAGATGCGTGAACCGCATTACCGGATTGTGGTTGCTGACGCGCGCACCAAGCGCAGCGGTCGCGCCATCGAGGAGATCGGGCAGTACCACCCGAGAGAGAACCCCTCACGCATCAGCGTTGACTCCGAGCGTGCCCAGTACTGGCTTGGCGTCGGCGCCCAGCCCACTGAGGCCGTCGCCGCCATCTTTCGCGTGACCGGAGATTGGCAAGCGTTCAAGGGTGAGCCAGCGCCACCAGCGATGCTCGTCGCAGAGCCGAAGGCTGATAAGCGAAGCATCTTCGAGGCTGCGGCCAAGGAAGCCGCTGGCTTGAGCGAAAAGGCTGCCACCACTCCCAAGGCGAAGAAGGCACCTGCCAAGAAGGCGGCAGCTGCGCCAGCTGAGGCCAAGGACGACGCAGCGACTGCTAAGGACGACGCGACGCCAGCTAAAGACGACGCGACGCCAGCTAAGGACGATGCTGTCAAGGTCGAGGCACCTGCGGCTGCCGACGCAAGTGACGAGTCGACAGCTTCCGAGGCGCCCTCGACCGAGGCATGAGCATGATCGAGAACGCACTCGAGCACCTTGTCCGCGGAATCGTCGACCACCCCGACGACGTCAATGTTCGCCTGCGCGAGCAGCGACGAGGTGGTCGCCTATATGAGGTGCGGGTTCATCCAGAAGATCTCGGCCGAGTCATCGGTCGTGGTGGACGCACCGCCGGTTCCTTGCGCACCGTGGTCGACGCGCTAGCGGCTCGACGGGTGCGCGTCGACTTCGTCGACACGGCCGGAGCGCGCTAACTGCGATGCGGGTCGTGGTCGGCCACGTTGGTCGGGCTCACGGCATCAAAGGCGATGTCATCGTCGAGTTGCGGACTGATGAGCCTGGCGAGCGGTTTTCGGACGGAAGTTCGTTGTTCACCGAACCGGAGTCGGCCGGGCCCTTGGAGGTCGCGCATTCGCGCTTCCACTCAGGCAGATTTCTCGTTCGGTTCGTTGAATCTGCTGACCGGAACACAGCTGAGAGGCTTCGCGGTGTCACGTTGCTTGCCGAGGTGAACCCACTCGACCAGCCCAGTGACCCCGACGAGTTCTACGATCACCAAATTGTTGGGTTAGCCGTTGTCGACGCAAAACATGGGAGCGTCGGTTCGGTAACCGAGGTAAACCACGGCCCAGGGCAAGACCTGCTCGTCGTAGCGACCGAGCAAGGCCAGGAAGTTCTGATTCCTTTCGTCGCCGCGTTTGTCACCGAGATTGATTTACCGGGTGGTCGCTTGCTTGTCGATCTGCCAGCTGACCTCATCGAGCTTGGCGAGGCCTGACACGTGCGCATCGACATTGTCTCGGTCTTCCCTGCGTACTTTGACGTACTGGGGCTCTCGCTGCTCGGCAAGGCGCAAACTGAAGACATCCTCGATGTCTACGTGCATGACCTCCGAGCCTTCACTCACGATCGGCACCGCACGGTCGATGACACTCCTTACGGGGGCGGCCCTGGGATGGTGATGCGCCCTGAGCCTTGGGGTGAAGCGTTGGACTTCGTGCTCGAGCAAGGTGCGCGTGACCCCGGCGAACCACCGGTTTTGGTGGTGCCCACGCCGGCCGGTCGACCGTTCGGCCAGGGGCACGCGCAGGAACTGTCAGAGGAGCCGCGCTTGGTCTTTGCCTGTGGCCGCTATGAAGGCATCGACCAGCGCGTCATTGAAGACGCGCGCCAACGCTTCACGGTTCATGAGGTCTCGCTGGGCGACTATGTCGTGAATGGAGGCGAGGTAGCGGCGCTCGCTGTCATCGAGGCAGTTGCTCGGTTGATCCCTGGAGTCATCGGCAACCGCGAGTCGCTCGACGAGGAGTCCCATGTAGCTGGCGTACTTGAGGCTCCTGGTTACACCAAACCTGCGGCCTGGCGCGGTCTCGACGTGCCCGAGGTCCTCATGTCCGGAAACCACGGCGCGGTCGCTGGCTGGCGTCGCGAAGTGTCGCTGCGTCGTACTTGCGAAGTTCGACCCGACCTCATCCGACGGCTCGATCCCAGGGATCTCAGCCCAGCTGACCGAGCGGTTCTTGCTGAATACGGCTGGCAGGTCGTCGACGGTCAGTTTTCGCCCATCCCGCCCCCTGTGGCAGACTAAGGCGCTGCTCCACACCTCGATCGCCTGCCACAGGGGGTCTGGTCGGATAGCGCGTCACTTTCGGGTGACGCAGGTTCCGGCAGGTGGTGAGCCATTCAGCCCCCACACCAGCGGGTGACCTGTGGCACCTGTCAGGAGATCGCTATGCATACGCTTGATCCGATTGACGCCGCTTCACTGCGAACGGGCATTCCCGATTTTCGTTCGGGAGACACGCTTAAAGTCCACGTCCGAGTCATCGAAGGAAACAAAAGTCGTGTGCAGGTCTTCCAAGGTGTCGTAATTCGTCGCTCGGGTGGCGGGGTTCGCGAGACGTTCACGGTTCGCAAGGTGAGCTATGGCGTCGGTGTCGAGCGAACCTTCCCGGTCCACTCTCCGGTGTTGGAGCAGATCGAGGTCGTGACCCGTGGTGCTGTTCGCCGAGCCAAGCTCTACTACCTGCGTGACCGCAGGGGCAAGGCAGCAAAGATTAAGGAGCGCCGCGAGACTGCGGCCGGTCAGTGATCCCTTCGACGACGACAGCTGGCGCGTCGAACCAGGATCCTCGGTGCGAGCATGTCTAGGCTCCCCGCGATGACCGTCGAACCTGAGGCTGCACCGGCCCCGCCGAAGAAGAGTGGTTCCTTCTGGCGCGAACTCCCCATCTTGCTCATCATCGCGTTGGGGCTTGCGCTTTTGATCAAGACGTTTCTGATGCAAGCCTTCTACATCCCGTCCGGTTCGATGGAAGACACACTGCATGTCGGCGACCGGGTGTTGGTGAACAAGCTTGCGTACAAGTTCACCGACGTTCAACGCGGCGACATCATCGTGTTCAACGGCGTCGACTCCTGGACTGGAGAAGTTCAGGTAGCGGAAGAAACCAACCCGGTGATGCGCGCCGTTCGGTCGATCGCTGGGGCCTTTGGATTCGCCACACCGAGTGAGAAGGACTACATCAAGCGAGTCATCGGGCTTCCTGGTGACCGCGTTCAGTGTTGCGACAAGGAGGGGCGCATCACCGTCAACGGCATACCGTTGGACGAGCCTTATTTGTACCCGGGCGACAAGCCGTCGATGACTGACTTCGACGTGACCGTCCCCGAGGGTCGACTGTGGGTGATGGGTGACCACCGCAGTGCGTCTTCGGACTCTCGCTCGCATATCGGTGATCCCGGTGGCGGGGCGATCCCGATCGACAGTGTGATCGGACGAGCGTTCGTCATTATCTGGCCCTTCACTGATGCTGGCTTGATGACGCGGCCCGACACATTCGACAACGAAGCGCTCGACCAGGCACAGGAACAGCAGGCCCAGCAGCTCCAGGAAAAGGGCCAATCCACCTCGTAAGCATGAACAGTCGACGAGCTTGATGGCTGGTCTGTCTGCGACGCCTCGTTCATCCGAGTGGACTTGTTCATCCGAGTGAAGCCGCGCGGCTTGACGCGTTCCTTGGACGTTCCTGCGGCAGACTGGGTGCGTTAGCTGATGACCGCCCTCGAGGAGTCGAAGACCTAGATGACACAGATCGATACCATCCGTCATCGGCGGAGCCGGTGGTTCGTTGAGTTGATCCTCGTTGTTGTCATTGCGTTAGCCGCCGCAGCCTTCATCCGCGCATTCGTTGTGCAGGCGTTCTACATCCCGTCCGGATCAATGGAACAAACGCTCGACCAGGATGACTGGATTCTGGTCAGCAAGGTCGGCTTGTTGTTCGGCGACGTCCAGCGTGGCGACGTCGTGGTGTTCAGCGATCCGGGCGGATGGTTGGAAGGCGCCCAACCCGAGAGCAGTAACCCGGTCAGGCGAGCTTTGGAGTATGTCGGGGTCGCACCATCCAGTACCGAGGGCGACCTCGTGAAGCGAGTCATTGGGATCGGTGGCGACCATGTCCGCTGCTGCGATGCCCAGGGGCGCATCGTGATCAATGGTGAGTCGGTCGACGAGCCGACGATCGACCCGTCCGACGAACCGGGGGATGCGCCAGCTAACTGCGACGCCGACTTCGACATCACGGTGCCTGCCGGTTACCTCTGGGTGATGGGCGACCATCGGTCGGTGTCTGAGGACTCCCGCTGCCACAAGGACCTGAGCGCGTTCGTCCCGGAGGACGACGTCATCGGACGGGCCGTGGTGATCTTCTGGCCATACGGGCACTGGGACGTATTGGACCGACCGCAGGTCTACCAGGACGTTCCCTCCAGCGGGTCGGACACCTCTTTGCAGTGATCTGGGAGGCGAGCCAATAGCCTCGTGCCATGACCGCTGTGCCACGCAGTTCCGCCAGGGTGGTGCTGATCGACGCCAGCGACCGAGTCCTCCTCCTCAAGGGCGTAGACCCGGCCCGTCCGGACACCCCCATCTGGCATGCTCCCGGCGGCGGTATCGACCCTGGGGAGCTTCCGGAGGCTGCGGCCCGTCGCGAACTGGCCGAGGAAGTGGGCCTTACCGCCGACGAGCTCGGTCCGATCGTCTGGACGCGGCACGTCCAGTTTTCGTTCGACGGTACTGAGTACGACCAGGACGAGGTCTACTTCGTGCTCCGCGTGGATTCCCACCGAGTCGATAACAGCGGCCACACTGAGCTCGAACGGCGCTACCTGACTGACCATCGGTGGTTTTCGTTGGACGAACTGCGCGCGGTTACTGAGCTGGTCGCGCCGCCTGATTTCAGCGAGCGACTCGCTGAGTTGATTGCGGTCGGTCCTCCGGTTTCGCCGGTTGAGGTGGCGGGGGCGGTGCTGCCGTGATCCGCCCCAACCTGCGCACCGAGAAGCAGTTGTTCCGCAACGGTCACCAGATCGTTGTTGGCTGCGACGAGGTGGGTCGTGGCGCACTAAGTGGACCGGTCAGCGTCGGCGTGGTCGCGGTGCAAGAACCGGTCCGACGCGTTCCTCCCGGACTAGCAGACAGCAAGCTCCTTACCCCGAAACGTCGTGAGGAGCTTGCTCCGCGAGTGCAGCGATGGGCGTCGCAGTCGGCGGTGGGTCATGCGGAGTCTGACGAGATCGACCAGTTTGGCATCGTGACGGCGCTGCGGTTGGCTGGACTACGCGCGCTGAGCCAACTCACTGTCACCGTTGACGTGGTGGTGCTGGACGGCTCACATGACTGGCTGAGCGCGCGCCCTGTGCAGGCAGAGCTGTTTCGGCCCGAGCCGCAGTGGCCGGAGCTTG
>DATKIY010000073.1:0-7595 GCA_035543875.1 Actinomycetes bacterium | reverse complement strand
ATCGCTTGTACTTTCGACCAGAGCCACAGGGACAGGGAGCATTTCTTGCGGTACCGGCGAACTCTGCGTCGCCGCCGCCGGCCGTACCGGCCCCAGCACCTGCACCAGACGTCGACGAGGAACGCACCACCTGACCGCCGCCGCCGTCAATCGTTGGGGCGGTGTACTGCAGCTGGTCCTGGCGGCGAGGGTCTTCCAGACCCTTGGCGCGAATCTCGGGGTGGTGCGGCGCAGGGATCTCGCCATCGCCGGAGTCACGTCCGTTTGCGTCGCCGCCATCGTCTGCGTCGCCAGCGCCGGAGGCGTCGGCGTCATCAGCAACCTGAACCTCAAGGTTGAACACGAATCCCACCGACTCTTCCTTGATGCCCTCCATCATCGCGGTGAAGAGGTCGAATCCTTCGCGTTGGTACTCCACGAGTGGGTCGCGCTGAGCCATCGCGCGTAATCCAATCCCCTCACGCAGGTAGTCCATCTCGTAGAGGTGCTCTCGCCACTTGCGGTCGAGCACACTCAGCACTACGCGACGTTCCAACTCACGCATAGCGTCAGACCCGAGATCAGTTTCGCGCCGATCAAGCGCCGACTCTGCATCTGCTGTGAGCTCGATGACGAGGAAGTCGGTCGTTAGACCGTTACGCCCACCGCCTGATGCTTCCTCGAGGTCTTCGATGGAAACACCTACCGGATACAGGGTGCGAAGGGCGGTCCACAGCTGCTCAAGGTCCCACTCCTCGGGAAAGCCTTCGGCTGTTGCCGCGCGCACGTACTCCTCGACGGTGTCGGAAACCATGTGCTGGACCTGCTCGTGAAGGTCCTCGCCTTCAAGCACGAGGCGACGCTCTTGGTAGATGACTTGACGCTGCCGGTTGAGCACGTCGTCGTACTTCAACACGTTCTTGCGAATCTCAAAGTTTTGCGACTCAACCTGCGACTGAGCAGACTTGATGGCGTTGGTCACCATCTTGGCTTCGATCGGGACGTCGTCAGGAATGTTGAAGCGAGTAAGGAAAGCTTCAACAACATTGCCCTTGAACAGACGCATCAAGTCGTCATCTAGTGACAGGAAGAACCGCGACTCACCTGGGTCGCCTTGACGTCCCGAGCGACCACGCAGCTGGTTGTCGATGCGTCGCGACTCGTGTCGCTCAGTTCCAAGAACATAGAGGCCGCCCAAGTCAGCTACCTCATCGTGCTCGGCGGCGACCGCCTTCTGTGCTTTCTCTAACGCATCCGGCCACGCTGCTTCGTACTCGTCGGGCGTGTCAGCGGGTGACAGGCCACGCTGCGCCAGCTCAGCCGTTGCCATGAACTCTGGGTTGCCACCCAACATGATGTCGGTTCCGCGGCCAGCCATGTTGGTAGCCACCGTGACTGCGCCCTTGCGTCCAGCCTGGGCGACAATCGCAGCTTCGCGCTCGTGGTTCTTCGCGTTGAGCACCTCATGTGGAACACCACGCCGACGCAGCGCGTTGGACAACGACTCTGATTTCTCGACGCTGGTGGTTCCGACCAGAACGGGCTGACCTTTTTCGTGCCGTTCCGCCAGGTCCTTGATGACAGCGTCGTACTTGGCCTCTTCAGTTCGGTAGACCAGGTCGGCCTCGTCAGCGCGAACCATGGGACGGTTGGTAGGAATGGGAACAACGCCGAGCTTGTAAATCTGGAAGAACTCGTTCGCTTCGGTCATCGCCGTACCAGTCATCCCGCCCAGCTTTTCGTACAGCCGGAAGAAGTTCTGGAGCGTAATGGTGGCCAGAGTCTGATTCTCGGCTTTGACCTCGACGCCTTCTTTGGCCTCAATCGCCTGGTGGAGACCCTCGTTGTAGCGACGGCCGGACAACATTCGCCCGGTGTGTTCGTCGACGATGAGAACCTCGCCGTTCATCACGACATAGTCTTTGTCGCGCTTAAACAGTTCCTTGGCCCGCAGTGCGTTGTTGAGGTAGCCAATCAGCGGTGTGTTAACCGACTCGTACAGGTTCTCGATGCCTAGGAAGTCCTCGACCCGCTCGACGCCTGGTTCCAGGATTCCAACCGTGCGCTTCTTCTCGTCAACCTCATAGTCTTGGTCGGCGCGCAGGCGAGGAACCATGCGAGCGAAGTCGCCGTACCACTTTGCACTTTGCTCTGCTGGTCCGCTGATGATCAGCGGCGTACGCGCCTCGTCAATCAAAATCGAGTCGACCTCGTCAACCACACCGAAGAAGTGTCCGCGCTGGACCATCTCTTCCCGACTCCATGCCATGTTGTCGCGCAGATAGTCGAACCCGAACTCGTTGTTGGTTCCGTAGGTGATGTCGCACGCATACTGCGCCCGACGCTCCACTGGACGCATGTTGGCCAAAATCACGCCGGTTTCCAGACCGAGGAAACGGTGCACGCGGCCCATCCACTCGGAGTCGCGCTCAGCAAGGTAGTCGTTGACCGTCACAACGTGGACACCTTTGCCAGCCAGCGCGTTGAGGTACGCGGGAAGCGTCGAGACGAGTGTCTTTCCTTCGCCCGTCTTCATCTCGGCGATGTTCCCAAGATGCAGCGCGGCGCCACCCATGATTTGGACGTCGTAGTGACGCTGGCCCAACGTCCGCTTGGCGGCTTCACGGACCGCCGCAAATGCCTCGGGTAGCAGATCGTCCAGAGTCTCGCCATCGGCGAAGCGCTTCTTGAACGTGACCGTCTCTTCGCGCAGCTCAGTGTCCGAGAGACCGACAAAGTCCTCTTCGATGGCGTTGACCTGCTGGGCCAGCTTTTCGAGACGCTTCAGCGTCTTGCCCTCGCCGGCTCGCATGATCTTGTCGAAGAAAGCGGGCACTCTTGGTCTCCGTCAGCAGAATCGAACGAGCGGTCGACCGACCGAACCCGCAACGGCCAGTTCCTGCCGTCCCGCCCATCGTAATCGGATGGTGACCTAACCGTGACTCCAGGCAGGATGTGCCCATGGAACCGGTAGAACTGACCGACGGGGCCGTACGTCTGCGTGTCTGGGCGTCCGGCGACGGCGACGCGGTCTACGCCGCCTGCCAGGACGACGACATCCAGCGATGGACGACCATCCCGTCCCCGTATCTTCCCGAGCACGCCACACAGTTTGTGAGCACCGCCCCTGAACGCTGGGACGCTGGCATCGCCACGTTTGCCATCGTCGACGGCAAGACCGAGGAGATCATCGGCTCGGCGAGCCTCACGGTCGACTCGGAATCAGCCGTTGGCGAGATCGGCTACTGGGTGGCGCCGTGGGCACGCCGACGAGGGGTCGCAGCTGCCGCTACCAAGCTGGTGTGCGACTGGGGGCTTGAGCGGCTTTCACTGGCCAGGATCCAGTGGCAGGCCAATGTCGGAAACGTTGCGTCTCGGGCAGTGGCCGAATCATGCGGATTTACGGTCGAAGGAACGCTTCGCCGGTCACTCCGCCATCGAGGCGAAAGCGTCGACGCGTGGATGGCGAGCTTGCTGCCCGGCGAGCCCAGACAACGAAAGCACCAGCGTCGGCTGCCTTGGTCGCCTGTCGACGTCGTCGGCGATGGCATTCAGTTGTTGCCCACACTGTCGGTCGACCCGAACTGGGTCTTGGAGTCGTACACCGATCCAGACATTCAGCAGTGGAACCCCGCGGATGTGACTGACCTGGCGTCAGCAGCCGAATGGGCTCGAACGCGCTCGGACTGGTCGTCAGGCACACACGCGTCGTGGGTCATCTGCGGCAAGGACCCGCACCAACCTCTTGGTGCGCTTTCTGTCCACAAAATCAATGAAGAGAACCTGACCGCGTCGGTCGGCTATTGGACACACGCCCGTGCCCGCGGCCAAGGAATCGCCACAGCAGCGGTTCGCCTGGCGTCGACGTGGGCGATGGCCGAACTGGGGATGGTTCGACTGGAGCTCATTCATGCTGTGGCCAACTCTGCGTCTTGTAGGGTCGCCGAGCGCGCGGGTTACCTGCTTGAGGGCACCACCCGAAAGGGCGAGCGTTGCGGAGACGGGGAGTGGTACGACGAGCACATTCACGGCAAGGTTTAACGTGAACCAAGCCTGCGCCGAAACGCCACAACCACCGCCGGACCTCGCCAACGAACGGCTGACGCTCCGCGGTTGGCGATCGGACGAGCGCGACGTAGCCACGGTCTTCCGTGCATCGCGCGACGCGAAGGTGCAGAAGTACTCACCGTCCATCGGCAAGGTTCGATCCGAAGCCGATGCGCAAGCCTGGATTTCCTTTGCCATCAACCGTTTCGACCGGTACGACTGGGCGGTCGAATGTGAAGGCAACACGGTCGGTCGCGTGGGGCTAGTTCGGATTCGCGCTGACTCGGGCGAAGCTGAGATCGGCTACTGGCTTTTGCCGGAGGCGCGGGGGCTAGGAATTGCGTCCGACGCGGTTGCGGTGGTGTCGCGGTGGGCGTTCGTCGAGGGTGGGTTTGGTCGCCTGGAGATTCGTCACCTGTTGGACAACCAGTCGTCATGCGGCGTGGCCGAACGGTGCAGGTTCATCGCAGAGGGAGTGCAGCGTGGCGCGCTGCTCGTCGGCGAAGTGCGTTACGACCTACACCTTCACGCCAGGCTAGCTACTGACCAGCAGTGAGCAGGCTCGCAAGTGCCGGAGCCAAGTCGCCTTTCGGGTGCACTACGACATCGCCTAGCTCGAGCCATTGCGCCAGGGTCGTCAGCTCGTCCGCTAGCCGCTCGGGTACACCGTCCGGCGCATGGTCCTCAAGGAAGGCTGCCTGAACCCGAAGTAGACCAGCCTGCCGGTCGGCCTTGAGATCCACGCGTGCTGCCAGATGCTCATCCAGCATGAAGGGCAAGACGTAGTAACCGTGGACCCGCTTGTGCGCCGGGACATAGATCTCGATGCGGTACCGAAAGCCAAACAGCCGTTCGGCCCGGTCGCGTTCCCACACCAAGGGATCGAAGGGTGAAACCAGCGCGGCGTCCCGTACCTTCCTCGGAATCGCGAGGCCAGGTTTGACGTAGGCAGGTAAGCGCCAGCCCTCGACGTCAATCGGAACCAACTCGCCAGCATCGACGAGTTCAGCCAACCGCTGTTTCGCGTCGGCCGCAGACAACCGGTAGTAGTCACGGAGGTCGCGGGCTGCCGCCACGCCCAACGAATCGGCGGCCATGAGCATCAGCTGTCGCTGAGCGTCGTCCCTGGTTGGGGTGGGGGCGTTGAGAATCCTGGCCGGAATGACTCGCTCGGGGATGTCATAGAGTCGTTCAAAGCCTCGTCGAGATGCTGTTGTCACTTCTCCTGACCAAAACAAGAACTCCAGCACCGTCTTCACGGTGTCCCAGTCCCACCAAGGTCCTTTCTTGCGAGGACGCTCACCTTGGTGAGTTTTTGCCAACTCTCCTGCCGAGATTGGACCGTGCGCCCTGACGTCTTGCAGGATGGTTTTCAGCAAGTCGGGTTGTTCGGTCGCAAGCCGCTTCATGCCATCCCATGCGTGGTCCATCACCTCCGCCATACGCCAGCGAAACAACGGCTGCGCAGACATCGGGATCAGGGACGCTTCATGGCCCCAGTACTCGAATAGCTCTCGGGGCTGTCGCGCTGTGTCCTTGTATGCAGCGTCCTCCAGCAGCCGGCTCGGGTACGGCCCAAGGCGGGAGAACAGCGGCATGTAGTGAGCACGAGCCAGGACGTTGACGGAGTCGATCTGAAGCAGTCCCGTGTGCTTAAGGACACGACGAAGGTCGCGACGAGTCGCAGTCCCCAATGGGCGAGGCTGACCGAAGCCCTGCGCAGCTAACGCAACCCGTCGTGCCTGTGCCAGCGTCAGTCGCTCAAGTCGCCTGTCACCCATAGAAGAGCGAGCGTACCTCCGTGATGAATAAGGCGTTTCCTACCCATACGAACATGAACGCGTCAGTTCTCGTGGACTAGGTGATTTCCAGGAGCTTTTCGCGCACCGCGTAGACGACGGCTTCCATGCGCGAGTGCAGCTGCAACTTCTCCAGAATGTTTCGAATGTGGTTCTTGACCGTGTTCTCGGAGATGAACAACTCCCGCGCGATGTCGCGGTTGTTCATGCCACGCGCCACCAGCTTCAGCACCTCTAACTCACGCTCTGTAAGCCGTGGGGCAGGAACTTGGTTGCTGCGCTCGTTGGTTCGTTTAGCCATCAACGCAAACTCAGTCAGCAGCTTGCTAGCCATTGACGGACTGATGAGTGACTGTCCGTCGTAAACCGAGCGCACCGCCGCCGCTACCTCGTCGATCGAGATTTCTTTGAGCAGGTAGCCAGTCGCGCCGGCCTTGATCGCCTCGTAGAGGTCGGCCTCTTCGTCGCTGATCGTCAACATGATGATGCGAGCGCTCGGTGCAACATCCTTGATGGCAGCGCAGGCGTCGATGCCTGAGCCCTTGGGCATCCGAACGTCGAGCAAGACAACGTCAGGGAGTAACTCGGCGGCGCGAGTCACCGCAGCTTCACCGTCAGCAGCCTCGCCGATAACCTCGATGTCGCTTTCTTGGATGAGGACCATTTCTAGTCCCCGCCGAAACAGCGCATGGTCGTCAACGACGAGGACCCGAATCGGGTCACGCCGGGAAGTCCCCTCAATAGCCACCTCAGTCACGCCGCCATGATGGCACGAAACGGCCCATTTGGGTCACCCCTGGCGCTCAAGTCGCCACCCGATTGGGTCAGTAACACCGCTGACTCGGGCTACTCCAGGCAGTTGGTGTCGCTATCTGCCTAGGCACTTCCTGCCCGACTCCTGCGAGAGTTCAGCCGGGCCGCCACGCAACTAGCCACCCTCAGACGTTGTCGACTTCCAGATGTAGCACCCCGTAGTCGTAGCCCTTGCGCCGATAAACCACGCTGGGCGTGTGGGTTGTTGCATCGTGAAACAAGAAGAAGTCATGACCAACGAGTTCCATCTCGTACAACGCCTGGTCCAATGTCATCGCAGTAGCCACGTGCGTCTTCTCTCGGACTACAAGCGGACCGTCGCCGACAACCGACAGCGCAGCCGCAGCGTGGTCGCTGTTGTCGACGGAATCTGTCACGGTGGTCAACACGTCCCCCGGCATGCTCGCACCCTCCGTCGGACGGATTGACGTCGACTCGCTCGGTGGCTTGTCGGTGTGCGCCCGACCATTGCCCGAACGCACGTGGCCGCGATGACGGTCGTGGCGCCGGTCAGCAGCCCGGCGTAGTCGTTCCTGCAGTCGGCTGTACGCAACGTCCAGGGCCGCGTACTTTTCTCCCGCCGACGCCTCGGCGCGGATGACGGGACCTTTCCCATGACAGGTCAACTCCACGCGGACTGCGTGATCGGCTAGCCGAGGATTGGTCTCCTGGGAAACCTCGACATCAATCCGATGACACTTTCCGTCGTATCGCTCGACCTTGGCTAGCTTCAGCGCCACGTGTTCGCGGAAGCGATCCGAAACCTCGATGTGTCGACCTCTCACCACGATGTCCACGGTTCGCTCCTTTGCTGGTGCGGCTCCTGCTCCTTCTCACGCTAGCCCAGGGTCGGCGTGCCCGCGACACCCAATCAGGGGCCGTTCGCCGCGGCGCCAGCCATGGCAATCACGGCGCACCCCCGTACCCCCCAACCTGCCTGGCGCAGCGCTCGATCTG
>DATKIY010000072.1:0-2610 GCA_035543875.1 Actinomycetes bacterium | reverse complement strand
ATGGCCGATTCACTGGTTAGATGCTGCGCCCGGCAGCGCGTTGTCACCCGACCCATGGCGCACTCACCGCTGTCACCTGGCGGCGGGACAAGATGACCAGTTCCCAGGCGCCAGTGTCGTCACGCGCGACCGTCAACGCGTCTGGATGAACCGCTGTCACGCGCCCGGAGAAGCCGCGCGGGCTGGCGTCTGAGACGTGAACCCGCACGCCCGCAGCCGCCAACGCATTCGTCCTTGTTCCGTGGAACTCCGGCCTGATCACCATGTCACCTCCCGACGTGGAAACGCTTTATGGTCGATAAGGATCCGCTGCCGGTGGGGCCGTGTCGTCAACGCTGCCCACCAAAACCATCTACCGCCAACTCCACTACTGGCCTACCTGCCAGCTGCAATCACGCCTGATGGCTGGCGGTAAGCAGGGTTGGGCGCCAGCGTTGACGACTTTGCCCCATCGCCAATGTGAGTCTTGTCATGTCAATGCTCGATGGTGTGTACGAGGGGATCTTCGAATGACACAGGCGCTGGTTGCGGACGGCCGGGCTCACTCGGTCGCCAAGCCTCAGACGTTGCGCGGTCGCGGGATCCAGGACCGCCAAGCTGGCGCGACCTCAACCGATCATGTGATATATCGCTACGATCCTCTGGGCACTCCGTGCCTGACCTATCACTCGATTCCCGGCGGCTTGACCGGCGGCGCCAAGACCCTCGCTGAAGCGCGCGAGTGCTATCGACACAACGTCACGGAGCTCGAGAGAAATCAACGTCAGGGAGTGCCGCCTGCGGTCGAACATCTGGAGACGGCACTGGCAGGCATGTGGGTGCGCGCTAAAGTAGCTGCTGCCCACCGCGATCCGTCCACCGATCAGATGTTTCTATTGACGTTGCTATCAGCGGGATCGGCTCAGGATGCGTTACGCGCAAGCCTCGCGCACGCGGCGAGTCTCGGGTTCAATCCGGTGGTTGTTGTCGTCGATCCTGACGAAACCGTGAGTGCCGTACTCGACCAGACCAGAACCGACGACACGCTGTTCGTCGTTCACAGTGATGCCGAGAACACACTGTGTTGGATAGCGATTCACGGTCCTGACGCGGCCGGACCACGTCGCGCGCCGTTGCTCATGGACCGCGATCGCCTTCGCGCGATGTTGATCAAAGACCTCACGCAAGCGTACTCCGTTGGCCCCCAAGAGCTTCGGCTCCAGTCGAGTCAGCTCCGCGACGTACGCAGACAACTGGTCCGATTGAAAGGGGAGGCTTGTGTCTAGTGCAACGGGGCGGAGAATAACCGCCGAGCTCGCCCGCATGCGCATGTGGCGGCGCGTTGGCGACGAACGCGAAGCAGAGCTGTGCAACGACCGGATCAACAATCTACTCGACGGGATGGTTGCTGGCACGACACGGCGGACGGTGGTTGAGTCCCGCGAAGCCAACGCATTTCAGCGCTGACACGCAATCGACCACCTTCTTGCGCCGATTCTGGCTAGCAAGTGCCAGTCGTCCAAGTTGAAAGATGGGTAGACACAGATGACCACCGTTGATGATCCGAACGAGGAAGACCTGAAAATCACCCCACCCAAGCAATGGGCCACAGGCGTTCCCGCGGTGACGCACGCGATCCAGTACTCGCTCGAGGAGACGTCGATCCGGCGAACCGCGACGAACCTCTTTGCCATCAATCAGGTCGACGGCACCGACTGCCCAGGCTGCGCTTGGCCGGAGCCCGGGCCTGGCAAGCGGCATATGCAGGAGTACTGCGAAAACGGCGCTAAGCACATCAACGACGAGGCCACCACCCGGAGGATTACTCGGGAGTTCTTCCAGCAGTACCCGCTTTCCAAATTGGAGCGCAAATCGGACCTATGGCTCAACCAGCAAGGCCGCCTGACCGAACCGATGGTCAAGTGGCCTGGGTCGGACTACTACCACCCCATCGGATGGGACCAGGCCTTCGACCTGATCGCCGCCGAGCTGCGTGGACTCGATTCGCCTGACGAGGCGCTCGTCTATACCTCCGGCCGGTTGAACAACGAGGCCGCGTTCTTGCTGCAGCTGTTCGCGCGTGCCTACGGCACCAACAACCTGCCCGACTGCAGCAACATGTGCCACGAGTCCAGTGGCTGGGGGCTGGGGGAGACATTGGGCATCGGCAAGGGCAGCGTGAGCCTTGACGACATCCACGAAGCCGACCTCGTCTTCGCAGTCGGTTTGAATCCCGGAACGAACATGCCTCGGATGCTGTCGGCTCTCGAGGAATGCAAACGCAACGGCGGGCACGTCGTCGCCGTCAACCCGCTGCCAGAGGCAGGCCTGATCCGGTTCAAGAATCCCCAGAAAGTGAGCGGGGTCCTCGGCCGCGGCACCGTGATCGCCGACCAGTTCCTACATATCAACCCGTGCGGAGACCTCGCGCTCTTCCAGGCGATCAACGCTCTTGTGCTCCAAGCGGAAGATGCTGCGCCGGGAACCGTGCTGGACCACGAATTCATCAACACCAACACCACCGGGTTCGCCGAATTCGCCGAATACGCCAAGCAGCTGTCATGGCCAGATGTGTTGGAGGCCACGGGATTATCGCGCGACGACATCGAACAGGTGGTCAAGCGTGTCCTC
>DATKIY010000071.1:0-3853 GCA_035543875.1 Actinomycetes bacterium | reverse complement strand
CGTGGCGGCTCACCGAGATCGGGTAGGCCCAGACAGTTTCGGGGCCCGGAACACGCTCACTGTGGCTGGTCGAACCCATGACATCTTCCGGCTCGACGCTGTGCCCGGCGCCGATCGGCTGCCGATGAGCCTGAAAGTGCTGCTGGAAAACCAGCTGCGGACCGAAGACGGCACCAACGTGACCGCGGCGCATGTGAGCGCTGTCGCCGACTGGGATGCCGAGGCCGAGCCGCAAACTGAGATCCAGTTCTCGCCGGGGCGAGTCATCATGCAGGACTTCACGGGTGTGCCAGCCGTCGTTGACCTTGCCACCATGCGCGAGGCGGTTGTCGACCTTGGGGGAGACCCCTCGCGAATCAACCCGCTGACGCCGGCCGAGCTGGTCATCGACCATTCAGTGATTGCCGATGTCTTTGGACGCGCTGACGCTTTTGAACGCAATGTCGACCTTGAGTACCAGCGAAACCGTGAGCGCTACCAGTTCCTGCGATGGGGGCAGACAGCGTTTGACTGGTTCAAAGTTGTTCCACCAGGTACCGGCATCGTTCATCAAGTCAATATCGAGCATCTGGCTCGGGTTGTCATGGATCGGGGTGGGCAGGTCTACCCCGATACTGTCGTGGGAACCGACTCGCACACCACGATGGTGAACGGACTGGGCGTTGTGGGCTGGGGTGTTGGCGGTATTGAGGCGGAAGCCGCCATGCTTGGTCAACCGGTAAGCATGCTCGTCCCACGCGTTGTTGGCGTCAAACTCGTCGGCGAAATGCCCGATGGAACAACCGCCACCGATCTCGTCCTCACCATCACAGAACTGCTACGCAAGCATGGAGTCGTCGGCAAGTTCGTCGAGTTCTATGGCTCTGGCGTTTCAGCGGTCCCACTCGCAAATCGCGCCACGATCGGGAACATGAGTCCCGAGTATGGGTCGACAGTTGCGGTGTTCCCGATTGACGCGGAGACACTTAAGTACCTGTCGCTGACCGGGCGCTCGCCTGACCACGTGGCATTGGTCGAGGCCTACGCGAAGACCCAGGGTTTGTGGCATGACCCGACGAGTGAGCCGAGCTACTCGGAACGACTTGAGCTGGATCTTGCGACTATCGAGCCTTCCATAGCCGGGCCCAAGCGACCCCAAGACCGAGTTCCGCTACGCGTGGCCAAACAAGCGTTTCGCACGGCGCTGCGCGACTACGTCGAGCCACACGTGAAGGCGACCACGCAGTCGCCGGTCGACGAGGCAGTGGATGAGTCCTTCCCCGCATCTGACCCCATGGCCATCCACCACGACACCTTGGCATCGGCGCCAGAGACTCCCATTCACGACAACGGCCGGCCCTTTACCCCGGTAACCGTCACCCTTGATGACGGAACGTCGTGCGAGATCGACCACGGCGCGGTCGTGATAGCTGCGATTACGTCATGCACTAACACGTCAAACCCGTCGGTGATGATCGGTGCGGCTCTGCTGGCAAAGAACGCGATCGAGCGAGGGTTAAATCGCAAGCCTTGGGTCAAGACAACATTGGCTCCGGGGTCGAAGGTTGTCATGGACTACTACGATCGTGCAGGCCTCACGCCATATCTGGAGAAGCTGGGGTTCAACCTCGTCGGATACGGCTGCACGACGTGCATCGGCAACTCAGGTCCGCTGCCAGAGGTGGTCTCTGAAGCCGTCAACTCGCAGGACTTGTCGGTCGTGGCCGTGTTGTCCGGAAATCGAAACTTCGAGGGGCGCATCAACCCCGACGTCAAGATGAACTACTTGGCGTCACCACCGCTTGTTGTTGCTTATGCACTTGCCGGGACGATGGACATTGACCTGAATCGAGAGCCGCTCGGTCACGACACGAACGGACAGCCGGTGATGCTGTCCGATATCTGGCCATCTGGCGACGACATTCAGACCGTTGTATCCGAAGTCATTGGTAGCGAGGCATTCACCCGAGAGTACGCAGACGTGTTCGCTGGCGACGAGCGCTGGCAAGGGTTGCCCACGCCCGACGGTCAGACTTTTGACTGGGACCCTGAGTCAACGTATGTGCGCAAACCTCCGTACTTCGACGGCATGAAGATTGATCCATCGCCTGTTACCGATGTCGTGGGCGCTCGGGTGTTGGCGGTGCTCGGTGACTCGGTGACCACTGATCACATCTCGCCAGCTGGCAGCATCCGATGGGATAGTCCTGCAGGGATTTTTCTTGCCGCAGCCGGTGTCGATCGACGTGACTTCAACTCCTACGGTTCGCGCCGGGGAAACCACGAAGTGATGATTCGAGGTACGTTCGCCAATATTCGGCTGCGCAACCAGATGCTTGAAGACGTCGAGGGCGGTTTCACTCTCGACCTACTGGATGCGAAGCGTCCCGTGGTCCCAATCTTCGACGCGGCAACGCGCTACCTGGCCGCTGGTGTTCCGCTCGTGGTTCTGGCAGGAAAGGAATACGGCTCGGGTTCGTCCCGCGACTGGGCCGCTAAGGGAACCGCGTTGTTGGGCGTCCGCGTGGTGATCGCCGAGTCGTACGAACGCATCCACCGCAGCAACCTGATTGGGATGGGCGTTCTACCTCTGCAGTACCCCGCCGGGGTTACCGCAGCATCATTGGGGCTAACCAGTGACGAGACCTTCGACATCAAAGGCATCCGCGCCATTAACGACGGCGACGTCCCACCGACACTCACGGTGTCGGTCACCAAACCCGACGGTGAGGCGGCTGCTTTTGACGCGCAGGTACGCATCGACACTCCAGGCGAGGCCGACTACTACCGCCACGGCGGAATCCTGCCTTACGTCTTGCGCTCGTTGCTGGAATAGCCGCGCGTCAATGCTGGTGCGCTGGTGTCGTCAGGTCGGCGAACGGCGGTCCACTCGGCTCAGCGCTGCCGACACTCTTGCTCCGAGTAACGCGAGTACTACCGCTCGGAGCGTCGAGCGCGATCAAATCAGCCATTCCGAAACTGTCATCTGACCGCCAACGCCGAATCCTGTTTGCGACCGTGGGTAGCCGGTCACGCACGGTCGTGGTGGCCTGCGCGCGGATAGATTCGTATCGCTCATGGCCAGCTTTCGCTCCCAGCAGGTATCCGACAGCACCACCGGCGGTGAGCAAAATCAGTTTTCTCATCTCGGGCCATCCTCCGTGTTCGTTGGCTTAGGTGTTCACCGTGTGCCCTACCCGCTTGGCGCCTGGTCTACGCATCGATCTTGGATGACGCTTCACCTGATTGAATGAACAGATGGCTGCGGCGATCGATAGCTCAATCGTTGTGGAGGGTCACTCGATACGGGTTACGCATCCCGGACGCGTGCTGTACCCCTCGGAAGGCGTCACCAAAGCGCAGGTCATCACCTACTACGTTCGGGTGGCCGCGCGCCTCCTCCCACATGTGCGACGTCGCCCGGTTACTCGCATTAGGTGGCCCAACGGCGTGGCCGACGAGTCTTTCTATGAGCGCAACCTGCCAACCCACGCGCCAGAGTGGATAGATCGCGTCACCATCGACCATTCCGACGGACCAGTGACGTATCCATTAATCACCGGTGCGTCGACCCTCGCATGGCTGGCGCAACACAGCGCGCTAGAGCTGCACGTCCCGCAGTGGCGACTCCATGGTGGTGGGCAGCGAACCGATCGCATCGTGTTCGACCTCGACCCCGGACCGAATGTGAGCATCGTCGAGTGCGCCTCGGTGGCCTTTTGGTTGCATGAGCAGCTAGCGGCAGACGGCATGGCCAGCGTTCCGGTCACTAGCGGCAGCAAAGGCATTCACGTGTATGCGCACTGGAAGTCGTCGAGTCGGTCATCATCACCGAGTGAGTACGCCAAGCGACTTGCTGTTGCGGCGCAAAGCG
>DATKIY010000070.1:0-6766 GCA_035543875.1 Actinomycetes bacterium | reverse complement strand
AGGGAGCGTGCGACTCCGCTGCAGACACCTCCCAGCATGCGATCGCTGCGAAGGCGCCGGAGGGGTGGCCTGGGCGCTGTGGGTTGGGCTGTTGGGCTCATGTTGCATAGCCAAGCCGATCTCACACCGTGGCGGTATCGGAAAAGTCCCTGATCCAACCCTGAGTCAGGCGCCTGATGTGTCGGGGGCGTGCCCGGGGCAGCATCCGATGACTGCCAATGGCACTTCATGTGACTATTCAGTGTGACTTCCCACGCCGACAGCGCGGCGCCCAAGCTGTACCGAGCCGACAGTGGCCGCGTGATTGCTGGCGTCGCTAAGGGCTTGGCCGAGCACCTGCGCGTTGACGTCGTGTGGGTTCGAGTTGCGTTCATCGCCTTGTGTTTTGCAGGTGGTGCCGGAGTGATGCTCTACGGCGCACTTTGGATCTTTGTGCCAGTGGCATCGTCGGACCAAGCTCCAGGCCGGTCGACGGGATCCTCGTCGTTGCTGCTCAGCATTGGCGCCATCGCCGTTGGCACCGTCGTGCTGTTGCAGCTGTTTGATGTTGTTCCCGGTTCTGCGACTCCGCTCGTCCTCGTGGTCGTCGGTGCCGGACTGCTTTGGCTGCGCAGTGATGAGGAACAACGTCAGCGGCTTACCCAACGAGCAACAGGTGTTGCAGGCGGTCGACGCTATGGCTGGGCGCAGGCACTAGTGGGCGCGCTGTTGGTGCTGGTCGGCGTTGCCGCGTTCTTGGCGTCGCGCGGATCACTGGTCGATGTGGGACGCGTCCTTGTGGCCGGGTTGGTTGTTTCGATCGGACTCGCTCTCTTGCTCGCTCCGTGGGCGTTGGGGTTGTGGCGCGACCGAGATGAGGAGCGTCGGGCGCGAATTCGGAGCGAGGAACGTGCCGAGATCGCCGCTCATGTGCATGACTCGGTACTGCAAACGCTCACGCTTATCCAACGGAACTCAGCTGATCCGGGCGTTGTTTCACGACTGGCCCGAGCGCAGGAACGCGACCTGCGCCACTGGCTGTACGAACCGGTTCCAGACTCCAACGCGACTCTTCGAGGGGCACTGGAAAGTGCCGTGGCTGAGATTGAGGACGAACGCGGCGTCACGATCGAACTGGTCTGCGTAGGAGACGCTCCGCTGGACGAGCGGTTGGCGGCGCTGGCTGCCGCGACCCGTGAGGCAACCTTGAACGCGGTTAAGTACGGCGGTGAAACGGCGCCTGTCACCGTTTACGCCGAGGTAGCAGATGATGAAGTTACGGTCTATGTGCGCGATCGGGGACCGGGATTCGATCTGTCTGCTGTGCCAGACGACCGACGCGGCGTGCGCGACTCCATCATTGGACGGATGGATCGAAATGGTGGACAAGCGGTTGTCCGGCCGCTTGACGGCGTAGGTACCTCCGTCGAGCTGAGGATGCAGTACCAGATTTGAAATCAGCACCAGCGTTGAAATCATCGTGGATCGAGCAACCCAGAAAGCAGTGACAGTGGACGAGTCCATGAAAGCTCAACCGTCGGTCGTGCTTGTCGACGACCACCGCATGTTTCGGTCGGGAGTCCGAGCTGAACTCGGGGACCTTGTCTCAGTCGTCGGCGAAGCTGAGGACGTTGACCAGGCCGTGAAGGTGATCCTCGAACTTCGACCAGACGTGGTGCTGCTCGATGTTCATTTGCCAGGTGGCGATGGACGTGAAGTCCTTCGACAGTGTGCGTCCCGAGTACCCGACACGAAGTTTCTGGCGCTTTCGGTTTCTGATGCCGCCGAAGATGTCATAGCGACTATCCGAGCCGGAGCTCGCGGCTACGTGACGAAATCCATTAGCGGAGTTGAGCTAGCCGCTGCCATCCGAAGAGTCGCCGACGGCGACGCCGTGTTCTCTCCTCGCCTTGCGGGGTTTGTACTTGACGCGTTTGCTGGAAGTGCGGATGTACCCGTCGTCGACGAGGAGTTGGATCGACTATCGCCGCGAGAGCGCGAAGTGATGCGCTTGATCGCTCGGGGCTACACATACAAAGAAGTGGCCAAGGAGCTGTATCTGTCGGTGAAGACAATCGAGACGCACGTTTCAAGCGTGCTACGAAAGCTACAGCTGTCGAACCGAAACGAGTTGGCGCGGTGGGCTAGTGACCGACGCCTTCTCTAGGCTGTGTTAACCACCTGGAAGATCTCGGCAAGCCGACCCTCGGGAAGTCCCATTCGCTCCGCGTTGAGGGCGTGCCAGGAGCGAATCATGCCCTCGAGGTCCTCCATGTGAGCAGTCTGCGACTCGTGTGCAGCGAGCGCGGCCAGTTTGTAGTCGATTGTGTCCGTGACGTCGACGTAGTGGTCAGGCGCGGGACCCCCGCCGATCCACACTTCGCCCACCGTCCAGGCTTCGAGCTTTTCGTCCCTGAGCAGCGACGGGTGCGCGTAAGGGTTTCGCGCGTCGGGGTAAACCGCCTGGATGGCGGCGTCGCCAGCTGCTAGATGGTCGGGATGGGAGGCGTAGATGCGCTCCCAGTTGCGCTCCGGTGATTGGATCACCATTCGCTGTGGCTTGACCTGACGGATGACCCGACTGATATCACGGCGAAGCTCGTGGGTGACCGTCAGCTCACCGTCTTTGTAGCCGAGAAATCGGACATCGTCGACGCCGCACACTTTCGCTGCGGCGGTCTGCTCCTCGCGACGAATTCTGGGAATCTCACTTCGAGGTACTGCTGGGTCGAAACCACCTGCGTCGCCGTCCGTGACGATGCAGTAGGTGACGTCGATCCCCTTTGCGGTCCAAGTGGCGACACTGGCGGATGTACCGAAGTCCACGTCGTCAGGGTGCGCGGTGACGATCAATATGCGCTCGACCTGGTCGTCGGGCATGGGCTCGGCCACAGTGAACCTTCCTCCGCAGGAGTCGTGTAAAAGTTGACCACTCGCCCGGCTTAGCGCATCGGTAGTGCTCCGAACGGGTGATCCCGTAGGCGCCATGGTAGGCAGGGACCTACAGCGCCGCACCACCACGGCCGAGTCAGGAACATATGCCACGCGATCTCATAAGCCGCCGTTTGCCCGCAGTGACCATTCTGCTGGCATTGGTGCTGAGCCTTGTGCCGCTGCTGTTGGCCACGCCGGCGCAAGCCGCACCACGCGTCCCTGACACTCCGAAGTTCGGTAAGGCAATCGAGGGCTATGCCGCTTACGAGCCCAACACGATCTGCGACCCGGTCGACCGACCGGGGGCGACCAAACTTGCTGGATTGATTCGACAGACGTACGGCTCGGACGAATCCATCGGAATCTCACGAAACGCGTGCTACACGACTTCCGAGCACAACGACGGTCGCGCAGTTGACTGGATGATCGACGTATCGAACTCGACTGAGAAGGCCAAAGCGGATGCGTTCTTGCATTGGTTGTTGGCCACCGACAGCTACGGCAACAAGAACGCGATGGCTCGGCGTCTTGGCATCATGTACATCATTTTCAATCACCGGATTTGGCGGGCGTACGGCAATCCGGGTTGGGGCGACTACACCGGTACCAATCCGCACACCGATCACATCCACTTCAGTCTCAGCTTTGACGGTTCGTCGGGGCGGACCTCGTTTTGGACGGGGAACGCGCTCGCTGCACCCTGCGTCAACGAGTCGCTCACGCAACCAGCACCCAAGGTCGTCACTGACCCCATGCGTTACGTCCCGGTTGACGCAACCCGAGTCGCTTCGACCGAGCTGGGCGTCGGCATGGTGAATGGCAAGAGTTGCAGGCTCTTTGCGTCAAGTGCGTACACGTCACATCGGCTCGACGTCGACGTGACCGGCAAGGGTGATGTTCCGAGCGAAGGTGTCGCTGCGGTTGCGCTTCAGGTTTCCATGCGTCATCCGAACTGGGATTCCTACCTCAGAGCTGGTCCGGCTGGTGGGGAGATTCCCAAGGTCCGACGGATCTCTACTGCGCAAAACAAGACCAGTGCTTCGTTGCTTGTGCTTCCCGTCGGTGCCAACGGAAAGGTCAGTTTCCTCTCTAATGTCGGAGCGACCGACCTTTCGGCGAGCGTGGTCGGGTACTACGTCGATCCAGCAGCACCGCTTTCGGTTCGTCGCGCGATCGCACCAGGCGGGGGTAACCAGTTCGACCCCGTGGCGCCCGCGAGGCTCTATCCAAACGTCGCGATCGGGCGGGCCGGACGGTTCAAGGCCCAGATCGCGGGCAAGGCGGGAACCGATCCCAGCTCGACTGCCGCCGTGGTCTCGGTGACGGTCGACCCTGGGGACGGGAGCGGCAAAGTGTTCGCCTACCAGGCGGGTTCAGACCGGCCCAGGCTGCCGCTTTTCTCGTACGGCCCAGGCCAGCAGACGGTCCAGACCGTGGTGCCGCTCAGCCACGACGGCTCGCTCGTCGTCGAAAACGTTGGTGAGTCTCGGCGTACTTTCGACATCGACGTGTCGGGCGCCTACGAGTCGGCGTCGCTTCCTGGTGGTCGTGGGTACGCAGCCCGCCGGAGCCCCAAAACCGTCGTCGACACTGCTGCTGATCTTGGCTTGTCCTTCCTAGGCTCTGGAAAGTCGAAGACCTTCTCCGTCGCCGACGCGGTTGCTCGAGGCACCTCAGCGGTGTTGCTGCAGGTCACGGCGCGGAAACCAAAGACGCCAACCGAACTATCGTTTTGGCGACCGGGAACCGCCACTCCGCACGCTGTAGACATGAGCGTGAGTCGAGGCGAAATCGTCACAAGCACGGTCGTGGCCGCTGTGAGTAAGCGTGGCCACGTGCGCGTCCGAAATGCCAGTGGTATCGGCATGGATGTCCGCGTCACTGTCCTCGGGGCCTTCCGCTAGAGAGTCGGTCGTCGCTTCTAGACTCAGGCGGTGACCTCCCTCTTCGACGACCTCCCTGGGTTTGCTCCGAGCGAGCCAGCACCGGTGCGCGCGCCGGCCATCGATACCAGGGCGCTGCTCGAGGGTCTTAACGATCAACAGCGCGCCGCCGTTGTTCATGAGGGATCGCCGCTACTCATCGTCGCTGGCGCCGGGTCCGGCAAGACACGCGTTCTGACCCATCGAATAGCGCATTTGCTCGCGGCCAGAGGCGCCCAACCGGGTCATATCCTCGCGATTACCTTCACCAACAAAGCCGCCGGCGAAATGAAGGAGCGCGTTTCGGCCCTGGTCGGTCCACGGGCGAAGGCGATGTGGGTGTCCACCTTCCACTCGGCGTGTGTCCGCATACTGCGAGCCGAACACAAACGTCTTGGAGTGTCGTCGTCATTCTCGATCTACGACCAGGCGGATTCACAGCGGTTGATGACGATGGTCTGCCGCGACCTCGACCTCGATCCCAAACGGTATCCGCCTCGCTCGTTCAGCATCCAGGTCAGCAACCTCAAGAACGAGCTTGTCGACTGGGAGACATACCGCGGTCGAGCGGCTAACCACACTGAAGAGATGTTGGCTGAGGCTTACCAGTTGTATCAACGTCGACTACGCGAGGCCAACGCGTTCGACTTTGACGATCTCATCATGACGGCAGTGAACTTGCTCCAAGCCTTCCCCGACGTCGCTGAGCACTACCGTCGAAGGTTCCGCCATGTCTTGGTCGATGAGTACCAGGACACCAACCACGCCCAGTACGCGTTGGTCCGTGAACTGGTAGGTGAGCCAGGTGGTGATGTTCCGCCAGGTGAACTGTGTGTGGTGGGTGATGCCGACCAGAGCATCTATGCCTTCCGCGGGGCAACGATCCGAAACATCCTGCAGTTTGAGAAGGACTATCCAGACGCCAGGACGATCCTGCTCGAACAGAACTACCGCTCGAGTCAGAACATCCTTTCGGCCGCGAACTCAGTCATCAGCAAGAACCTCAACCGCAAGCCAAAGAATCTGTGGAGCGACGCCGGTTCTGGTTGGCCGCTGGTTGGCTACGTCGCAGACAACGAACACGATGAAGCGTCCTTTGTGGCTCAGACGGTTGACGAGCTCGCTGATGCTGGTCACGCCCAACCTAAAGATGTGGCTGTGTTCTATCGCACCAATGCGCAGTCGCGTGTTTTTGAAGAGGTATTCATTCGCGTTGGGTTGCCGTACAAGGTTGTTGGCGGCGTTCGCTTCTATGAGCGTCGAGAAGTCCGTGACGCCTTGGCTTATCTGCGGGTGCTGGCCAATCCAGAAGACGTTGTTTCCCTGCGACGAATTCTGAATACCCCTCGCCGTGGCATCGGCGACAAGGCCGAACTGGCAGTTGAAACGTTTGCCGAGCGTGAACGCATTACGTTTGTCAGCGCCTTGCGTCGAGTGGCGGAGGTGCCGACGCTGCAAGCGCGTTCAGTCCATGCCATTGAGTCTTTTCTGCGGTTGATCGAAGGATTGCAAACCCTCGTCGAGGCAGGAACTGGAGCAGCCACCTTGCTTGAGGCGGTGCTCGAGCAGACCGGGTACTTAAAGGAGCTCCAGGCGTCGAACGACCCACAGGATGAGTCACGCATCGAGAACCTGCGCGAGCTGGAGGCTGTGGCACGCGAGTACGAAGACGCCAGCCCTGGTGGTGGTTTAGCCGAGTTCCTCGAACAAGTTTCCTTGGTCGCCGACTCTGACCAGATTCCCGATGCTGACGAAGCTGGTGGTGTGGTCACGCTGATGACGCTTCACACGGCGAAGGGGTTGGAGTTTCCGGTGGTCTTCCTTACCGGACTCGAAGACGGGGTCTTCCCTCACATGCGGTCGTTGGGGAACACGACCGAGCTGGAGGAGGAGCGGCGCCTTGCGTATGTGGGTATTACGCGTGCTCGCGA
>DATKIY010000069.1:0-3800 GCA_035543875.1 Actinomycetes bacterium | reverse complement strand
CCGGGTCCAGGCGGGAACTACGGGATCGCCGTCGACCAAGTGCTGGCGGTTGTTAGTGGCGACGAGCTGGAGGTCGACGAGGGTGAGACGCCTGCTGGTCTACCGCCGTACGTGTTGAGTGTCCTCCGACGTCCCAAGGATCGTGCGCCGGTGTTGTTGGTAGCACTACGGGCTTTGGCAGGTCTAGAGACGGTTGACGCAACCTAGCTCAACAGGTTGTGCAGCTACACGTAGCGCTCAAGAATGCTCGACTCTGCCAACCGTGAAAGGCCTTCGCGGACTGTGCGTGCGCGTGCCTCACCCACTCCATCGACCGTCTGCAGGTCGTCGATACCGGCAGCGAGCAGGCGCTGAAGGCCGCCGAATTGGTCGACGAGCCGGTCGACCACCGCGCTGGGAAGCCGAGGTACACGGGCCAACAAGCGATAGCCACGCGGACTTACCGATGCGTCGAGGTCGTCGGCGGTCGACGAGAGACCCAACGATTTGGCGACGAGAATGAGGTCGAGAAGGTCGGCGTCACTAAGTTCATCGAGTTCGACCCCGGCTTGCTCTGCCGTGCGCGCCTTGCGAGCAGTAGTGCTTGGCAGGTAGTCGCGAATAACAAATTCTCGATCAGCGTCGACGCCGCCAATCAACTCGTCGAGTTGCAGTGAAAGCAACCTTCCGTCAGATCCGAGTTCAACCACATATCCGTCGATCTCGGATGCGATGCGGCGGACCATCTCAAGTCGTTGAGCAACGGCGGCGACGTCTCGAACGGTGACCAGGTCTTCAATTTCGAGGGCCGACAGGGTTCCGGACACCTCGTCGAGGCGGAGTTTGTAGCGTTCGAGCGTGGCAAGTGCTTGGTTGGCCCGGGACAGAATGGCGGCCGAGTCTTCGAGCACGTAGCGCCGACCTGCGACGTAGAGCGCGATGATGTTCATCGACTGGCTAACTGAAATCACTGGGTGGCCAGTCTGCTTGGCTACGCGCTCAGCTGTCCGGTGACGCGTACCCATCTCGTCGGACAAGATGCTCGGGTCGGGCATGAGGTGAACGGCGGCACGATGGATTTGGGTTGCATCGGCATCGAGGATGATGCCGCCGTCCATTTTGGCGAGCTCGCGCAGCCTGGTAGCAAGAAACTCGATGTCGAGAGTGAATCCGCCGCTGCACAGTGCCTCGACTGACTTGTCGTAGCCCAAGACCACTAGGCCACCGGTGCGACCTCGAAGGATTCGTTCGAGACCGTCGCGCAGTGGAGTGCCCGGTGCGACCGTCGCGAGGGTGTCCAGGAGCAGCGCGTCAGCTTCGCTGACATTTGTTCGGTCACCAGTGGGCACGCTGTTTCCCCTCGCAGATCGCCGCGAGTCTAACGGGACGGCTGGGGGGCAATCTGCAGCAAGGTCCGGAGCGCACCGTGGACGTCGGCGACCTGCAGGACGTTCATGCCCTCGGGAGCTCGACCAGAAAAGGTCGGAACCAGTGCGTGAGAGAACCCGAGACGGTGAGCTTCATTCAGCCGACGTTCGATCCCGCTCACCGTGCGAACCTCACCAGCAAGGCCTATCTCACCAATGGCGACCAGGTTTGGCGGTAAGGCACGATCGAGACACCCGCTAGCCAGCGCGAGTGCGATTGCCAGATCGGCGGCGGGTTCGCGAAGCTGCACTCCACCGACGGTGGCTGCGTAAACCTCGGCGCTCATCAGTGGGAGTCGCGCTCTGCGGGTGAGCACAGCGATAACCATGGCCGTGCGTGACGAGTCCAGACCCGAGTGGGTACGCCGGGGGTTGTTCTGGGTTGTCGAGGTGACTAGGGCCTGTACCTCGGCCACGAGCGGACGCCGCCCTTCGAGTGCAACCGTGACGCAAGTACCGGAAACCGGCTCAGTGTGGCGAGCGACGAAGAGCCCGCTCGGGTCGACGAGCCCGCTGATGCCGGCCTCGGTCAGTTCGAAGCAGCCAACCTCGTCGGTGGGGCCGTAGCGGTTCTTGGTGGCGCGCACGAGACGCAAGGTGCTGTGTCGTTCACCTTCGAACGACAGCACGACATCGACTAGGTGTTCGAGCAGGCGTGGCCCTGCGACCGAACCATCCTTGGTGACATGACCAACGAGCACGGTGGCAATTCCACGTTCTTTGGCCACCCGACTGATGGTTTGAGCGACCTCTCGGACCTGAGTAATCCCGCCAGCTGTTCCCTCTACGTCTGCGCAGGAAATGGTCTGAACAGAGTCGACGATCAGCAGCCCAGGTTTCACCTCGTCGATCTGCCCGAGCACTGCCGCCAGATCGGTCTCGGCGGCTAGCCACAGGTCGGCGTTGACCGCGCTGATTCGATCTGCCCGGAGTCTTACTTGCGCAACTGATTCCTCAGCCGTGACGTAGAGCGTTGGAATGCCTGCGCGCGCAGCACGAGCCGCGACGTCGAGTAAGAGCGTGGACTTGCCGACTCCCGGCTCGCCGGCGAGCAGTGCCACACCGCCGGGAATCAGACCTCCGCCAAGAACCCGGTCGAGTTCGTCAACTCCAGTGGGACGAGTGCTCGCCGCGTCGACCTGGATCTCTACGATGGGACGCGCTGCAGTGCTGACCGGTCCAGCTGTGATGCCGCGGCTACGGGCGCCGACCTGTTCGACAGTGCCCCAGGCCTGACACTCACCGCACCGGCCCACCCATTTGGTTGCGGCCCAGCCGCATTCGCCGCACCGGAACTCAACTCGTGTTTTCGCCATGGCAGTCACGCTAGATGTCCCTACCGACACCCAACGGCTCCGCGTGATCGGAACGTCTCAGTCACTTTTGAGGCGGATCTTGGCGTTTTTTGACCGAAGCTCTCCGAGCAAGCTGGCTGTTCGTCGGCACGAGGCGAACGAACGGTGCTTATGACCGATACTTGGTGGTTCGTCGATGCAACCGATCTGTAGGGAATCTCGTTGAGATGGGTATGACCCCTTTACACGAGCGGCAGTTCGCGGACTTCGTTCGTGAGAGCGGTGATTCGCTGCTTCGCTTCGCTCGATTCGTGGCACCGGACGCTCAGGAAGCCGAGGATCTCCTGCAGGTTGCGTTAATGCGTCTCGCCAAGCATTGGACGCGTCCGATTGAGGCGCCGGTTGCCTACGTCCGATCAACGCTGGTGAATTTGGTTGTGGACGGGACCAGGCGAAGCCACCTGGTGCCCGTGCCTGTCGAATCGGAGACTGAAGTGCACTGCGTTCTGGGGAGCCATGAAGAAGCTGTCGTGGCGCAGGCGCGCCTCGACTACGCCCTGGCTCAGCTCCCTCACCGCCAGCGGATCACCGTTGCGCTTCGCGTGCTTGAGGGGCTGAGTGAAACTGAAACGGCCGCGATCATGGCGTGTTCTCAGGGCACTGTAAAGAGCAATCTGTCTCGGGGTCTGGACAAGTTGCGTGCTCATTTCGAGTCTGAGTCTGTCTCCGAAGGGTCTACGTCATGAGTCAACAGTCACTCGCATACGACGATGTCGAAGCAGAGCTACGCGCGCTCGCGGTGACGGCTCGCCCTGTGATTCAGGCAAATCCACAGTTGGCGGATGTCGTTATCCGACGGTTGAAGCGTAGGCGTCGGTTTCGCATCGGGACCGTGGGTGTGGTTGGTGGCGTTGGGGTAGCGGTCGCCGTCGCTGCTGCTGTGCTGCCGGGTCAAGGTGACCACTACGCCGTGATCGAGCCATCCGCGGCGATGGAGCCAACAGTTGCAGTGAGCGAGAGTGTTGTCTTTAGTCGGTCGCTCGAACCTGGTGTCCAGGAGGTTGTTATTGCACACGCTGTTGACGGAGCTACGCACTTC
>DATKIY010000068.1:0-3803 GCA_035543875.1 Actinomycetes bacterium | reverse complement strand
CAGGGAAACAGCCGGGAGCACATCAACCACATCATGAACGAGTCGATGGAAGCCCTGATCCACCACTTCAAGCTCGTCACCGAAGGCTTCCAAGTACCTGCTGGTCAGGTTTACTCGGCGGTCGAGTCTCCGCGTGGTGAGCTTGGCGTCCATGTGGTCAGTGACGGCGGAACGCGGCCCTACCGCGTGCACTACCGCGACCCCTCCTTTACCAATTTGCAGGCGGTGGGGGCAATGTGCGAAGGCGCACAGATTGCGGACGTCATTGCAGCGGTGGCATCGATCGATCCCGTCATGGGTGGCGTGGACCGATAACTCGTGAACCAAATCTCGGACCAAATCTCGGAAATCTCGGACCAAATGAAAACACTGAAGAGGACTAGTCGATGGCAGTGAGTGAGTCAACGCGGGAGCAGATGCGCGACATCGTCGCGCTCTATCCGCGGCCGCGCTCTGCGCTCATGCCGCTGCTTCACCTCGTGCAGGCCGACGACGGATCGGTGACCCCCGAGGGAATTGGCGAAGTCGCCAAGCTCATCGGCTTGACCGACGCAGAAGTCACCGCCGTTTCCAGCTTCTACACGATGTATGTCGAACGACAGAGCGGAAAGTACCGCGTTGGCGTGTGCATTAACTCGCTGTGCGCGATCCTCGGCGGCGACGAGATCTGGAACTCACTCGTCGAACACTGCGGCGTCGGACATAACGAAACCACCGGCGATGGTGCCATCACCCTTGAGCGCATCGAGTGTCAAGCGGCCTGCTCCCACGCACCCGTGATGACGGCGAACTGGGAGTTTCTCGACGACATGACGGTAAGCAAGGCGAAAGACGTGGTCGACCAGCTTCGCGCGGGTGAAACAGTTCGCAGCACTCGTGGACCTGCAATCAGAAGCTTCAGCGAGGCCGAGCGAACCATCGCGGGTATCGACGACGGGCTGACCAGCGAAGGTGACGTGCGAGACGACCGCGTGCTGGCTGGCTTGAAGCTAGCCAAGGAGAACGGCGACTTCGAGGCAGCCATGTCAAACCAAAGTGCTGCGGCCGACGCTAACGGCAAGGGACGCTGACGTGGGTCTTACTCCTCTGCTTTCCGCCTACTGGGACGAGCCGGATTCCCACACGCTCGATGGCTACCGACGTCATGGTGGCTATGCCTCACTCGCACTCGCGTTTGCCCTGCAGCCCGACGAAGTCATTTCCATCGTCAAGGACTCGGGGCTACGTGGGCGAGGTGGCGCCGGGTTCCCGACCGGGATGAAGTGGGGCTTCGTCCCGCAGGGTGACGGTAAGCCTCACTACCTTGTCGTGAATGCCGACGAGTCTGAGCCAGGCGCGTGCAAAGACGTGCCGCTCATGCTGTCCAACCCGCACTCGCTCATCGAAGGCGTTGTTGTTGCTTCATATGCAATTCGCGCCAACCACGCATTCATCTATGTGCGCGGCGAGGTTCCTCACGCAATCCGTAGAGTGCAGGCAGCCGTGCGCGAGGCGTACAAGGCTGGCTATCTGGGTTCAGACATCCAGGGGTCGGGCTTCGAACTGGAAGTCACGGTTCACTCCGGTGCCGGCGCGTACATCTGCGGTGAAGAAACCGCGCTGCTCGACTCCCTGGAGGGCTATCGCGGACAGCCTCGGCTGAAGCCTCCTTTCCCGGCAGTCGCGGGGCTCTACGCCTCACCCACGGTCGTCAACAACGTCGAGACGATTGCCACGGTTCCCGCAATTGTTGTCAACGGCGCGGACTGGTATCGGTCCTTTGGTAGCGAGAAGTCGCCAGGCATCAAGCTGTTCGCCGTCTCAGGGCACGTTGAGCGCCCCGGGATCTACGAAGCACCTATGGGCACCACCATGCGCCAGCTACTTGAGTGGGCCGGGGGTGTTCGCTCCGGTCACACGTTGAAGTTCTGGGTGCCAGGGGGTTCCAGCGTCCCGTTGCTTACCGAAGACCACCTCGACGTGCCGTACACCTACGAGGACATCGCGGCTGCTGGCTCGATGCTCGGTACTGGCACACCGATGGTGTTCGACGAGACCACCAGTGTTACCCGGGCGGTCACGCGATGGTTGGAGTTCTACAAGCACGAGTCGTGTGGCAAGTGCACTCCCTGCAGAGAGGGCACTTACTGGCTGGTCGACCTGCTGCGTCGGCTGGAGAATGGCGTCGGTAGCAGCGACGACATCGCGCGGATCAACGATGTCTCCGAGCAAATCGCGGGCAGATCCTTCTGCGCCCTGGGTGATGCTGCTGCCACGCCGTTCCCGGGAGCCATCAAGTACTTTGCTGATGAAATCGAGCTCGGTACACATACCGCGGCCGGTCAGTTGTACGACCCAGTAGCTGCCACCGTTTTCGCAGGAGTGAGCACCCGATGACTGTCACAACTTCCGCCACGACGGGTGGCCAACCTGCACAGCGCGACGACCTTGTCACGCTCACCATCGACGACGTCGAAATGTCGGTTCCCAAGGGAACGCTGATTATCAGGGCGGCCGAGCAAATCGGAGTCGCGGTCCCTCGGTTCTGCGACCACCCGCTGCTCGATCCGGTCGCTGCCTGCCGAATGTGCCTGATCGAGGTCGAGGGCATGCCCAAACCGCAACCGGCCTGCGCGGTCACGTGCGGTGACGGCATGGTCGTGCGGACGCAGGCTTCTTCACTGATGGCCGAAGAAGCACAGCAAAGCGTGATGGAGTTCCTGCTCATCAACCATCCTCTCGACTGTCCGGTCTGCGACAAGGGCGGTGAGTGTCCGCTACAGAACCAAGCCATGACCAACGGTCAGGGCGAGACACGATTCGACAGTCCCAAGCGAACCTTCCCCAAACCAATCAACCTGTCAGCACAAGTTCTGCTCGATCGTGAGCGCTGCGTCTCGTGCGCACGATGCACGCGATTCTCCGAGCAGATTGCTGGCGACGCCTTCATTGAGCTGCTCGATAGAGGCTCGCAGCAGCAGGTCGGGATCGCCGCGAACAAGCCGTTCAACTCATACTTCTCGGGCAACACCATTCAGATCTGCCCGGTCGGCGCGCTGACAAGCGCGATGTACCGGTTCAGGTCTCGCCCATTCGACCTGGTGTCAACACCCACCGCGTGTGAGCACTGCGCGTCAGGTTGCGCACAGCGAACGGACACCCGTCGCAGCACGATCATGCGGCGACTTGCAGCAGTAGACCCCCTCGTCAACGAAGAGTGGAACTGCGACAAGGGCCGGTTTGCTTTCCGCTACGTCGATGCGGCCGATCGGCTTTCAACTCCGTTGGTCCGCGAGGATGGCGCCCTTCGACCTGCGTCCTGGGCTGAGGCTTTGGTAGTGGCGGCCGAGGGCCTCCGAGCCAACACCGGCAAAACGGGTGTCATCACCGGTGGCCGCCTTAGCGTCGAGGATGCTTTGGCGTACAGCGCGTTTGCGCGCGTTGCACTGGAAACCAACAACCTCGACTTCCGAGCTAGACCAAGTTCGCAGGAGGAAGAGAACTTCCTGGCGGCTCATGTTGCTGGTCGGGGGCTAGGGCCTACCTACAGCGACCTGGAGAAAGCCCCGGTCGTCTTGCTGGTTTCGTTCGAGCCAGAAGACGAGTCCCCGATAATCTTCCTTCGGCTTCGTAAGGCGGCGCGTGCTGGCGGAACCAGAGTGCTCGCTGTTGCATCGGCGTCTTCGCGCGGGCTGCAGAAGATGCGCGGCAGTCTTATCCCCTCCGTGCCCGGGGACGAACCGGCGATCCTCGCCGACCTGGCGTCGGCCACCAAGGGTGTTGGCCCCGCGCTGCATCAGTCGGGTTCAGTCATCCTCGTCGGT
>DATKIY010000067.1:0-4076 GCA_035543875.1 Actinomycetes bacterium | reverse complement strand
TTTGCCCCTCACTCGGTCACGCTCTCCCGCAGCGAACGGACACCGCAAGTGCTCAGCAGCGCGCGCAACCGCTGGCAAGCCGCGATCACCGATCTCCAACCCTTCTACGGGCGGGTCAGGGTGAGTCTCACTGGCCCACCGGATGTCGTCGCTGAAGTCACTCCCGGCGCCGTCGCTGAGCTCGGCCTTGCCATTGGGGAACCCGTGACTGTGGCGGTCAAGGCGACTGAAATCGAGGTCTATCCAGCGTGAAATCACCGGTCGATACGATGTCTGAACCCGACCGAAGAGGTACTCGTGAGCGAGACATCAACGCCAACTGAAGTCCCCGACCGCAACCTCGGGCTTGAACTCGGCCGCGTAACCGAAGCCGCGGCAATCGCCGGCTCGCGCTGGGTGGGCCGCGGAGACAAGAACGGTGCTGACGGGGCGGCCGTCAACGCGATGCGCCGCCTGATCAACACGGTAGCCATGAACGGCACTGTCGTGATCGGTGAGGGCGAGAAGGATGACGCGCCGATGCTGTTCAACGGCGAGAAAGTCGGGGATGGAACTGGTCCCGACGTCGACGTCGCGGTTGACCCGATCGATGGCACCACCCTCACCGCAAAAGGTATGAGCAACGCGCTCTCAGTAATCGCGGTCGCCGAGCGTGGAACGATGTTCGACCCATCCGCGGTTTTCTACATGGAGAAGCTTGCCACTGGGACGGAAGCCGCCGAGGTCGTCGACATCCGACTACCCGCCAAGGAGAACGTTCGACGGGTCGCTAAGGCCAAGGGGGTCGACCAGCAGGACGTAACCGTGTGCATCCTTGACCGACCCCGACATGACAGCCTGGTCGCCGAAATCCGCAGTACGGGTGCGCGCATCAAGTTCATCGCGGACGGCGACGTAGCCGGCGCGATCATGGCGTGCCGCGAGGACACGGGTGTCGATTTGCTTCTCGGAATCGGCGGTACCCCTGAGGGGATCATCTCGGCAGCGGCAATCAAGTGTCTGGGCGGAGTCATCCAAGGTCGGCTCTGGCCCGTCGACGACGATGAAAAGCAGAAGGCTATTGATGCAGGTCACGATTTGTCGCGCATTCTTTCGACCGACGACCTGGTCAGCAGCGACAATGTGTTCTTCGCTGCGACGGGCGTGACCGACGGCGAGCTCCTTCACGGGGTGCGGTTCCATTCGGCTGGTGCGACAACGCAGACTCTGGTGATGCGGAGCAAGAGCGGAACGATTCGCTTCATGGAGAGCGACCACCAGTTGAAGAAGTTGCGACGTTACGCCGCGGTGCAGTTCTGACAGCGTCATCTGAGCAACCCGCCATCGCGATAACCGGCGTGGTGAAGCGGTTTGGACAAATCACAGCTGTCGATGGCCTGGATCTTGTGGTGCCGCGAGGAATTGTGATGGGTCTGCTGGGGCCTAACGGTGCTGGCAAGTCCACAACGATGCGGATGCTGACAGGGCAGGCGCTCGCGACCGAGGGCAGCATCACGGTCCTCGGTCTTCCGGTGCCCGAAGAGTCCAAGCAGACTCGCGCGCGTATGGGGGTGGTCCCCCAGTTGGACAATCTCGAGACAGAGCTGACTGCTCGCGAGAATCTTGCGATGTATGCGGTGCTTTACCGGATCCCTCGACGCGAGCGACCAGCAGCGGTTGCTCGCGCGCTGGAGCTGGCGCAACTAACCGACCGTGCCGACGCCAAAGTAACCGAGCTCTCGGGCGGGATGAAGCGCCGGCTGCTGATCGCGCGGGGACTGGTCCACAACCCTGAGCTTGTTCTGCTCGACGAGCCAACGGTTGGGCTGGACCCGCAGGTGCGACAAGACCTTTGGTCGTTGATTGACCGGCTACGCACCGAAGGGAAAACCATCCTGATGTCGACGCACTACATCGAGGAGGCGGAAAGGCTCGCCGACGATGTAGCTGTGATGTCGCACGGCACGGTTGTGGCGCAGGGTTCGCCTAGGGACTTGCTGGCGCGCCACGTAGGTGAGCAAGCTACTGAGTTCTTCGGACCACCCCAAAGGCTTGCCGAGATCGAAGCGCATGCATCCGGAGCCGGGTTGGCAACGCGTCGAACCGGGCCGTCAATCTCCATTCTCGGATCCGAGAACGCGCCGGCCGATCTGCTTGCGCAGATGGGCGAAGGAATGCAACGCGTTGCGAATCTGGAAGATGTATTCGTTCTACTCACCGGTGAGGTGCTCGAGTGAGTACCACGGCTACCCGCCGCATTCGGCGCTACGAATGGGCCACCTTTGAAGGCGTCTGGAACCACGAGTTCACTATCTTCAAGCGCTATTGGGCTTCGTCAACTGTTTCTTCCGTCGTTCAACCGATTATCTACCTCCTCGCGTTCGGACTTGGCGTAGGGACGCTGGTTGCCTCGGTCGACGGCCTCAGCTACGTGGAGTTCGTCGGCACCGGGAGCGTTGCCACGGCTGTTCTGTTCGCCTCGGCGTTCCCGGGCATGTTCAACACCTACGTGCGTCGCGTGTTCATGCGCACCTACGATGCCATGCTTGCTGCGCCGGTAAGCGTCGATGAGTTAGTAACCGCAGAGGGTTCATGGATTGCGGCGAAGGCTGGGGTGTACGGAACCTTCCCGCTCATCGTCACGTTCTTCTTCGGACTCACTCCGAGCTGGGGAATGCTCGCCGTCCCATTCATCGGATTCCTCACCGGACTCGGCTTTGCCTTCTTCGGTATGTGGGTGTCCGCAGTGGTGAAAACCATTGACGAGACGACCTACGTGACTTCCGCTGTCCTGACTCCCTTGTTCTTGATCGCAGGGACGTTTTTCCCGATCAGCAACCTTCCGCCCTGGGCTCAGGTCGCTGCCCAGTTCAATCCGCTCTATCACTGCGTGCAGCTGGTCCGTGACGCGTGCTTCAACTGGCAGCCTGTTGAAGACCTCTATCACCTCAGCGTGCTCACCGTCTTTGCTCTGATCACCTGGGCCGCGGCGGTTCGTCAGCTTCGAAAGAAGCTCGTCGACTAGCGCCGTTCAGTCCTCGCTCAGCGGTCGTTACCCTTGCGCTATGCCCGAGTTTGCCTACTCCGACCTGCTACCGATCGCGCCGGATGACACCCCATATCGGTTAGTCACTGACGACGGAGTCAGCACATTTGATGTCGATGGGGCGCGCTTCTTGCGCGTGCACCCGGACTCACTGACCAGGTTGGCCTACGAAGGCATGCACGACATCTCCCACTACCTGCGCCCCGGTCACCTGAAGCAGCTTCGATCCATCTTGGACGATCCTGAAGCGAGCGCTAATGACCGATTCGTTGCGCTTGATCTTCTGAAGAACGCGAATATCTCAGCAGGCGGAGTCCTGCCCATGTGCCAAGACACCGGCACAGCGATCGTGATGGGCAAGAAGGGCGAGCGCGTCGTCACTGGCGGAGGCGATGCCGAGTCGCTCAGTCGTGGCATCTACGACGCGTACACGAGACTCAATCTGCGGTACTCGCAGATGGCGCCGCTGACGATGTGGGACGAGCAGAACACCGGGTCGAACCTGCCGGCTCAGATCGATATCTACGCAACCGATGGAGACGCATACCACTTCTTGTTCATGGCCAAAGGCGGTGGAAGCGCTAACAAGTCGTTCCTCTTCCAAGAAACTAAAGCAATCCTGAACCCGGACGCGATGCGTCGGTTCCTCGACGACAAACTGCGCAGCCTTGGCACCGCCGCTTGCCCGCCGTATCACCTGGCAATAGTCATCGGTGGAACGAGCGCCGAGCTGGCCCTAAAGACTGCGAAGTACGCAAGCGCGCGTTACCTCGACACGTTGCCGACCCAAGGTGGCTCCGTCGGTCACGGGTTTCGCGATATCGAGCTCGAAGCTCAGATTCTCGAACTCACCCGAGAGTTCGGCATCGGCGCGCAGTTTGGTGGGAAGTACTTCTGTCACGACGTCCGTGTCATTCGACTCCCACGTCACGGTGCGAGCTTGCCGGTCGCGATCGCCGTCTCGTGTTCCGCCGATCGGCAAGCCAAAGGCAAGATCACCTCTGACGGCGTGTTCCTTGAGCAGCTGGAGACCGATCCGGCAAGGTACCTG
>DATKIY010000066.1:0-2970 GCA_035543875.1 Actinomycetes bacterium | reverse complement strand
CGAGCGCAATCGCCTTCCCCCACCCGCCGCTATTGCTCGGTTGGTGCGTAGCGGCAGGGGCTGCCTGCGGCGAGGGAACGGCGTGCCCGGTCTTGTCATCGGTCCACTGTTGACCGTTCCAGTAGCGCCGCTGTCCCGGCTGCTCCGGGTCGTCATACCAACCGGCAGGAGTGCTCATTCGGGTGCCTCGTTCCTCGTGTGGCTGTGAGGGTAGCGGGGCGAGCGTCGGCTGTAGGGCGAATATCCCGACGGTCACGGTTTCAACCGACTGATCCCCAAACGCCTCGAAGACAACCCATGTAGAACCAAGAGAACCGATTAACACACCGGCACCACCGGGCGACCGGACGCCGTTTCCTAAACCGTTTGTCGGAGGTTCGAATCCTCTCGAGGGCACACAATTCGACCTGCATAAGCACCGTTGGTGGACGGGTCGACTCGGACGATGCACTGATTTTCCGACGTAGTTCCGCTGTCAGGGTTGTCGCCGCCCGGTGCTAGCGCGGAGCAGGCGCCCATCAAGCAGAGCAAGACGGCCGCACCAATCACGGCCGACCACACCGGATGGCACATGACCCAGTTCGGCTCTCCAGTCGGTGCAGCCTGTCCGACGGTCACCTGAGGCGGAGACACCGGTTGGGCGGACGATGGCTGGTCCGACGAAGGGGCGTTCGATAGCCGACTGTCCGTCCATGCCTGGCCGTCCCAAAACCGAAGTCGATCTGGATACTCCGGGTCGACGTACCAGCCGACGGGTTTAGGCAATGTATTTCCCGTTCATCGATTCCAATAGCAACGGCGCGAGGATCGGTGCGACCCTGAACATCCCGACGGTCATCGTGTCGTCAAAGGTACGCTTAGATACTGGTTTAGAGTTGGCGGTCCGTGACAACGTCGGCACCAGCCGTGGTGGAACAAACGGGAGAAAACTCTTGAAAAGATTGATGACGCTGGCACTCGCGGGAGCGATGACGTTCGCGATGGCAACGCCAGCGAGCGCGCTGATTGAGCGAGAGCCATTGGTGCGCGACGATGGCCACGCGTTGTCAGGCTGTCACTTACAACTGACACAATTCGGAAAGATTTCCAGGCATGAGATTGGTTACCGAGGCCTGGTGCGCTGTGACCAGAACTGGGACCGGCTGCACGTGCATTTTGAGGTGTTTAACACCGATCCCTGGAAAGAGGTTGACTACACAGCCCGAGGGTTCGGAGGGGATGGCAAAGGCAAACATCACATCCACTCGCACATCATCTGCGGCGAGGGTGATCTCGACGCCGAGACCTTCGAGCTGCACCTCGCGGCGACCGCGCACAACTTGGGGCACAGGCACTACTCGGCGCGCATCACACGAAGCCTCACCGTCCGCTGCTAGTCGTTTGGGCACCATCAGGCGTTACATCGGTCGCCAACGTCCATCCGCGTTTTTGCAGGTCAGGGCTTTACAGGCCCTGACCTGCAAAAACGTGGGTCAGCGCCGCCGAGTCCGACAGCTGCTCGCTGCCGCGACACACTAAACACCCACCGCGCTCGCGCTCTCCGTCCGTTAACCGGCAGACTCCTGCTCGTGCGCCTTCGTGTCATCGTCCTCGTGTACGCGGCGCTGTTTGTGGGTGAGCTCTCTTGGTCCGGGGTTACCCCGCTCATTCCTTCGTACATTGAGCAGTACGACCTGACGGATTTCGAAGGCGGGATGGTCCTGTCGGTGGCCAGCCTCGGCATCCTGGTTGCATCTTTGCCCGCGAGCGCCATCACGAGCAGGGTTACGCCTCGGACTTTGACACTTGGAGCCATGGCCGTCATCTCGCTCGCGGGATTCGCGATGACCGTCGCACCCAACTATCCGTCCATCATCGTCGCTCGCTTTGTGTTCGGGCTGGGTTTCGGAACTCTGTGGGTATCTATGGCCGCATGGCTCGACGACGCAGCGGGAGACAAAAGCGCGCAGATCCTGGCACTCACGACGGCCATCGTTGGTGTAAGCGCCATGCTCGGACCTGCCTATGCGGGATGGGTCGCCGAACACTTCGGGCTAAGCGCCCCATTCGTCGGACTGGCTCTCATCGCCGCAGTGCTGTTCTCGCTGCTGTTGGTCGATCGCTCCGGTACCGGTCGCCGTCTTGATCCCGCACCACCTGCCCGAGAACTCCTCCAAGCCGTCCGATGTGATCCTGGCTTGGTCACCATGCTGCTTCTGACTACAGCAGCAGCCGTCGTCTGGATGACAGCTGACCTGCTGGTTCCACTTCGACTCGACGATGGCGGCTATAGCGTCTCTGGCATCGGAGTCGTCTTCTCGATTGCCTCCCTGGTTTTCGTCGGATTCAGCGCGCTGACCGCTCGTGGCGCCGACCGGTGGGCTCGGCCAGGCATCGCCGCTATCGCCACCGCTTGGCTGGCGCTGTTCACCTTGCTTCCCGCCATCTTCTCCGGAGTTCCCGCCGCAATGGTCTTCCTGCTCGGCGCCAGCGTGACAACCGGCATCATCATCACGTTGACGTTCCCGTTCGGTTTGCAGGCCGTCCGGCGCGGCGCGGTAACCGTGGCCATCATGAGCGCCCTGGCAAACATCATCTGGGCGCTTTCGGGTATCGCCGGCCCCACTGCGGGCGGAGCGTTTGCCGAATGGGCCGGTGATGGAAGTGCTTTCGCCGTGCTCGCCTTGGTGTGCGTCGTCGTGGCTGTGCTTGTAGGCCGACAGGCTCGTTCCCCGGCAGCGCGCTGAGAAGTAGGCCCGGAGCCTAGGTCACTCCGGTTGGTTGTCGGACTCGCCACCGACGACGTAGGGAGTCGTGTACCCGAGGTACATCAGGTGCGCCACGAGCCCTTGAGCAGCGTGGGGAAGGTTGTGGCAATGGTCCATCCAAACGCCGGGGTTGTCGGCGACGAACGCGATGTCGTAGTCCTCGCCGTCTCGCACGTTCAACGAGTCGACCCACCAAGGGCTTCCCGTGGCAGGCTCACCATTT
>DATKIY010000065.1:0-14733 GCA_035543875.1 Actinomycetes bacterium | reverse complement strand
CTTTGATCTCCAAGAGCGACTGACACTTTCCGATTACGGGGATGGGCTCAGGGAGTGGTGTGGACGATGAGACGGGCTGGGTACTTTCCGGTAGAGGAAAAGACTGCCTCGATTCCATCGCGATGATCGGCGCTCGTCAATCGCCCGCCGAGGGTGAAGTATTCGCCTGTCGACTTGTTGAGATCGCGAATCGCTGCTGGGTTAAGCGGAAAGCGAAGCCATTGATTTGGTTGCCCGGTCTTGACAGCAAAATCGCCGTAGTTAGTGCCGGTACCCAGGTCGGCAAAGATTTCGGGATTTGCGCCGTTGTTGAGGTTGACGGTCGCGGCCGGAGTACTGACATCAAACAGGCTCAGTTGCTCGACGGGGTCGCCATTAGCGTGGCCACTTCGCACGACGAGCGTCGCTGACAGAATGTGATTGTCGACGGGAGCGAGGTCGAACGAAAAGAAGTCACGAAACTCGTCCGCGTCAAAGTGCCCAACGACATAGTTGTCGTTGGAGTCCTGGTTTGGGTACGTGCTGGTCGACCACCAACCCTGATTACGGACGCCGCTCGTGAACTCACTTTGGGCGGTCGACAGGCGGTATCGCTGCACCCCTTGGGTTGCGTCAACGGCCGCTGCTCCAATGGTCGGCGCCACGCCACCACCAAGAACGAGAGCTCCCGTGGCCGCCAGAATCGCCGCGCGTTTCAAGCCGTTCTGCATGTTCCCCCCACGGGAGCCAGGTGTCCGGCTAGGCGCCGAGATCAAAGATCAACTGGTTCGATCTTAGCGGCGCGGCCACGCTCGCATGGACGATTGCGGAATCTCGGATCCGACCGCGCATCAGCTGCCTAGCGTTGATCTGCCGTTGCCAGTTCCGAGCGGACTCCCTTGCGGCCGCGAACCGCTGATGCGAAGTCCTCTGCAAAGACGGACGTGTTGAACCAACTGGGAAAGACACGAGCCAGACGGCTCGGTCCGACGAAACGCACGTTTCCTTGGGTGACTTCATCGCGCAGGGTCGTACGTCCGAGCAGCCATCGGTGCATCGCCGCGTTGTCGGCTTGAACCACCAGGTCGACGTCGTAGCCGGGGTCGAACTGACACGCGGTGCTGCCGCGCGACTCCATGACGAGCCAAGAAGTTCCGCCCCCTGGTCCGACCAGGTTGAGCTCAATCACAGTCCGTTTCGACGGCATCTTGTCTGGCAGCGTGCTCTGGTGCATGCGCCACACCAGCCACGCTGCATCGAGTCGGTCCTCGGTGGGGTCACCGAACACCCAATGCGCGGCCCAATGCCCCAGGGCCCAAATGACCGGACCGAGCGCCCTACCGGCAGGGGTCAAGACGTACTCCACCCGGCCGTCGTTCTCTTGCCGTTCGACGATGCCGCGCCGCTCAAGGGTCCGAAGTCGCTGGCTGAGCAGCGTGCGACTCATCTTCGGTATCCCGCGATGAATGTCGTTGAAGTGCCGACAGCCGATGACGAGCTCGCGGAGCACGAGCGGCGTCCAGCGGTCACCGAAGAACTCAGCACCAACCGCGATTGGGCAGTACTCGCCGTACGTCGTCATGGCCAAATCCTTTCGTGACCGATCCAGGCAGCCCAGTACTGATTCTGTACCGGTCAGCCAAGCACAAGAGATGGACGTAGCGCCACGAATTTTGCCCATAAATCACCACGAATCGGACATTGCGGGACGGCATGCAGCGGTACCAACGCCGCACTCGGCAGCCGGACAGTTTCGCCGCAGAGTCATTTACGGACGCAACACCGCGCCCACTTTGGAGGAGGAAGCATGACCACCACGCTCGATCTCAACCCCATCAAGGCCAAGCAGCAGGCGACCTGGGCCAGCGGCGACTTCTCGGTTGTCGGAAGCCGGATCCAGCTTGTATCGGAGCTACTGGCAGACGCGGCCGACTTGACGGCCGGCTCTGACGTGCTTGACGTCGCCACGGGCAGCGGCAACGCAGCGATTGCAGCGGCGCGGTACAGCACTCGGGTTGTTGGCGTCGACTACGTACCAGCTTTGCTGGAGGATGCTCGCCTGCGCGCTGCAGGTGAAGGGCTGGCCGTCGAGTTTATCGAAGGTGACGCTGAGGCGCTCCCCGTTGGCGATCACTCGTTCGATGCCGCCCTCAGTGCGTTCGGGGTCATGTTTGCACCGGACCAACAGCAAACCGCGAACGAACTGCTGCGAGCTGTTCGTCCGGGCGGGACCATTGCGCTGGCCAGCTGGACACCTGACGGCTTCATCGGCGAACTGTTCAGAACCACCTCGCGCCACGTCCAGCCACCAGCCGGATTGGCATCTCCGATGTTGTGGGGAGTCGAGGATCACCTTCGTGAGTTGTTCGGCGGCGACATTGCGACGATTCGCTCCGAGATACGGACGTACACATGGCGCTTCGAAAACGCCGCTCAGTTTGTTTCCTTCTTCCGTCGTTGGTACGGCCCGACTCTGAAGGCTTTCGAATCGCTCGACGAGCTAGGGCGCAAGCAGCTAGAGGCGGACCTGATTGACCTCGTTGGCCTCTGGGACACCCGGCGCGACGGCATCTCAGTCAGTGTGCCCGCGGCTTATCTCGAAACTGTCGTGACATTGCGCTGAGTCAGCCGAGGTGGTTCCGCTCCGGGAGAATGAACCCGCAGCGGAACCACCTCGTGCACGCATCTCGAGGGCACAGCCGAGGATTGTCGTCGCGTTTCGGCAGTCCTATGCTCGAAGCGTCTCGTTGAAGGGACGCTCATGGAGCAAGAACCAGGACGCAGTGTTCATCCGGACGAGTCTGGTCCGGCCCCGTCTACGACGGGGGACGAACTAACGTCTGGTCAGCAGTCGCGTGTGTGGTCCTCGCTACGCGCACCATTCACTCTGCTGGTGATCCTTGCGGCCGCGGTCATCGTCATCACCACTCGGCCGTGGGAGAGCAGCTCCTCGGACAATCCGATACCGCGCCCATCACCCACAGCGGCTCCGGTAGTGGATTACACGCCTGTTGTCGGCCAATGCCATACCTACTCGTTCTATGAGTTCGAGCACTCGACCGAAACCAGCATTCCAGTTCCATGCACTGACCCACAGCATGTGTCGCTCACGGTGTCGATGCAGCTGCCGGTCGGCGTTTCGGTTCCGTATGAAGGCAGCCGGTTCTCCATGAACACCGCCACGAAGTCCTGTGAGGCCTCCATTGGGTCCTTCACCCAAGCCGGAGGACCCGGCGTTGAATTCTCCCTGTTCGCACCCGCGGTGTTCGAGCCGACGAGTATGCAGCTGCAAGCAGGTCAACAGTGGTTGAGGTGCGACGTCGTTGAGATAACAGCGTCGAACACCCTCAAGCCGTTGACTCAGACCGTATCGGGAGCAATGGAGCGAGGCCCGGATCCCCGCGACGCCTTGTGCGTGCGTCCAGTTGCCTCTGTACGCGCCTTGCCTGAGCGGGGTGGCAACGCGCCGACGAAGTTGTGGCCGACACCAGCAGGCTGTCATGCAGCAGGGTCAGCGGTGGCGATCCGTACCGAACGCGCAAAACTGGCTGGCAATGCGTATCCAGGAGCTGATGCCGCACAGGCTGCGGGTAAACGCGCCTGCGAAGAGGCGTCGTCGTATTTCGTCAACCTGTCGTTAACGCCACTGGTCCCCCAAGAGAAGTGGTGGACGCCAAACGTCCTTTGCGTCACGTCACCGGCCAAATACGCGGCCTGGGTCGCAAACGGCAAGACTCTGGCGGATTGATGGCGGTCGGCGGCGCATTGCTAACGGTCTCTCGATGTCGAGGGACTGCGAGCTACACAGAGTGATCGCGCAGATGCGAATCTTGATCTATCCACGCGTTTCCTGCGCCCCCTAGGCTGCTGCCAAACCCGCATTGCGCCGACGGAAGGCAGTCATGCCGAGATCGCGCTCATGGCTTGTTGTAGCGGCCACCCTCACGTTGTGTGCGACAACGCTGGTCGCTCACGCGTCAAACCTCAGCCTGGACCCGACTTACTCCGGGGACGGAGTTCTCAGACTGAAAGCACTTGACGGCGCTGAGACGTACGAAGTTGAAGTGCTGGGTAACAAGGTCTACGCCGCCGGAATTGTGTTCGGGAGTAGTCCATCGCAAACGTTCTTGGCGCGCACGAACGCTGACGGAACCCTCGATGGTTCATATGGCGTGGGTGGAGTTGCAACGCTCGACGCCCCAGGCATGGTCTACGGGAGTCGATCAGTCGATTTCACGGACGACGGATCTGCCGTGGTCACGTACTACGCCAAGCATCACCTTGTCATCCAACGGTGGGCATCGGATGGCTCTTTGGACACCAAGTTCTCCGGCGATGGCATTCGACAGATCGCGTTCGCAACGAGCAAGATTCATGCGGTTACCAGAGGCGCGGTCGATGCGCAGGGGCGTGTGGTCGTTGCCGCACAACGCGACGCCCAACGAGGCTTTGATGCACTGATTTACCGTCTGACGCCGCAAGGTGCTCTCGACACGTCGTTCTCGGTCGACGGCGTCAAGAGGCTCGACTACTTCAAGTGGGATTGGGTAGATGCGCTCACGGTCGATCACAACAACCGCGTGATATTTGCAACCGATGACACTGAAGATGCGTCGACGGCTCGGGGCTACTTGATACGGCTAAAGCCCGATGGAAGCACTGATACGAACTTCTCCGATGACGGCCGAGTCGGGCTCCGGCTCGCTCCCAAAATGTTCACGTATCCGCTGGCCGTCGGTGTTGATAGCCACAACGTGATTACCGCGGCGTTGACTGGGAGTTCGGCCAGCACGTACGGCGCGGCAAGAGTGCTGACGAACGGAGACCTCGACCCGGACTACGGGGATGCTGGCGTCCTTGGTGTCACGTGCGCATGTTTGCCGCGCCATGCACAGGTAGTTGATGGGGCAGTGGCGTTCGATGGCATATTGGGCGACCTTCAGACCGTTGTGGCAACACGATTCAGCGCAAACGGGCACGGAGTCTTCCAAGGGCGAATCGATCTGTTCCCCGCAACTACAAATGAGTGGATAGATGGCGTAGCTCTTGATGGCACTCACCTATTCATCGGGGGAAGCGTCGGTCGGGACGCGTACATCGCGAAGATTGACTAACTACAAGGGAAGGCCGTCATGCGCAGATCGAGGTCCTTGGCAGTAGTTGCCGTCGCAGGTCTGCTGTCTGTCACAGCATCAGCCGCATCGGCTGGGTCCTGGTCCCTCGATCCCAGCTTCTCCGGCAACGGCGTTTTACGTTTGCCGCAGCTAGCTGGGTCGTCGGGGAATATGGAAACGATCAGCGTCACCAACGGTCTGGTGTACGCGTCAGGCACGACGTACACCTCGTCGGGGTCGGGCATTTTCGTGGTGCGCACGTTGGCTGACGGCACCCTCGACAGCAGTTTCGGCGACAACGGCATTGCCAGGACGTCGGCCCGCAACCAAGGACATCTGCCGGTCGACTATGACCACGCGGTTCTCAATGACGGATCGTCGGTCTCGGCGTTCTTTTCGGCGTTCTCAGCCCGGGGGTCGCACAAGAAGCTGACCGTCGTTCGCTGGACCAATGACGGCGTTCTGGATACCTCGTTCTCCGGAGATGGGGTCCGCACCCTGCGGTTAAAGTTGAGCAACACTCCCTACGGCCAACTGGGGGTCGCAGTTGACCGCACCGGCCGCATCGTGGTCGGCGTGATGGGAGCCGGTGACGACCGCGCCGACGACTGGATCTATCGACTGGAACCTTCTGGCGCCTTGGACGACAGGTTCGCGGGGGACGGCCTTCGGCGTATCGATCTATTCAAATACGACTGGATCGACGATCTCACTGTTGACTCAAGGAACCGGGTGTTGATCGCTGCCGACCATTACGGAGATCCGGACCCCGATAAGAGCCACGTTTTTAGGCTCGACAACCGCGGTTCTATCGACGCGGGGTTTGGCGTCGTCCAATTCAAGATCCATTCACCGAGCGTCGACTACGTGGCTCCGACCGCGATTGGTGTCGATGCCAACAACGTCATCACGATTGCGTTGCAGGGTAAAAATGCTTACGGATCTGTTCGAATCCGGCCGAACGGAAACCTTGACAACGACTACGGGCTCCGTGGCGTCGTTGGGCTCTCGTGCACCTGCGTGCTTTCCCGCGCGCAGGTAGTGAATGGGCGCGTTGCTGTTGTGGGTTATCCAGGGGGTTACGCCGGACCAGTGCTGGTCACAAGCATTAGCCAATCGGGCAACCGCGTAGTGCAGGGATTGGTGCAGACCTTCCCGACAGGTTTACCGTTGTATGAGGCGGTTGCGGTGGATGGGAACGCCGTAATCTACGGCGGCATCATCCGGTCCAGCGGTTTCCTGGCAAAGGTTCAATAACTCCACCTAAATCGTGCGTAGCGATGTGGGAGCACTGGCGAGGAGTGCCATTACCGCTTCAAGTTGAACAATGAAGCAACAGCTGAGTCGATGAGCGCTGCGGTTCCTGGTTTCCAGCACTCCATGTCGCTCCGGTTGGACGAGTGCGCACGCGTGAACTAGGTGACAGGGCGCAATCGTGTTCCAAATGGCACTGCCCAGGTTCTCCAGGGTCTGTTCCGGCGCCTACCTGATAACGCGCGACATCTCGCACGGGCTGGGTAATCTAGGACCTTCCCTGATACTCGGGCCCATTCGTACGTTGGGCTGAACACTTCGCCAACTGCGGGAGAAAACGTGCAACGCCTTGGTGGTCAGCTGGCGCTGAGTCCGACTGACCTCACAAAGCATCTAGCTTGCCGGCACCTGACGACCCTCGATCTTGCGGTTGTCGGTGGAACTCGGACCAAGCCGGTGGCGGATGACGACGAGTTGCAACTCATCTTCCAAAAGGGACTCGAACACGAACGTGACTACCTTGAGTTCCTCAGGTCTGAGGGTCGTTCAGTTGTCGAGATTCCCACGAGGTTTGACGCTGAAGGTCGAAGCTTGGCGGAAGAGCAGACTGTCGAAGCAATGAAGTCGGGCGTCGACGTGGTTTACCAGGGTACTTTCTTCGACGGTATGTGGGGCGGGCAAGCGGACTTCCTACTGCGCGTAGAGCGCCCGTCCAACTTTGGAAACTGGTCCTACGAGGTCGCTGACACCAAACTCGCTCGGCGACTCAAAGTTGCCGCGCTTCTCCAGATGTCGATTTACGCAGATCGGCTGGCGCAGCTTCAAGGTATCCAGCCTGACCGCATCTATGTCGTGACCGGCGACAATGAAACACACGAGTGGAGGCTGGTAGACGTCTCCTCATTCACGCATCGGGCTCGTGGCCGGCTGCGAGACTTCGTCGAGAACCCAATAGACACAGAACCGGTTCGGGTAGCCCACTGTGGCCAGTGCCGATGGATCTCGTCATGTTCGGTGCTCTGGCAGAAAACCGATGACCTGAACCTCGTCGCGTTCATGCGCAACGACCATCGTGCACTTCTGCGCCAGCATGGCATCTCCACTCTCAAGGAGCTAGGACAAAGATCCGCCGCCGAATTGCCGCCCCAGATTGGCTTGGCGTCACGTGAGCGGATGGTTCAGCAAGCCGCCGAGCAGGCTAAGGAGCGGGCCACCGGCCAGCCGTCGTACTTGCTGTTGCCACCAGAGGAACGCGTCGGACTCCAGCGTCTACCCGCTCCTGACGTCGGCGACCTCTACCTTGACTTTGAGGGCGACCCATTCGCTGAAGACGGCAGGGGCCGCGAATATCTCGCAGGGCTGGGGGATATGCAGGGTCAGTTCACGCCCATCTGGGCACACAGCATCGACGAGGAACGTCAGCTCACGATTGATCTCGTCAACCGTCTACTCGCCCAATGGCATCGGCATTCCGGAATGCACGTCTACCACTACGCACCGTACGAAGTAACCGCGCTGAAACGGTTAACCAGTCGCCATGGTGTCCGCGAGTCCGAGTTGGATCGGTTGCTGCGCGGCGAGAGATTCGTCGACCTCTACTCGGTCGTGAGGCAAGGAATGCGGGTCAGCAAGTCGTCGTACTCCATCAAGAAAATGGAGGCGTTCTACTGGGCGGGCGAGCGGAATCAGAACGAGGAGGTCGCGGATGCCCTGTCTAGCGTAATCGCCTACGAGCGATGGCTCGTCGAACCCGATCAGGCAATTCTCGACCAGATTGAGGCGTACAACCGAGATGACGTGCGCTCGACGCGCGACCTTCATGCCTGGCTCGAAGCGCGCCGCACTGAGCTGGCCGTACAGCACGGCCCGCTGACCCGCCCAGAGGATGTGCCAATTCCTGAGGAGGTCATCTCTGACCTGGAACGGGCGGAGCTAGCTCTTGCGTCGAATCTTCAGATGGCTGGATATCAGCTCGTCGCGGACCTCGTGCAGTGGCATCGACGCGAGAACCGGCCGGCATGGTGGGAGTTCTTTCGACTTGAGGAGCTCTTGGAGGAGGAGTATGAGTACGACGGCTCGGCGCTCGGACCGTTGTCGGCTCCGCAAGAGGTGGGTAAAGAAAAGCAGAGCCGCTTGTGGCGATATGAATTCTCTCCGCAGGACACGAAGGTGAAACTCGGCAAGACGGTCCACGACGCTCAAGATCACGAGTCCGCGGGCACGGTGGTCGAGCTTGAACCGACCGCGGGATACATCGTCGTGAAGCGCAAGGACGATCCCAAACGGTCGCGCGGATTTGGACCCCCCGGACCGGTTGGCACCGAAGTGCTGAGTAAGTCGATCGCTACCAGTGCGCAGGCATTGCTCGACGGCCACCCACATCCGCTGGTGTTGTCCATGCTCGAGCGACGCGTACCGGAGGGGTTGGTCAATCGGGGGGGTGGAAACGCTCAGGCCGCAGTCGTGGGGGTCGGGAGGGGGCTTAACGGCACCGTGTTGGCCGTGCAAGGACCTCCCGGAAGCGGCAAGAGCAGGAGTGGTGCCGAACTGATTCGTCAGTTGCTAGACGACGGCAAGCGAGTCGGTATCACGGCACCTTCACACGCGGTCATTGGCAACCTGCTGCGCGCCGTGGGTCGTCCTGGAGTCCAGAAATGCGGTGTGGACGAGCACTGTGGCGTCGACGAGGTTGCCGTTGTTGGCTCGAATGACGCGGCACGTGGCGCACTTGAATCGGGAGAAACACAATTACTTGCCGGGACGGCGTGGCTTTGGGCGCACGAGATGATGCGCGACTCGGTAGACGTGTTAGTGGTGGACGAGGCCGGACAGTTCTCTCTGGCAAACGCGGTCGCGATTGCGCCGGCCTCGTCGTCGATGGTTTTGCTCGGTGATCCACAACAGCTGGCCCAGCCTTCGCAAGGCCAGCATCCCGACGGCTCCGGCGTCTCGGCGCTGGAGCATCTTTTGGATGGGCACGACACGATCCCAGACGACCGCGGCATCTTTCTCGATCTTACTTATCGTATGCACCCAGATATCACGTCGTTTGTCTCCGAGATGGCTTATGAGGGACGGCTTGAGTCTGCCCCTGAGAGAGAGCGCCACGAGATCTTGGGCGAGGGCGAGCTTGCGGGCAATGGGTTGCGCTTGGTGACTGTTGAGCACACAGCCAACGCGGCCCGCTCCGTCGAAGAGGCAGATCGGGTTGAGCAGCTTTGGCGTGGGCTGATCGGCAAGGACTTTGTTGACCATGAGGGCAACCGGACCCCGCTGACCGCAACTGACGTGATGGTTGTCGCGCCGTTCAACAGTCAAGTCGGAGAAATCCAGCGACGTTTGCCGGACGATGCTCGTGTTGGGACCGTCGACAAGTTCCAAGGGCAACAAGCGCCCGTCGTCATCTACTCGATGACTAGTTCCAGTGCCGAGGACGCGCCACGTGGCGTTGAGTTCCTGTACGACCTACACAGGTTCAATGTGGCGCTCAGCCGGGCGAAGGCGCTGGCCGTCGTGGTGTGCTCTGAGGCGCTTCTCGACGCCGCCGTGAACTCACCTGAACAACTCCGCCGAGTCAACGCACTGTGCCGCTTCGCGGAGATCGCGCGGGTGAACGTGTCGAACTGATGGAGAAGCTATGAACGTGTCTGAGTCAAGGCGCTTCAGCAACCTCGTCCGTAGATGTTGTAAACGACGGCGTCGATGTCAATTTTTGGATGGCCGACAGTCGCCCGATTAACGATTTTCAATGTGTGGCTGCCTGCGGGCATCTTCGTCTGGAAAGTCAAAACTCGGTGCACATTCGATGGGCTGTTCGTGTCAATCGTGGTCTTGTATGTGTTGTCGACGAATATGTCAGCCTCTCCTCGCTCTGGTCCTGTCGGCATCACGAGACCCACGGCCTGTCCCTTCTCGTAGGTGCGCGTGTAAGACACTGATGCTCCCTCTTGCCTTGTCTTCCAGGTTGTGCCGTTGATCCACCCGTCGAAGTTGGACGTGTCCCAGTTGCCTGACCTAACTACGTCAAAGTCCCGTTGGGAGTTAACGTCGCTCCACGGAAGGTAGATACCGGTTTGGTCGACAGTGCGCGGTGTGGCACCTGTCTTGTCGGTGGATGAGTTTCCGGCGAAGTCACGGGCAGTGACTTGGAAGTACTGCTGGCGGTAGCCGCTGCACGTGAAGATGGAGTTACTTCTACCCACAACCTCTGTACTCATTCCGAGGCCGCGGTACACGAGGCGTCGATTCCAAGTGGCGTCCTCCGTGTACCTATCCCACACTCGGATGTCCTCAAGACCGACACCGCCCGGATCGTCAGCTGCTTCCCATGACACACGCTCACGAACATCCCCCAGGTCGCCGGTGCTCAGCTGCTGCCCCACGACGAACTTGGCGTACGGCGGCACTGCTAGGGATGGCGCGGTGACGTCGGCTCCCGCGAATAGAGGTGTTGTTGGTCCCAGCATGAGTGCGCTCGAAGTTGCGGCGACTAACAGAACCTTGGTGTGCATGAGCTCTCCCGGTTCGGCCCCCTAGACTGCCGATCCTGTCGGCATTCCGGGTTGGCGGTCAATGAGTACGCAAATGTCTTACGGTTTGTGACCGCACAGTCGCTACCGGCAACTGGTTCCAAGCGCCAGTTCACGACAATGATTTGTTCCACCTCCCGGATTTCGGCTCCCGTCGACGCCAACAATGACCACGATCGGGCGTGCGCTCGACACTCGATCTGCCTAGTCGGCTCCTGGGAACCAGGTGTGGTTGAGTGCCGTCACATGCACGTGAGGGGCTCTCGGTACCTAGTTGTGCTGGTTGGCGTCGTGTTAACCCTCAGCGGTTGCATTGATTCGACCATTACCGGTCGCCCCGAGGTGAGAGACTCCGTAACCACTCCACCCGCACCAAAGGGCGAAACACTCCACGGCTTGCCGGTCGAGTCGCTGAGTTGCTCCGAGCTCAGTGGTCAGGCGTCGATTCGGCGGATGGTGCCCTTCAATTCAGTGACCAGCTTGCTCATATGCGAGCACAAGGGCGACCAGCGGAGCCGGTACACCCTCAGAAGCGACGGCGCCCATTTCCAACAGGTGATGGAGCAGCTCAGTGCCAAAGACATAACTCCGCAACCACTGGGATGCCCAGCGATCCTCTTACATCGGCACTCTTGGCATCTTGGTGTGCTCGCCACGACACCAGATGGGGTCTATCACGTGCACATTCCGTACGGCATATGCGGCGCTATGCAACCCGACCTTCGAAGAGCGCTTGCGTCAGCCGAAATCAAGGTGCCCGGCTGGACCATGGTTCAGTGACAGCTCGGGCCCAGTTACGCGTTGCAAACCGGTTTGTTCCCATTCTTGCAAGTGACCAGACTGGAGCCCCGCCGAGAGGGGTTCAGCTTTGGGCAAGATGTACGCCGACGAGTTCGACATCGATGCTGAGCTAGTGCGTCGATTGATTGCTGGGCAATTCGCTGAGTGGGCTGACCTACCCATCGACCGTGTTGAGCCAGCTGGAACGGACAACGCCGTTTATCGCTTGGGTGCAAACCTGGCAGTCCGACTTCCGCGCATTGAAAGTGCGAGCGACTCGCCGGTTGCGGAACACCGTTGGCTGCCCAAGCTTGCGCCGCTGTTGCCCCTGGCAATTCCTGAACCGATCGCCCTGGGTGAACCAACTGACGAATACCCGTGGAACTGGACGGTTTGTCGCTGGCTTGAGGGGGAGACGGCAATGATCGACCGCATCACCGACCCTCACCAAGCGGCACTCGACCTGGCTGCGTTCATCGCTGCGTTGGAGCGCATTGATCCAGCCGGGGGTCCACCTCCAGATGGACGAGGTGGACCGATCGCGGAAAGAGACGAGTGGATGCACCAGGCGATGGCGACGCTCGGTGATTCGATCGAAGTCGGGGCTGTCACGGCTATCTGGGAGCTAGCGCTCGAAGTGCCGGAGTGGACGGACTCACCGGTGTGGATTCATGGGGACCTCGACTCGCGAAACATGCTCGTGCAGCGGGGAAGGTTCAGCGGAGTGCTGGACTTCGGCACGATGGCTGTGGGTGATCCGGCGTGCGATGTCATGGTGGCGTGGAAACTGCTTCCAGCCTCCGCGCGCGGAACACTCCGAAGCGCCCTTTCGGTTGACGATGCCACTTGGGCGCGTGCCCGAGGGTGGGTGCTGTCGCAGAGCCTGATCGCCCTGGCGTACTACACGATGGAGACGAACCCGACCTTGTTCACAGAGTGTGAGCGCTGGCTGGTTGAGGTCCTAGCGGATTGAGTTCGTTCGGCCCATCGAGTGGTGCTTGGGCGATCCATGCGGTTACAGCACCATGATCCTTTAGACTCCACGGACTTTCATCGATTCGAGGAGTCCGTGTGTCGGCGTGGTCTACAGTTCGGCGAATCCTGGTTTGCTCACTCGCGGCTACCCTCGCGTCCGCTGGCATCATCGCAGCTGCCCTGCCAAGTGAGGCTGCCGTTGACACGCAGACGTTCGTCACGATGTACAGCACCACGGGCGACTCCATCGGCCAGGGGAACAACTACGCGTACAGCGAGCCGGTAGATGACATCGGCGGGAATGTTATGACTGCCGAGAACGACATGATTGAAATGATCGTGGACGGCGCAAATGGAGACTGGTTCTTTCTGACTTTTGCCTCCGTTCGCGGTGAGCCGCTGGCTGTTGGGACCTACACGAACGCCACGCGCGCGTCATTTCGTGACGATGTCAGCCCTGGAATCGACGTCGCTGGTGATGGCCGTGGATGCAACAAGGCTTTTGGCGAGTTCACGGTGCGCGACATCGAGTTCTCAGGAACCGATCTGACCAAGCTGTCACTCTCGTTCGTTCAGCACTGCGAATTCAAGAATTCGCCTCCGATTTTCGGCGAGGTTGTGTTCGGCGAGGACGCGCTAGCTGCCCCAGCGCACGTGGTGCCTTGGAATGTCGATTGGCCGTCGCAGGAACTGGGTGCATCAGGCAAGACGGTTCCCGTGCGTGTCACTGCCGGATCGAGCTCGATGCAGCTGTCAAATATCCAAGTTGCCGCTGACAGCGTCCCGGCCGATTCGGTTGATTTTCCGTTCACCATCGATTCGGAGACCTGCGCTGGGGCTTTGTTGGCGGCTGGTAGCTCGTGCAAAATCATGCTGACATTTACGCCAGACGTAATTGGCGACTACGCGGGCACTCTGGTGATCGGTGGTGACATCTCGGCCAATATTGCGCTGTCGGGGGACGTCGTTGGTGCTACCGATTGGCATCAGGTGACGACTAACGCCAGTGGCAGCCAGGACCCGACCAAAGAGGTCCAATTTGGGTGGCAGTCGACCTTCCACGCCACTGGGGACGCGACCGCGGTGACGGTTACGGGAAGGTCGTGGGACCACCACGTCAACGCAACCTTTGCGGCTCCCCAGGGCGAAACCCTTACCGCCGGCGGCACTTACCTGGCAGCGCAGCTGTACCCAAACCAAGACGCCTCGCATGCGGGTTTCGCCCTGGCCTTCGACGGCCACAATTGTTCGGAGTCGTACTCGTCATTCCAGATTGATGAGATTGAGTTCGATCCCGGTACGGGTGCTGTGACACGGTTTGCTGGGCGGTACCAGCACAATTGCGGGACAGGGTTGGACGATGTTGCCCATTTGGGTGCCGTCGCGTTCGACGCGCAGGGCGGCTTGCCCACCGTGCCCGATTTCGGTCAGTTCGACGGTTCCGGACCGAGCCAGCTCAGCGTGCATGTGACGCCGACCGAGACGAACTACGGCCGCAGGCTGGATGTATCTGGCGCTCTGCGCGACCAATACCAAAAGACCGCCGCAGGTCAAGATGTTGCCCTTTACCAGCTGAGCGCAGTGTCGACGCATTGGCGGTTGGTGGGCAACGACTTAACAAATGCCGATGGTGCCTTCCTGTTTCACCATACGGCCCGAACAAACGCAAAGTACCGAGTCGAGTTCGCTGGCAATCCGCTGATGGCACCGAAAACGTCCGCTGCAGCTCCGTCAAAGGTGCATCGTGTGGTGGTGGCACACCTCAGCGACAGCCGCATCCACGTCGATCGGCCCACCCACCTCTATGGGCACATCGAGTCCCGCGAGCAAGGCATCCGAGTCGATGCACTCGTCAGGGACCCGCAGGGCCACTGGGTGTCGTTTATCACCGACACCACCAATCGGCAGGGCGGATTCGACTGGCGCATCACGGCGCATGTGAGCGGCACGTTCCGCATTCGCGTGGTCTGCGAAGAGACTGTCCGACTCAAGTCAGGGCTAAGTTCCACCGCCACCTTGCATGCCAGAGGCTGAGCCAGCTCCAGTCGAGGCTTCTACTGCAGCCAGTGCACGGGTGCTGGCATGCGACTGTTACTTCCTGT
>DATKIY010000064.1:0-6950 GCA_035543875.1 Actinomycetes bacterium | reverse complement strand
TACAGGCGTCCTTGACGTACAAGCAGACTCAATTCTGGTTGGACGTGGCTGCCTCGTTCTTGGCTGTGATGTGCAAGTGATCGACGCTCACACAGGCGGGCAGCAGCAAGTCCGGCTCCCTGCCGGGTGGCTGGATTCCGGACCGGCGCGGTTGGTCGACGACGGGCACCAGATCGTCCAAGTGGTTCGCAAAGCCAACGGGCGAACTGGTTTGGTCGTAGGTCCACCGGAACATCCGAGTGTCGTAGCCGGTGTCACTCCGCAAATGGGTGCGGCGCCTTTCGTGTCCCAGGACGGCTGGATCGCCGTCACCAACGATGTAGGTGATGTGGTTGTCGTCCGTGGAGATCAACGCAGGGTTGTGCACCTTGACGCCCAGCAACAGCTGATCGGTGTCAGGGAGTAGCGGTGAGGGCCTGGTCGTGAAAGCGGCGACCTGAGGTCGATTCGCTTAATCCCGAACGGTCGAGGTATGGCGTGATGCCGCCCAGCCAGAATGGCCAGCCGGCACCGAGCACCATGCAGAGGTCAATGTCTTGTGGGCCAGCGACCACTCCGTCGTCGACCATCATTCGGCACTCTTCGGCGATCGCGGTCATGGCGCGTTGGAACACCTCGTCTTTCGACGAGGGATTACTCCCGCCGTCGAAAATTGCAGCCACCTCTACATCAATGTGTGGCGAACCGTCCGCAAACGTGTAGATCGCAGTTTTCCCATCTGTCACTAGCTTCTGCACTTTTGGAGAGACCTGGAACCGATCGGGAAATGCCTCATGCATCGTCTCGGACACATGCAGCGCGACTGCTGGCCCTACGAGCTGCAAGAGCATGAAGGGCGACATTGGAAGCCCTAGTGGCGCGAGAGCACGATCTGCAACAGCCAGCGGGGTGCCTTCATCGACTGCACCCGTGACCTCGCCGAGCAACCGGGTGAGGAGTCGGTTGACGACAAACCCTGGGGAGTCCTTGACCAAGACCGCAGACTTCTTGAGTTGCGCGGCGAGGGCGAAGGCGGTCGCCAGCGTGGCGTCGTCGGTGTGGCGTGTACGAACAACTTCGAGTAGCGGCATGACCGCGACCGGGTTGAAGAAGTGGTACCCGATGACGCGCTCAGGGCATCGCAGCTTCTCGGCCATCTCACCGACCGACAGCGACGAAGTATTTGTCGCCACTATGCAGGTGTCTGAGACGACAGCCTCCACATCGGCGAACACTTGGCGCTTGACGTCGAGGTCCTCGAACACCGCTTCAATGACAAAGTCAGCGTCGTTGAACTCGCTCAGGTCCGTTCCTGCACTGACCAGTCCGCGGAGTCGATTGGCCTCGTCCGGCGAGACTCGTCGCTTGCTTGCCAGCGCGTCAATTTCGCCGTGAATGGCAGCCAACCCTTGCGAAGCCTTTTCTGGTGAGATGTCGACCAAGTGGACCGGTACGTGCGCGCGCCTCGCGAACAACAGGGCGAGCTGACCAGCCATGAGTCCAGCGCCCACGATCCCAACCTTGGTGACCGGATGAGCCAATTTCTTGTCCGGCACCCCGATGGGGCGCTTAGCCCGCTTTTGTACCAAGTCGAACGCATACAACGACGCGGCGAGTTCTGGGCTGATCGTCAGGTCGGCGAGCGCATCGTCCTCAGCCGCGAACGCAGTGTCGCGATCGGACGTTTGTGCGGCTGCCAGTAGCTCGATGGCGCGCCCTGGAGCTGGCGGAACATTTTGGGTCTTCATCGCGACAAAGGAACGCGCAGCCGTTATGGCAGCTGCCCACTCATCGTCCGAAGCGCGTTCTGGTCGCGGGACCTCCACGGATCCGTCGAGAACCTGTGCTGTCCACCGGAGGGACTCCTCGATGAAGTCCGCTGGTTCAAACAACGCGTCAACGACGCCGAGCTCCATCGCATCTCGTGGCTTCAGCATCGTGTTGGTATTCAGGGGGTTCTCGACGATGACCTTGACCGCCTTGACTGGTCCCACCAGGTGAGGCAGCAAAAAGGCACCACCCCACCCGGGGATCAGTCCGAGGGAAACCTCGGGTAGCGCAATGGCGGCGGCACCTGTCGATGCGGTGCGGTAGGTGCAGTTGAGTGCGACCTCTAGGCCGCCGCCCATGGCTGCACCGTTGATGAACGAAAAGGAGGGGATGGGCAGTTCGCCCAACCGTCGGAACACCGAGTGACCGAGCCGACCGATCTCAAGCACTTGGTCACGCGACCTGAGCTGTCGGAAGACCTTGAGGTCAGCACCGACGCTGAAGATGAAGGGCTTGCCCGTGACGCATACCGCAACCAAGTCTTCACGGGCCTCTACCTCGTCAAGTGCGCGTGCCAATGACGCGAGCGACGCAGGCCCAAAAGTGTTAGGGCGCTTGTGGTCAAAGCTATTGTCGAGGGTGATGAGTGCGGCTGTGCCGGTGTCGCCGGAAAGGCTTACGTAGTTCACCCGGGCATGTGTGACGACCTCGTCTGGAAACTCTGGTAGCGACGTTGACGGGTTTGCAGCGTCGCTCATGCCGCCCCTACGGTTGAGTGGTGGATGTTTTCCCAGATGACGGTGGCTCCTTGACCAAGACCCACGCACATCGTGGTGAGTCCAAACCGCGCTGTCGGCTGATCGTCAAACTGTCGCGCGAGTTGAATCATCAGTCGAACGCCCGATGACGCCAGCGGGTGTCCGACAGCAATCGCTCCGCCGTAGGCGTTGACTCGAGGGTCGTCATCGGCGATGCCGAAGTGGTCCAAGAACGCGAGGACCTGCACGGCGAAGGCCTCGTTGATCTCGAACAGGTCGATGTCATCGATGCTCATACCGGCGCGTGCCAGTGCTTTTTCGGTAGACGGAACGGGACCAACGCCCATCACTTCGGGGTCGACTCCAGCGAACGCGAAGCCGACCATGCGCATCTTCTTGCTGAGCCCGAGTTCGTCGGCGGTGTCGGCTGCGGCCAGCAGACAGCCAGTGGCACCGTCGTTCAAACCGGCAGCATTCCCAGCTGTCACGTTGCCGTGTGTGCGGAAAGGTGTACGAAGGTTCGCCAGTGCTGCGGCGGTTGTACCCGGTCGTGGTGGTTCGTCTGACGTACTCAGCCCCCAACCGGCATCGGTGTTGCGCGTAGCAACTGGCACAAGGTCAGGCTGAATCTTGGTGTTTGCGTATGCCTTAGCTAACTTTTCCTGGCTGCCGACGGCGAACGCATCGGCTCTCTCGCGGGTGAGATGAGGAAACCGGTCGTGCAGGTTCTCGGCAGTGTTGCCCATCACGAGCGCGTCAGGATCTACGAGCCGCTCAGCAACAAAGCGCGGGTTGGGGTCAATTCCCTCGCCCATCGGGTGGCGGCCCATGTGCTCGACCCCGCCTGCAAGGGCGATATCGAATGCGTTGCAAGCGATTGCAGATGCAGTGGTCGTAACGGCTGTCATGGCGCCGGCACACATGCGGTCGATGGAGTAGCCGGGAACCGACCGGGGGAGACCGGCCAAGATCCCGGCTGTTCGACCGAGTGTCAGCCCCTGGTCGCCGATCTGGGTGGTTGCCGCAATCGCGACCTCGTCGATGCGTTCGGCCGGTAGTCGGGGATTGCGACGAAGCAGCTCGCGGATCACCTTGACCACAAGGTCGTCTGCCCGCGTCTCGGCGTAACGACTGCCAGCCTTGCCGAACGGCGTTCGTACACCGTCGACGAACACCACGTCGCGTATCGAACCGGGCACGAGCGCCTCCTGTGCAGTGAGCTGACGACCAGCGAATCTATATTACTCGCCAGTAACCTCGCTGACGAGTCTCAAACCAGGTGTTTTGTGGCTTCCTTCTTCGACAGTGGGCTGAGTCGGTCGTCGTGCTCAGCCACGAACGTACGCACCCATTCTGGCTCGGTACGTGCGTAGTCGCGAAGGGCCCACCCGATCGCCTTGCGGAGGAAGAACTCGCGGCGTTCCAGGCTCGGCTCAATCACTTGGCGCAGGAGTTCGGTGTCAGTTTCCGTGCCTGCTCCAACCTGGGCGATGATCGCGGATCGCTGTAGCCAAAGGTGGTCGTCGGCCGCCCACTGACGCAACACCTGCGTCATCACCTCCGGCTCGGCTCGAAGCAGCGGACCGACGAAATGCGTTGCGACATCGTCTACCACGTCCCACCAAGCGCCGGTGATGATCAGGTGTTCGTACAGGTCCAGAAACTCAAGGTTTCGGAAGGCGCTGAATTGCTTCGCGCCGAGGAGTGTTAGTGCCGCGTACCACTGTTCGCGGTGAGTGACGTTGTCCCAGACAAACCGGACGGTTGCTTGAAGCTGTTCGGCGCCATCAAACGTGTACTCGCGCATGACCGCGGTGGTGATCCGGCGAAGGTCGGGCATCGAGATGCCGTAGTAAGGCAGGACGGACTTCATGTATGCCTGTTGCTTCAGCGCGCGTTCTGGATCACCGGCGTCAGCCAGGACCGAAAGCAGACCGTCGACGAACTCTCGGTTAACGAAAGCTTCGGTGCCCCTCACTGTGACAGCTATCTCGACCGACTAGGTCGTCGACTGCTCAAGCCGGACACGCTCGAGTGCCTTGGCAATCGGTCTTGCCGTGAGTTCAACTTGCCAGGGTCGCGCACCTAGTTCGCGCAGTCGTTCGGCAATCGACTCGGTGCTGGTGTCCTCGGGCGGTGCCCAGGCCACTCGACGCAGACTGTCGGGAGTCAAGAGGTTCTCGGTTGGCAGGGAATGTTCGTCAGCCAACGCGGCAATCGCCGGGCGGAGTACGCCGAGCCTGCCTGCCGCTTCGGGATCGCGATCAGGCCAAGAGCGTGCCGGGGGAGGTGCGTCCGACATCAGCACAGTCGCAGGGAGCTGATCGTCTGGAAGCGCCCTGGCTCGCTCAAGCGCGGACAACCATCGAGAAGCGGTTCGCTTAGTAGCGCGGCCGCCAAACACCGGAAGCGCGAGCAGCGCCTCGCGGTCGGCGGGCTGCTCAACGGCCGCCGAAATAATGGCCGAGTCGGGAAGGATTCGGCCTGGTGCGATGTCGCGTTGTTGCGCAAGCTCGTCGCGCGCGAACCACAACTCGCGGACCGATGCAAGCTGTCGAGGTTTGCGCAACCGATGAATACCAGAGGTGCGCCGCCACGGGTCTTGTCGAGGGGTCGCCTCGGGTGCGGCCGCGATTGCTTCGAATTCTTGGCGCGCCCACTCGGTCTTGTCCGCCTCGTCGAGTTCAGCCGCGAGTGCGTCGCGCAGCTCGACCAGAATTTCGACGTCCAGCGCGGCGTAGCGGAGCCAGTCGTCAGGGATCGGTCGAGTTGACCAGTCGACCGCGGCGTGTCCTTTCTCGAGTTGGTATCCGAGGACTGACTCGGTAATTGCGCCGAGCCCGACCCGGGGGTGACCGAGCAAGCGGCCAGCCAGTTCGGTGTCGAACAGCTGCTTGGGTCGAAGCCCGAGATCGGCGAGGCACGGGAGGTCCTGGTTGGCGGCGTGCAAGACCCACTCCGGCTCGGCCAGGACCGGGGCCAACAGGGAAAGGTCGCGCAGGGCATCGGGGTCGATGATCACTGTTCCACTGCCAGCCCGACGAAGTTGGAGCAGATAGGCGCGGTGCCCGTAGCGGTAGCCGCTCGCCCGCTCGGCGTCGATGGCGATAGGTCCTTCGCCCGCGGCTAATGCTTCAGTGGCCGCCTCGAGAGCGGCCCCAGTGGTGACGACGGTGGGCATCCCATCGCGCGGCTCGAGCAACGGGACGATGGCGCGCTCGACAGTCACGCCGCTACGGTACGCGGGCGCTCGTCAGATGACGATCAGTTCGGTTGGTTAGGTCAGCTAGTTCTCGGCCTGGATACGTCGGCTGATGACGCCGGATGGTCAGTTGATGACGCCGGCGCGAAGAGCCACAGCGACCATTTCGGCTCGGTCGCCAGTTCCGAGCTTGCGCGCGATACGTGCCAGGTGACTCTTGACGGTGAGGGCCGAAAGGTTCAGCTCGCCGCCGATGTCGCGGTTGGAACGGCCCTGCGCAACCAGCGAGAGAACCTCGATTTCGCGCGCAGACAGCCCATCTGGGCCCGATGTGCTGCGGCCACGAGTACCCGGTGCCGGTCGAGGTCCGTCTTGGGTCGAGCCAGTGACCACGAAGCCTTTGACGCCAGCAGCGATGGCGGCGCGAACGGAGTAAGGATCATCTCCAGGTGAGAGCGCTACACAGCGTGACCAGCCGGCCTGACGAAGTTCAGCGAGTAGAGCGAGCCCCGACCCGTCGGGTAAGGCGAGATCGATCACGCACAGGTCGCGCGGTCCGACGGCCATGGCTCGCGCCCTGGCTTCGGCCACGCTGGCGGCTTCAGCCACGTCAGCGGCGCCAAGGATGTGCAGGCGTCGTACGACGGCTTCGCGCACGCCTGGATGCGCGACCACCGCCATCGCGGTGAATCGTGCGGTGCGGAACGCGTGGGCTGCCCCGCTGCGCTCGACGAGTGCGGTCACCCGTCCTCCCCTATCGTGCCGATCCAAATGTGCTGGGTGTGCAGTTCGTTAACCCAGGTCACAGGCGATTCATCGGACGAGATACGCACGGGCTGTAGCAATTAGGGCAGGGTGGATCACCAGCGGTGATCATGTGAGTCCTGGAAAATGGGATTTACCCTAAGAATCACGAGCCGAGTGCGAGTTAGGGCGGTTCGAGGCTTTTGCCCCCTTCTGGCAGATCAACGACCTGCCATCCCCGCTGGTGGACGTGCTGATAGTGCCGCCGACACAGCAGCGCCAGGTTGCGGAGGGCCGTCTCGCCTCCAGCGGCCCAGAAAACGATGTGGTGGACCTCGCAGTGCTCAGGCGGTCAGTAACAGCCGGGCCACGCCGGTACGGTCACGCGCGATCACGGCCCTTCGCAGGGGAGGCGGAATGGTCCGAGTGGTCTGGCCGACGTCGAGGATCTCGCTGGGACCGTCCGTGATGATCCGGCTGACGATGGCATCGCAACC